>JAABSP010000137.1 GCA_011390345.1 Desulfobacteraceae bacterium
TTCGACTTCCCCCATGCCGACCGCGGCCGTCTCCGGATGGGTGAAGACCGCGCGGGGCACCGCATCATATTTCACCGCGACCTTCTCCCCCAACACCGCATTGTAATAGACCACCCGGGATTCGTAGTTGGCCACATGCTTGAAGAGATGCTTTCCGTTGGCGTCTCCGAAGGCCCATATGTTCGGCTGGCTCGTCTGGAGATATTCATCCACCTCGATCCATCCGGCAGGATCGGTTTCGATCCCGGCCTTTTCCGGATGTAAAATATCACTGTTCGACTCCCGGCCGGCCGCGATCAGGATCGCATCCACCAGGATCTTCTTCTGTTTGCCCGTGGAAAGATCGAGGGCCACCACCTTTTTCTTGCCCGCGCTGATCTCCCCCACCTCCACCACCTCATGGCCCGTCAGCACCACCATCCGCTCTGAAAGGGCCCGTCGGACAAATGTCCCGACTTCCGGCTCCTCCTGCGGCAGCAGTCGCAGGTTTCTGCCGATGATCGCGACCTTTGCCCCCATTGCAGAGAAGAAATGGGCATATTCGGCCGCGATATACCCGCCGCCGATGATCGCGATGCTTTCCGGCAGCTCCGTCAGTTCCAGGACCGTGTCACTAGTCAGATAGCCGGTGGTTTCGAGGTTTTTGATATTTTTCGGGATATGGACTCTGGAGCCGGTGCAGAGAAAGAAGCGGTCTCCGGTGATCTCCTTTCGGTCCACCGTCACCTGGTAAGGAGCGGTAAATGCCCCAGGCGCCTCGTAATAGTCGATATTGTCGGCCTTTGAAAGCCCTTCCCGGATCGCTTCGATATCCCCGTGGATCATCTTCCGCATCCGCTCCATGATCCGGGGAAAATCGGGCTTTTCCAGATGGATCTTCAGCCCAAGATCGGCCGCACTGTCCAGCATCCGGAGGAGTTCGGCCGGATAGAGCAGGATCTTTGTGGGGATACAGCCCCGGGTGAGGCAGATCCCGCCGGGCGGGTCCTTGTCGATGACCGCGGCTTTGATGTCCGGCTTCATCTCCAGAAGGGCCTGGAGGATGTTCATGGCAGATCCGGTTCCGATGGCGATAAGATCGTACTGTTTCATACTTTTTTCCTCGACTGCGGATATGTTTTCTGTTTCGGTTTTTCTGCTTTCAAGGGCCGCGGGGCCGCGGCAAAGAGAACCTTTTAAAAACTTACCATTCCCCGCGGTAGATTGGCAAACGAAATCCCAAAATACCAGGCCGGCATCTTTTTTCGGGAAGAAGGGAAAAAAGAGCCTTGAATGAATCCCTCCTCATTGCGATATTCCAGCGCTTCCCCAAAGAAAAAATCCCCATATGCACCTATTAAACTGTAATTTTTTTCTTGACAGGAAGGATCTTACCCTGATAAATGAATGAATGTTCATTCATTGTTCGATCTAATGGTTCTAAACGGAGGTCCATCATCAACGGCAAGGGGAAGTCAAACAACAAATACAACCGGATTCTGGAGGCTGCGGTCAAGGTCTTTGCCAAAAAGGGCTTCTACCAGGCCACCATCTCCCAGATCGCGAAAGAGGCCGGGGTTGCGGACGGGACCATCTATCTCTATTTCAAGAACAAGGATGACATCCTGATCCAGTTCTTCACCTACAAGACCCGGCAGGTCTTCGACCTATTCCGGCAGGAGGTGGATAATGCCCAGAACGCGGCCGAGAAGCTGAGAAATCTGATCCGCTGCCATCTGGCAGAGTTCCAGCGGGACCGGAACATGGCCATTGTCTACCAGGCCGTGACCCGGCAGAACGACCAGTTGGTCCGAAACGAGATCCGGGAGATGACCAAGCTCTATCTTGACATCGTGGCCGAGATCGTGGAGCAGGGGCAGGCCGAGGGAACCATCCGGAAGAATCTCTATCTCAGCCTTGTCAAAAGATTCATCCTGGGCGCGGTGGACGAGGTGATCAACACCTGGCTCCGCTCCGGGGGCAAATATGACCTGGTCTCCATGGCCGATCCGCTCATCGATCTCTTTATTCGAGGGATCGGCAATCCAGAGAATAGCAGCAACAGCCAATAATTGATATACGCACCATAAAAAAGGAGAGAGAAGATCATGGCACAAGTCATCGCAGATCGCAGGGACGTGGATTTCGTGCTTCACGAGCAGTTCAAGGTAGCAGAGTTCAGCAAGCACGAGAAGTTTGCCGAGTTCAACAAGAAAGTGGTGGATATGATCGTCACCGAGGCCAGAAACCTGGCCATCAAGGAGATCCTGCCCACCCAGAAGATCGGCGACGAAGAGGGATGCCGCTTTGAAGACGGCAAGGTCGCGGTTCCCGAGTCCTTTCATCGGGCCTACGAGCTTTTTGTCGAAGGCGAGTGGCTGGCCATGCCCGAAGATCCGGAGTGGGGGGGTCAGGGGATGCCCAAGACCGTGGCGCTGGCCGCCAGTGACTACTTCAACGGCGCGAACTACGCCTTCATGATGTACCCCGGCCTCACCCACGGCGCGGCAAAGCTGGTGGAGGCCTTCGGCACCGATGAGCAGAAGAAGCTTTACCTGAAGAACATGTACACCGGCAAATGGACCGGAACCATGCTGCTGACCGAGCCCGAGGCCGGCTCCGACGTAGGCGCGCTCACCACCGCAGCCACCCGAAACGATGACGGAACCTACTCCATCACCGGCAACAAGATCTTCATCTCCAGCGGCGAGCACGACCTGACCGAGAACATCATCCACCCGGTGCTGGCCAGAATCGAGGGCGCGCCGGCCGGAACCAAGGGGATCTCCCTTTTCCTCGTGCCCAAGTTCTGGGTCAATGATGACGGCAGTCTGGGCGAGTTCAACGATGCGGTCTGCACCGGCATCGAGGAGAAGATGGGGATCCACGGCAACTCCACCTGTTCTCTGTCGCTGGGCAGCAAGGGCAAGTGCCGGGGCCTGCTTCTGGGCGAGGAGAACAAGGGGATGCGGGCCATGTTTCTGATGATGAACGAGGCCCGGCTCCTGGTCGGAATGCAGGGGCTGGCCTGTGCATCAGCCTCCTATCTCTACGCGGTCAACTATGCCAAAGAGCGGGTGCAGGGCAAAAATCTCCTTAAGATGCGGGATGCGGACGCGCCGAATGTGCCCATCATCCAGCACCCGGACGTGCGCCGGATGCTGATCTCCATGAAGTCGTATGTAGAGGGAATGCGCAGCCTTATCTACTATATGGCCTATCTCGATGACAAACATGCCACTGAAAAAGATCCTGAAAAGGCCGCAAAATATCAGGGGCTGATCGAGCTGCTCACCCCGGTGGCAAAGGGGTATGTCACGGACCGCTCCTTTGACATCTGCAGCACCGGGGTCCAGGTGTACGGCGGCTACGGCTACATCAAGGAGTACCCCCAGGAGCAGCTCCTCCGGGACTGCCGGATCACCATGATCTACGAGGGAACCAACGGCATCCAGGCCATGGACCTGCTGGGCCGCAAGCTCGGGATGAACAAGGGCAAGCCGGTCATGGATCTTCTCTCTCAGATGAACAAGACCATCGCGGAGGCCAAAGATGCGGGTCTGGAGGATCTGGCCGAGCGGTTCAACAAGGGCGTCAACAAGCTGGGAGAAGTCGGAATGCACATGGGGAGTCTGGCCATGTCCCCGCAGGTGCTCGCGGCCTTTGCATTTGCCCATCCGTTTTTGGAGGTGACAGGCGATGTGGTCATGGCATGGATGCTCTTGTGGCGGGCTGCGATCGCAAAGTCGAAGCTCGGCAAGAGCAAAAAGGATGATCTCTTCTACGAGGGGCAGATCAAGAGCGCGGAGTATTTCATCCATTCGGTGCTGCCGATCTCCATCGGGAAGATGATCGCGATCCTGAACAGCAACCCAGCGGCTGTGGATATCGCAGAGGATGCGTTCGGCGGAAAGTAGAGGATAGCAATATCTTTGTGATACACCTGAAGTAACCGGCATTTGGTAACCAGGATTTGGTAACCGGCATTTCGTATTTCCTTC
The DNA here is from genome assembly GCA_011390345.1 of Desulfobacteraceae bacterium. Taxonomy (GTDB): domain Bacteria; phylum Desulfobacterota; class Desulfobacteria; order Desulfobacterales; family JAABSP01; genus JAABSP01. Next base: position 3,981 of record JAABSP010000137.1, read on the forward strand.
TGTGTTAAGGGCGGGGTTTTCCCCCGCCCTTTTTTTTATGTGGCAATATTTCCGACAAGTTCTTTGATGAATCCCCAGAGCCATTTCCTCTCTCCATAAAAATCCATGCATCTTCGGACCACTGCCCCAAACCTCCTTGGAAAATTTTTCCGGCAAAACAAAAAAACCAGAGAATGCACAGGCTGATCCTGTAGATCAGAAATCAGGTTATCAAAAGATCAAAATCGGTATTTGACAGTATAGTTGAACTTCTGAAGCATCTTGTAAAATCTTGATCAGAATGACGAAATCCAACTGTTCTTCCAAACCCGAAATATCTTTTCATCCGTAAACAGGAGACAAAACCGATGTCCGCGGTCAACCTCACCGGACCCAATCCGATCCATGAATCGCAAACAGAGGCCAAGGCCGAATCCCTGCCCGAATCTCCTGCAGACAGGATTTGGGCTTATCTGCAATCCGGAAAGGGCCGGGGAAATGATGGCCTGGATGATTACAACGGCAATTACCGGGCCTTCGTTCCCTTGGGAGATGTGGAAACCGCAGACATGCGCCATCATCGGGAACGGCTGAAGGAAGAACCGGTTTCAGATGCGGATCTGCCCTCTTATCCGGATGATCGGTCCGATTCCATTGCAGCGGCTTACAGAACAACGTCAAGCATGGAGATCCTAACCCCCCCCGGCTCTGTTGAAATAAAATCGGGTACGATTCGATTTGATGATCCTGCATATGAAAAGAGCCTGCAGGTCATGAAGGGAAAACTGCTCAGTGCAGCCAGAAATCCCCACCCGTCGATGGTGATTTTTCATCCCCCAGAGGAGGATTCGGACCGGGTCAGCCCGCTGCCGAATCGAGCAATCGTCAACATTCCATTCGAGCCTATGCGCGCGCTGGGCATGGAAAACCTTGTTGCTGCCCTTTCCTGCGGCAGGGCCGGGGTCATGGTTGTTGCGGGGTCAATCCTTGATAAAAGGGGAAATAAAGGGGGCAATAAAGGAATCGATAAAGAGACTTTGGATCTGCTGCAGGAGCAAATCGGTTGGGCCCGCCAATTTGTCACTGGCCTGGGATACCCAAAAGAGGCCATCACCCTGCATGAGGACGGAGCAGAATCGCTTCCGCTTCCGCTCTTGCTGACGGATCTTGCAGAAGCTTCTCGGGCCCTGCCCCCTGACATGTCCCAATTTAGCAGATTCCAATTTGACAGCTCCCAATTTGAAGGCTTCCCATTTGACGGCTCCAAAAGGGAACTGCTCTGTTGGGCTTTGAAAAGGCTGGCGGAAAACAGGAACATGGAAGAAAAAATCATCCAACTGCAGGAAGGGGCCCCATACGGCCAGGTTCTTCCGGATGGAGATGCCTGCACCCTCTGCATGGCCTGCGTTTCCCTCTGCCCCACAGGAGCCCTCTCTTGGGCCGGGGAGGCTTTTCCCGGTCTTCTCTTCAAAGAGGCCGAGTGCATCCAGTGCGGTCAATGCGCATCCGTATGTCCGGAAAAGGCTTTGAACCTCCATCCGAGAATCGCCTTTGGAGCATATCTGAAACCCGAATTCCGTTCTTTGAAGGCTGATGTTCCCTTATCCTGCATCCGATGCGGCAGCCCATTTGCCACCAGAAAGATGATCGAGACCCTGACAGAGCGCCTTGCAGGACATTGGATGTTTGCAACGGATAGGGAGAAACAGCGTTTGCGGATGTGCCGGGAGTGCCGGATCAGAGATATCTACGAGAAGAGAAAGGAGAAGGACTCCGAATGAGCATCGATATTGCGTCTGAAGATCTTCTGCGGGGACATTTCTACAGCCTGATGGCCCGCATGCTGGCCAAGCCGCCGGATAAGCCGCTTTTTGAATTACTGAAAGAGATTCCGGAGAAAGCCCCTCCCGGAGGTGAGGCCACCGCGGCCTGGCAGGAACTGCGAAAAGCAGTGATCTGGACCGATCTGTTTTCGGAGAGCGCGGAATATCAACGCCTCTTTTACAGCATCCGCGGGAAAAGGATCATTCCCTACGCCTCCTGGTACGAAACTGGCCGGCTCTCAGGCCCTCCGCTGGTCAAGATCCGAAAGGATCTCAACCGTCTGGGGATTGCACGAGCATCCGGCGTTTCAGAGCCGGAAGATCATTTGGCTGCGCTCTGCGAGACCATGGCCCTGCTCTGCGGAAGCGTCCACTATTCCGCGGATGAGGGAATTCATTTTTACCAATGCCATTTGACCGGGTGGATCGACCGGTTTTTTTCGGATCTGAAGAATATGGCCCAAACCCCTTTCTATAAGGCGGTCGGGAATTTAGGGAGCATCTTTTTCCGCATGGAAGGCACCTATCTGGATCTGGAGAGCAAATCTATAGAGAATCTTTTCCAAACCGAGAATATGAGCGCATAACATGAGCGCATAAGTGAAGGGAAAAATGATGGATCATGCAAAAAGAACCCGAATAACTGCATACTGCCGGGAGCGCAGGAATTTTCTTCGCAAAGCAGCCTTTCTGGGATCTGCGGCTGGGGCCTTTTTTTCCGGCCAAAAGAGAAAGGCCGAGGCAGCCTTATCCAAGCCTTCCGCTCCGATCGGCTCCGGCTACCGGATGACGGATCACATTCGAAAGTATTACCAAAATGCAGGAAGGTAGCGGAATCGGAAATCGAGGAGGCGTCAGATGAGTAGAGATCAGGGAGAGAATAAAGGGAAAGAACCTTCCAAAAGAGCCGGGAGCATGGATCGCCGGGCCTTTCTCCGAAAATCGGGGCTTGGGGCCGGCGGGGCAGCAATTGCGGCAATGCTCCCCTTCACCTTCATGAAAGAAGCGGCAGCCGAAAAGAGGAAGATCCCCAGACCCGATGTGAAGATCGAATACCGGCGCTCGGTCTGCACCCACTGTTCGGTGGGGTGCGGGGTGATCGCAGAACTACAGAACGGGGTATGGATCGGCCAGGAGCCGGACATGGATTCCCCCATCAACCTCGGCTCCCACTGCACAAAAGGGGCGTCGGTGCGCCATCACGGCTTTGCGGACCAAAGAACCCGGTACCCGATGAAACTGCAAAATGGCCGCTGGAATCGGATCTCATGGGATCAGGCCATCGAGGAGATCGGGAATAAATTTTTGAAGATCCGGGAGGAGTCGGGGCCCGATGCCATCTTCTGGTGCGGCTCTTCCAAGGCGAGCAATGAAGGGGCCTATCTCCAGCGGAAATTCGCCGCGTTCTGGGGGTCCAACAACTGCGACCACCAGGCCCGGATCTGCCATTCCACCACCGTGGCCGGGGTGGCCAACACCTGGGGCTACGGCGCGATGACCAATACCTTCAACGATATCCACAATGCCCGGGCCATGTTCTTCATCGGCAGCAACGCGGCCGAGGCCCATCCGGTGGCCATGCAGCATGTGCTGCGGGCAAAGGAGAAAGGCGCGCAGATGATCGTGGTGGACCCCCGATTCACCCGGACGGCCGCGCACGCGGATCTCTATGTACGGCTGCGGCCCGGAACCGATGTGGCCTTTCTCTGGGGGATGCTGTGGCATATTTTCGAGAATGGCTGGGAGGACCAGAAGTACATTGCCCAAAGGGTCTGGGGGATGGATGAGATCCAAAGGGAAGTCCAAAACTGGCCCCCGGAAGTTGTGGAGAACGTGGCCGGCGTCTCCCCGGAGAGGGTCTATGAAGCGGCCCGGATCATGGCTGAAAACCGCCCCGGAACCATCATCTGGTGCATGGGCCTGACCCAGTCCCACATCGGCAACAACAAGACCCGGGCCGCATGCATTCTCCAACTCGCGCTGGGCAATGTGGGGATGGCCGGCGGCGGGGCCAACATCTTCCGGGGCCACGACAATGTGCAGGGCGCCACCGATGTGGGCCCCAACAGCCACACACTGCCCGGCTATTACGGCCTCTCCGAGGGCGCATGGCAGCACTGGTGCCGGGTCTGGGGGATCGATTACGAGTGGCTCAAAGGCCGGTTTCTGTTCGATCGGGAATATCCCAACGAAGGGGGACTTGCCTATCCCATGAACATCCCCGGTATTCCGGTCTCCCGATGGATCGACGGGGTGCTGGAGGACCCGGCAAATCTATCCCAGAGCAGCAACTTCCGGGCAGTCTTCTTCCAGGGTCACGCGGCAAACAGCCAGACCCGGGGGGTGGAGATGAAAAAGGCTCTGGAGAAGCTGGATCTGGTGGTCATCTCAGACCCCTACCCGACGCATATGGCGGTGATGAGCGACCGGAAGGAGGATACCTATCTGCTGCCCACCTGCACACAGTTCGAGACCTACGGATCGGTGACAAACTCCTCCCGGTCCATTCAGTGGCGGGAGAAGGTGATCGCCCCGGTCTTCGAATCCCTGCCGGACCATGTGATCCTCTACAAGTTTGCCCAAAAATTCGGCTTTGCCGATAAGATGTTCAAAAATATCCGGGTTGAAAATGACGAACCCCTGATCGAAGACGTACTCCGGGAGATCAACCGGGGAACCTGGACCATCGGCTATACGGGCCAGAGCCCGGAGCGGCTCAAGCTTCATTCAAAGTACCGGGGAACCTTCGATACCACAACCCTTCAGGCCAAAGGAGGCCCCTGCAACGGGGAATATTACGGCCTTCCCTGGCCCTGCTGGGGAACCCCTGAGATGAAACATCCCGGCACACCGATCCTCTACGATCCGAGCAAGCCGGTAGCTGAGGGCGGTCTGGTCTTCCGAGCCCGCTTCGGAACCGAGCGCAACAGCGAGAACCTTCTGGCCGAGGGGGTCTGGAGCAAGGGATCGGAGATCGAGGGCGGCTATCCTGAATTCACCTATGGGATGCTGGCGGAACTGGGATGGGCCAAGGATCTGACCCCGGAGGAGATGGACCTCATCCAAAAGGTGGCCAGGGATATGGATGATGTCTCCAACTGGATGGGAGAGTCGGGCGAACCCCAGGCATTAGCGTCGGAGCGGCTGGGCCAGATAAACTGGAAGACCGATCTCTCCGGCGGCATTCAGCGGGTGGCCATCCTGCACGGTTGCGCGCCTTTCGGCAATGCCAAGGCCAGATGCGTGGCCTGGAACCTTCCGGACCCGGTCCCCATTCACCGGGAGCCCCTCTATACCCCGCGCTACGATCTGGTGGCAAAGTATCCCACCTATCCGGACCGGAAGGTCTTCTGGCGGGTCCCGACCCGCTACTGGTCGATCCAGTCCACGGACCACTCAAAGAAATACCCGCTGGTCTTCATCAGCGGCCGTCTGGTCGAGTATGAGGGCGGCGGGGCCGAGACCCGCTCCAACGCGTGGCTGGCCAAACTGCAGCGGGAGATGTTTGCCGAGATCAACCCTGTGGACGCGGCCGATGCCGGTGTTCAAAACGGCCGATATATCTGGCTGGAAGGGGCTGAAGGGGCACGGATCATGGTGCGGGCCATGATCACGAACCGGGTGGGGCCCGGGGTGGTCTGGACTCCCTTCCATTTCGGGGGCTGGTTTCAGGGAAAAGACCTGAAGGATCGGTATCCCCAGGATGCGGTTCCCTATGTGCGCGGGGAGGCGTGCAACACCGCCACCACCTACGGCTATGATTCGGTCACCATGATGCAGGAGACTAAGGGAACCCTGTGTCGGATCTATCCCACATGATCTCCGGTCTGAGATTAGGTCTGAAAGGAGTAATACAATGGCTCGAATGAAATTTCTCTGCGACGTGGAGCGGTGCATCGAGTGCAATGCCTGTGTCACGGCCTGCAACAACGAACATGATATCCCCTGGAGCATCAACCGGCGCCATGTAGTGACCATCAACGACGGCGAGCGGGGCGAAAAATCGGTCTCTACGGCCTGCATGCACTGCACCGATGCGCCCTGCGCCGCGGTCTGCCCCGTGGACTGCTTCTACACCACCGAAGATGGCATCGTGCTCCACGACAAGGATCTCTGCATCGGGTGCGGCTACTGCTTCTACGCCTGCCCCTTTGGCGCGCCCCAGTTTCCGGAGCAGAAGGCCTTCGGCATCCGGGGGAAGATGGACAAATGCACCTTCTGCGCGGG
>JAABSP010000192.1 GCA_011390345.1 Desulfobacteraceae bacterium
ACGCGACAAAGCGTTCCGCCAAGGTAAAACGGCTGTTTCCGGATTCCGGGCCGAAGAGCCCTTCATTGTTCACCGAGCCGACCACATTGGTTCCCAGAGAGACCCCCACCCGCACCTTTTTCAGAGATCTGCGGTCCAGCCCCGCATCCCCCAGAGCCTCGGCCGCCGCGGTCAGGGAGAGCTGCACCGTCCGGCAGCAGGAGACATCTTTGAAGCGATTCTCATCGAAAAAGCCGCGGGCCACCAAAAATATCGGATGTTCCGTGCTCAAGGGCGCGGTGAATCCTGTCGGCGGACACGGATTGCGCCGGCCCTGAAACAGCGTCTCCATACATTCCGGAAGGCTCCCCCCGACCCCGCAGAGACAGCCCATCCCGCTGACCGCGACTTTCATCCGATCTTCATCCGATCCTCATTCGGGCCTCAGGCCGCCATCCGCTTTTCAATGAATTCGGCCAATGTATTGACCGACTGGAGCGCAGGCCGCCCCTCCTTCATGTTGCGGATCTCCACCCCGAAATGGTTCTTGATCTGAAAGACCAGCTCCACCGCATCAATGGAGTCGAGGCCGAACTTCTCTCCGAAGAGCTGGTCATCATCGCCCATCTCTTGGGGAAGAACGTCCGTCAGGTTCAGCTCCCGGATGATCATCTCCTTGATCTCTTCCTTCAGACTCTTTTCCTTCAGACTCTTTTTCTGAAATGCAACGCTGTGTAAAAGACCCATCAGTATATCGACTTCTGCTCCATAATTTTATGTTTAGGATTTAAGCTGTTTTACGGCTTTGTAAAGATCCTTCAGCAGCCCCTCCTCCAGCCCCGCGCACTCCCGGAGAATATCGGCCATCACCCCGTAGTTCTCCGCATCCGATGCCCGGCCCTTGCAGATCCGGGAGCCGATCAGGGCAAAGTCCCGCCAATGGTCCCCAACAGCCGTCATCCGCTCCGAAAAATCGTGGAAGCGATCATCTTCGAAAAGATCGGCCGCCTCCTGGAGAAATGCCCCATATATAAAGCGGAATCCCGCGCCCCCTGTTCCGATCTCCTCCTGCATCCGGATCACATGACCCAGATGGAGGGCCGCCTTCTCCTCCCCCAGTTTACCGGGCCACTGCTCCACCTTTTTGGCCAGATAGCGGATACCCCAGACACCGATCAGAGGAACCGGGGCCTTGAGCATGGTGCGGCAGACCTCTTTGATGCCCTTGATAGCGGCTCTTCTGAGATCGGGCTCCTCCGGCATTTGAGAGATGGTGTACATCCGGCCCTTGGGCGGCATGGGGCCCCGCGCAAACCGCGCCTTTATCAGCGACTCCGCAGGACATTCCACCGGGTCCGGAAAGACCGGATCACTGATCAGATAATTCCCGTTGTTCCGGCCAAAGACCACCAGGTTGTGCATATTGAAATGGAACCGGTACCGCCGGGGAAAATAGGAGAGCCAGTATGCACCGGTTCTGCATCCCACCGGAAGATTCTCCTCCAGCTTCCGGTCCAGCGCAGTCATGGCCGCATCGGGCCTTTTGAACTTCTCCCATTGCATCCCCACCCCCAGCCGCTTGATGGCCCGGTTCATGATGCCGCCGGTGGAGATCCGAAACGCGCTTAACGGGAGGTTGTTGAGCCGGATAAAGGGAAAGTAGCCGAAAAAGAGGCCCGAGCCGATCCCGAAGATCATGGCCTCGCTGATCTTCAGCCCGTGATGGGAGAGAAGATTGGAGAGCACACCGGTCTCGCAGTGGGCCGACTGCTGGTGTTGGAAGGGAATTTGGATATCTTTCATCGGCGCTTCTCCCGGTTCGGTTCATAGCCGGATTTATGTTCTGATTTAAGCTCGGAATCGAAACCGGATTTGAAATCGGATTCAGGAACAAGTCCGAGCTGCTCCGTCGAAATCCCGAAGATATCGGCATACCGACGACGCATCTCCGGCTTCATCTTATCAAACCCGCCCGGCTTGAGGTGGCGCCCCACCCGCCACCGGCTGATCCCGGCATAGCTGGCCAGCAGGCCCGGGTCCATCAGATTAACAGCCATATGATACGCCAGGGGGCTGCGCGCTCCGGATGCGATCTTTTGGATCACCTCTGCGACCCCGGCTTCGATCTGCTCCCACGCCTGGGCATTGGCCGCGTTCTTGGCCTCCCAGCCGAGGCTCTGCACCTTGACGTACCGGCCGTCCCGGTCCACGGCATAGGCGATCTCCTTCACCCCCTCGTTCATATCATGATCCTGGGGCACATCCTGCTTTTTCATCTCCTGCCCTCTCCAACAAATCCCGCCGGTCCATTTCTACCAGGGGATTCCAATGGTTGAAAATGTCCCAATATCCCCGAAAAGGAGATGATTGTCAACCGGTATGCCGGGTTTTGGCCGGTTTTCCCCGGGTATGCCCCGGCTCCTTTGAAACCTTTGGCTTGCGCTCTCTGCACAACTGTGAGAAAACAGGAACCCAAAAAGGGACTGCAAAAGGAAAAGCAAAAAAGATGCCTGAAACCCAACACCACAAACTGACCCATGAGATCGGCCTCACCGTGCCCTTTCACGATCTGGACCCCATGCACATTGTCTGGCACGGCAACTATTTGAAATATTTCGACCGGGCCCGGTTCGCTCTCTTTCAGGCCGGAGGGATCGACCTCTACCAATATTCCATGAAGAAGAACTGCATCTTTCCCATCACCCGGACCTCGGCAAAGTACATCA
>JAABSP010000138.1 GCA_011390345.1 Desulfobacteraceae bacterium
TGGCGGGAATCCTGAACGGATGTGCAGGGCTGCCGGAGATCAGGCCCCTCTCCTTGAACAGAGCGGACAGACTGGAAACGGCCTGCAAAGAAGTCTTTCCCGATGGCCCCTGGCGTTTTGTCCATTCGGTGGAGATGACGGCTCCCGGGGGCCGCAAAGGGCTCATGATGGGCGTCATCCTCCTGCATCCCCAAGATCGCTCCATCGAAGCGGCCATGATGACCGTCGAGGGGCTGGTGGTCTTTCAGGGAAGAAGCAACAAAGATGGGAAGACCGAGATCGAGCGGGGGCTGCGGCCCTTTGATGCCGAAGAATTCGCGCAGGGGCTGATGGATGATATCCGGCTGATCTTCTTCGAACCGGAACGCGGGCCCGTTGCAACGGGGATTTCCAAAGCGGGAAAACCCCTCTGCCGATACCATCCTAAGCCGTCGGAAACCGTGGATGTGATCCCCGATCCTGAAACGGGCCTCTGGCAGGTGAAGCAGTATTACAAAGGAAGAGTGAAACGGATTGTCCGGGGATTTCCCGCACCCTATTATAAGGAAGATGATAAAGAAGATGAGCAGGAAAAGAAAGCCCAAAGGTTCCCCGAAAAACTGGAGCTGGAAACCCGGGGCATCGCGGGATACCATCTGAAAATGAAGCTGATCGAAGCCGAAAAGATCGAAGCCGAAAAGATCGAAGAGTAAAAGTTTATGAGATTCAAGCTGATCTATCCCAAGTGGCCCAAGCTCTCGGGCCAGACCGAGTTCCACCTGCCGCCCCACGGCCCCGTGGTCTTTGCTGCGACTCTTCCCGATGACGTGGAAGTGGCCTTTACCGATGAAAACCTGGAGCCGGTCGATTTTGACGAACCGGTCGATTTTGTGGGGATCTCCATGATGCTCACCACCCAGGTGAAGCGGGGATGGGCCATTGCGGACGGGTACCGGCGCCGGGGAGTTCCTGTGATCTTCGGCGGCATCGCGACCATGCTCCACGCGGAGGAGACCGGAAAACATGCCGATGCAGTATTTCTGGGGGAGGCCGAGGGCCGGATGGAAAAGGTCTTTGCCGATTTCAGGGCCAAAAACCTGCAGCCGGTCTACAATTATATGGAGCAGCGCCCCCCCATCGAAGAGGTGGGCACGGCCCGCCGGGATATCTTGAAGCGGGAGTTGTACAACTACAAAGGCGTCCAGATGTTCGACCTGGTACACGCCTCCCGGGGCTGCCGGTTCCACTGCTACCCCTGCGCGGTGGCCTACCTCGGGGGCCGGAAGTTCCGGCCCCGGCCCATCGACAAGACCATCGAAGAGATGTCCGCGATCGACAACAACCGCCTCTTCCTGGTGGACAACTCCCTTGCCCAGGATACCCAGTGGGAAAAGGATCTCTTCAAAGAGATGATCCCGCTGAAAAAGAAGTGGTGCAGCCATCCCATCGAAGATGACCCGGAAGTCCTCGATCTCGCGGCCCGGGCCGGGGCCTGGTACGTCTATCAGGCGGTCTTCGACACCTCCGACTACATCCGGGAGCGGATAAGAAGATACCACGACCACGGGATCGCAGTCGAAGGAACGGTTCTTCTCGGCCTGGACAGCCACACCCAAGACGAGATCCGCCGCCTCATCGACTTCCTTCTGGAGATCGACCTCGATCTTGCCGAGTTCACGGTGCTGACGCCCTTTCCCCACACCAAAGCCTTTGACGATCTCCACCGGCAGGGCCGGATTCTCTCCTATGACTGGGACCAGTATTCCGCGGACCGGGTGGTTTATCAGCCGAAGCACATGACCCCGGAGCGGCTCCAGGAACTGTTTCAGTATGCATGGGACACATTTTACGAAAAGGAGTCCCAGATGATTCGGATGTATAAGCTCTACCAGCAGGTCATCAGGAAGGAGATGGCTGACGGAACCTACCGGGGGAGGGATCGGCAGTTGGCGGGGCAGGCTTTCGGAAGAAGGGTAAACCAATGAAAAGCTGGATTTGGCTCTCTTACGAAAGGGTTCGTTTGTTTCAGGTTATCAGCCATGCCAGAATGCCCATAAAAGCCGCAATATGCGCCCCGATGATGATCAGCCGATGCCGATGATAGACTTCATTCATCTTCTGGAGCCGGCGCAGCCCCCCGAAAATCCGTCGGATTCTGTCCAGAGGCAGATACCGTTCGTTGTCCGAAGGGGAGCTGCTCTGAAAAGCAAAAGAGGGATAAATCGCATAGAACCGGTCATCATCGAGATCGCGCAGCATGTCGTCATAGGGAACCCCCTGCCAGGGATTATGCGCCAGACCCTGGGCAAACTCCCGGTTTAAAATACAGGCATGGGTCAAACTCCGGTACCGGATCTCCCGCACTGACGGATACCGCGTCGAGCGGCTCCCTTTGACCATGCATCCCAAAAAGAGCATATGCCAATCCTTGTCGGCTTTCATGAAGTCGATGCCGTTTTTTAGGGCATTTGGATCAAATCGGTCGAAAACGATGTCGTCTTCGAAGATGAGGATCTGCCGGGCCCCGGCATCGAGCCCTTTTCGGATGCACGCGATGTGGGATTCATAGACCCCCTGCTCCGGATCTGCCCGATTTTTGTCCACGATATGAAACTCGACCTTTTCCAAAAGCCCGACTGCCTGGAATTCCCTCCGGGCATCCTCTCGACGGTCCGGCCGTTCCGTCAGGGAGATGCAGTAGATCTTGTCAAAGTAATCCCATCCCATCATTGCGCACTTTACCCTCCCGTTATATGATTCCCCTGTTTCCGCGGGCCTCATGCCCGAACCCGGTGAAAATATCGGGTTTGTCCGATAAATTCAACCCCTTTGGGCCGGCTTTCCGGCTGAAGAAGAGATTCAAACCCTATGCGCATCGTACTCGTTCATCCGGCCGGGTCCAACTGGATTCCGGGGAAAAAAGACATCACCGCCACCGCCAACCGCATGGCGCCGCTGGGGCTGCTCTCCATCGCGGCCTATCTGTCCCGGGAGGGCCATGCGGTCTTTCTCCATGACTGCCTGGGCCCGAAAGCCGTTCCCGGAACCGAGGCCAACGCAGCGGAGATCCTGAAATACCGCCCCGACCTCGTAGGCTTTTCCGCAACCACCTCCGGCTTTCTCGACGGATACGACCTTGCGGCCCGGATCAAGGCGGCCGACCCCGGCATCCGAACCGTTTTCGGCGGGGTTCATATCTCCGCGATGGGCGGATTCCTGCTGGAAAAATTCGAAAAGATCGATTACCTCTGCATGGGGGAGGGGGAGGCGACCCTTGCGGAGCTGGCCTCCGGGGAAGATCCGGAAAAGATCCGTGGTCTGGTCTGGCGGAAGGAGGGGGAGATCATGGCCAATCCGCCCCGGGACCCGATCCCGGATCTCGATTTCCTCCCGTTTCCGGCATATGAAAAGCTCGATGGCTTTCCCCGGGGGTACAACCTGCCCCTCTTCAGCTACATCCGCACCCCGGGCGCGACCCTGATCACCAGCCGGGGCTGCCCCTACCAGTGCTCCTACTGCGACCGATCGGTCTTCAAGCGGGGGTATCGGTACAATTCCGCGGAATACATCTATGACCACATGAAGCATCTCCGCACAGAGTTCGGGGTCCGCCATATCACCATCTACGACGACCTTTTTACCGCCAACCGGAAGCGGATCACCGGACTCTGCGACCTGTTGACAGCAAAACCGCTGGGGATGCACTTCAACTGCGCAGTCCGGGCCGGCCATGCGGATGACGAGCTTCTGGAGATGTTGAAGGCCGCGGGATTCCTCCAGCTCTCCCTTGGCATCGAGTCCGGAGATCCGGATCTGCTGGAGACTCACAAGCCCGGGGTCTACCTCGACGAGGTGCGGGAGACGGTCAAACGAATCCAGGGGAAGGGGCTGCGGGCAAAAGGGCTTTTCATGATGGGCCTGCCCGGAGAGACCCCGGCATCCATCCGGAAGACCAGCGATTTTGTCATGTCCCTGGGGCTGGATGACATGAACATGTCCAAATTTACGCCCTTCTACGGCGCGCCGGTCTGGAAGACCATCTTTGAGGAAGGGGAGTTCGATTACGACTGGCGGAAGATGAACTGCCTGAACTTCGTCTTCGTGCCCAAGGGGATCGAATCCAAAGAAGCCCTGGATCAGCTCTACAACACCCATGTCAAGCGGTTCTACTCCGATCCGGAATGGCGGAGACGGTTTCGGAAGCGGATCTGGGAGCATCGGAGGAGCATTTGGTATGGGTTGAAGCATCTGCCGACGTTTCTTGCGGCCAAGCGGAGCTTTGAGCCGGAGAGGGAGTGAGATTGGCTCTTGAGTGAATCTGCAGAATGATATATGATTTCAAAAGGATCTGAAACCAAAATGAGGGCATTGTTTCATGGAATATTCAACCAATCAAAAAATACTGGATGAATACAAAAACGGCCTCAAAAGGATTCTAAGTGAGCGCCTCGTGAATTTATTCCTTTATGGCTCCCGATCCAGGGGCGCTTCGACAGAGTCTTCGGATATCGATGTGCTATGCGTTTTGCGGGGGCCATTCGATTATGGCCAAATGATTCGGGAAACATCGGAAGTCACATCTGAGATCAGCTTGAAACATGATGTGGTTCTGTCGCGGGTGTTCGTTTCCGATCAGGATTATCGGAATCGGAATCTTCCCTTCCTGATGAATGTCCGAAAAGAGGGGATTCCTTTATGAGCGATGACATCTCTCTTCTTTTCGATAAAGCAGAAGAGAGTCTTTCTGCGGCTCGGTTGCTCCATGAAAAAGGATTCTTTTCCTTTTCCGCATCCCGCGCCTACTATGCCATGTTTTATGCAGCAGAAGCCCTATTGGCATCTTTGGGGCTTTCCTATTCCAGTCATGGCGCCGTAATTGGAGGGTTTGGAAGAGAGTTTTCCAAAACCGAAAGAATGGACCGGAAATACCATCGGTGGATGATTGATGCCCAGGACACCCGAAATATGGGCGACTATGGTGTCGGTTACCAGATCAGGGAACAGGATGCGATGGAGATGATCGAGCGGGCAACCGAATTTGTCGAAAGCGCTTTTGAATTTTACCAAAAAGGAGATCCGAACAGATAGACAATGTTCCTATCGCTTCGGCATATCAGCCGAAATGAACCCTTTTCCACAAGGGCTCCTGCCACCCTGTCAGACGGATAGATCCCCAAAACCGGAAAAGCCCGCCCCTGAGCCAATCTTTCCTTTCTTCCCAGAAACGCTTCGAAAACCTGTAGCGCAACCGCCCGAATTCTGCTATGGCTGTAAAAAAAACGCCCCGAGTTTTGAACCCTTGAAAAGGAACTTCCGGATGATCCGATACCTCCATATTTCCGACCTGCACCTGACTTTCATCGGGGACAGAGGCCCCGTGGAAGCCTTCAACCAAGACATCGTCACCGGTTCCATGATCCAAATGATCCGAAAGGAGAGGTTCGATGTCGATTTCGTCATCATCACCGGAGACATCGCCCGGGCCGGAACGCCCCCGGAATATGAGGTCTGCGGGGTCTTCTGTTCCGAGCTGCTGGATGCGCTGGGGCTGGATCGGCGCCGGCTCTTCCTGGTTCCGGGAAACCATGATGTGGACCGGAGCCGGATCACCCCCAAGCAGATCAAAAGCTTCTACGGCTTCAATGATCAGGACGAGATCACCGAAACCCTGACGGACCCGGATCTCTTCCCCATCCTCCTGCGGAAGTTCGAAGCCTTCCGTGTATTTGCCGAAGATGCGATGGGAGAACGGGGATTCGGCCTTGGCGCGTGCTGGTACGGGGAACGGTTGAATCTGGAAAAACCGGACCGGGAATACCGGGTGAATCTGGCCGGGCTCAACTCGTGCCTCTTTGCCGGGTATGACGGGGATGAGAAAGGGAACCTGGCCATCGGGCTGTATCAGGCGGATGCGGTGCTGAAGGGGCTGGAAAACGCGGATTTTTCGATCTGCTTTTTTCATCATCCCTTTTCCTGTTTCCATCCCGCGGACAAGGTCTGCCGGAACCTGCTGATGAACCGCTTCGATCTGATCCTCACGGGGCATCTTCATGATCCGGAAAATGCCTTTACCCAAAATGCCGCGGGGCAGGCGGTGATCATCGGGGCCGGCGCGGGGTATGAAGCGCGGGAGAGCCGGAACTCCTTCAACCTGGTGGAGATCGACCCGGAGACGGGGGCGGGAAGGGTGGAGTTCTACAAATATCTGCCGGATCACCACCGGTGGAAGAAGGATACGGATGTGAATCCGGATGCCGACGATGGGGGTTTTCGGTTTCAGATCGGGGAGAAGGGCTCGGGCGGTATGGAGGCCGGAGCCGGGGAATCGAAGGGATCGACCACGAATATCCATATCTCGAACAGCCAGATCGGCCATATGGGGGATCACGCGCACATCGAGGGGGGCATCCGTTTCGACAACTCGAAAACCGAGTTCAGTGTGAAGGCCGATCGGATCGAAGGGCTGACGCAGGCGGGGCGGATCGAGAAGCTGGAGCAGAATTTTGGGGTTCCGCCCAAAAAGAAGAAATAGGACATCGAAAAAAGCGGACCGGAGGGAGATCATGGACCCATTTTCCATTGCATTGACATCGGCATATCTCGGCAGTCTGGGTTCGACACTCAGCAGCAATATTCTTTCGGATGCGGGGCGGGGAATCCGGCGGGCCATCAGCGGAGAGGAGATCGAACAGGCATTCGAGCGGTGTACCCGGGCGGGCATTGTCGCTGTGGTGCAGACGACCGCGGCACAGGCGCAGGAGAAGGCCGATCTGCTGGAGGATATTCTGGACCGGTTTTTTCGGGAACCGGATGTGGGGGGAGAACTTTCCGAGATTCTGAACGGGCGGATGCCGGATATTCGGGAGCTGACGCGCCTGTTTGAAGCGGCGGGGTATGATCCGGAGACCCTGCCCGGGATTCGGTTCGATGCGGCAGTGGAGGCTTTTGCGGCCGTGTTTTTGAATGCCGCTGTTATCGAGCCGCTGCTTCAGCCGGTTATTCAGGCCAAAAATATGCTGGAACAGACGGAGATTCAGCGGGAGATGCTGGATACCATGCGGGAGATGGCCGGTTTTTTGCGGGAGGAAAGGTATGAAATCATAACGGTTCGGCCGGATCGGATACAGGCCGGGAATACTGCTGACGATCATTCTCGCAATTCTCCGGTGCAGATGAAAGAATTCCGGATTGTAAACAGTCAGGCTGCTGTCATCGGAGATAACAACCGCATCAATGGGGGCGTTCATTATCACTACGGTTCTGACCAGGCGGAAGACCGGCAGGTAATAGATACAAAACTCCGATATCTGAAGGATCTGGCCGCAGAAACCAATCAACTGCCCTGGGGCCGCCTGGCGCCGGATGAGGCCGGCCCCGGCAAAAAACAGAATCTGCGCCTTGTCGATATCTACATCGGCCTGGACACCACCGAGATGGAGCGGATGGATAACGAAGATGCCATCCGGCTGCACTTTAGGCAGAAGGAGGAGATGAAGCGGATCTCAGCGCAGGAGATGATCGACGGCCACTCCCGGCTTGTGCTGCTGGGCGATCCCGGCTCCGGAAAGACGACCCTCGTCAACTTTCTGACCCATGTCATGGCCTGCGCCTGTGAGAATGAAGATCCGGATAACTGCATGATGCATCTGCAGAAGATCGGGAAATGGACCCACGGGGCTCTGTTTCCGGTTCGGGTGGTGCTGAGAAATTTTGCCGAGTGGCGGGGCGGTAAAGGCGGTGAAGAGGACGGGCTGGTCGAATATCTCCGCTATACCCTGGAAAAATCCGGACTTGAAATCCTATGGCCCGATGTTCATAAGGCTCTTTTGGATGAATCTGAACCTGTGCTGGTTCTTCTGGACGGCCTCGATGAAGTGTCCGCTGATGACCGCCGCGGCATGGTGGAGATCATCGACGACTTTGCGGAGAGGTATCCGCACAACCGCTACATCGTCACCTGCCGGATCTATGCCTATGTGGACGATCAGTACCGGCTGCACGAATTCCGCCAGGCGATCCTTGCGCCCTTCAATGAAGAGCAGGTGAAAGGGTTCATCCATGCATGGTATGCGGAATATTCCCGGCAGGGCCATCTCGATGAAGAGACGGCAAAAGAGCAGGCGGGAAAACTGGCACATGCTGTCGAGTTGCGGGATCTGATGGAACTGGCCGAGCGCCCCCTGCTGATGACGGTGATGGCGCTGCTGCATACCTCCTACGGGCAACTGCCGGAGGATCGAATCGAACTCTATGAATGGACCGTGGGGCTTCTGTTCAGAAGATGGAAGGGGCATATCGGCGGCGGCGAAAACAGCCTGATCGAATCCCTTGCCATGCCGCAGCTTCGGATGACCGATCTGGAGGCGGGGCTCTATAATGTGGCCTTTGACGCACATGCGGGGCACGGAGAGGCCGAGGGGACGGCGGATATTCCGGAGCTGACGCTTCTGAAGGGATTGAAGCCCTACCTGGGCAGCTTCGACAAAGCGGAGATTTTCGTCAACTATGTCCGGGAGCGGGCCGGCCTGCTGATCCGATACAAGACCGATGCCTATACCTTTCCCCACCGGACGTTTCAGGAGTTCATGGCGGCCTGTCATCTGGTCCGGATGAAAGATTATCCCAAAGAGGCGGCGCGATTGGTCAAAGAAGATCCGGATCGCTGGCGGATTGTCTTTGTTCTGGCGGCCGGTCTGGCCCGAAAGCATCAGCCCGGAAATGCCATCTACTCGGTTGCCAGGCTCTGCCTTTCGGGGGTGGCGGAGTGCAAATTGCCGGAAGCGTCCGATTTCGTTCTGGCCGATATCGGTGCGGAAGCGCTTCTTGAGATCGGTTTGATGGAGATCGAACGGGATGACGAGGGGCTGGTTGTCCTGGGGCGGAACAGGAAATGGCTCATGGCTGCCATCGAGGCGGATAAGATTTTGGAACCGAAGAATCGGGTCTATTCCGGCAATCTGCTGTCCCGGCTGGGTGATCCCCGCTTTAATGCGGATATGTGGTTTCTGCCGGATGAGGAGGATTTGGGGTTTGTTCTGGTTCCGGAAGGGGCTTTTCTCATGGGGAGCGATGAATATAAAAGTGAACGGCCTCCGCACAGGGTTTGCCTGTCCGAATATTGGATTTCCCGATATCCGGTCACTGTGGACCAGTTCAGGTCATTTGTCGATGCATCAGGTCAGCAACCGGGCGATGAGGACTGTTTGCGCGGAATCGGCAATCATCCGGTGGTTTGGGTTTCATGGCATGAAGCTGTAGAATACTGTAAATGGTTGACGAATGCGCTCAAAAAGCATAAGGACACGCCGGAAACTCTTGCGGCACTGTTGCGGCAGGGATGGCAGGTATCATTGCCCAGCGAAGCCCAGTGGGAGAAAGCGGCCCGGGGCACGGACGGGCTGAACTATCCTTGGGGGAAGAATGCCGATCCGAACAGGGCCAACTATGACGAAACGGGAATTGGCGGTACAAGTCCGGTCGGATGTTTTCCCGGCGGAATAAGTCCCTGCGGGATTCATGATGCGGGCGGCAACGTATGGGAATGGTGTCTTGACTGGTTTGATGATGAATACTACAAGAGGAGTCTGGAGAGAGACCCTGTTGGTCCTGATGATGGCGCGGACCGGCTCCCGGCGCCTCGACGACGGGTTCCGGCTTGTCCTGCGCCCAGGTCAGCAGGTCCAGGCAAGCAGTGCGCGCAGGGAGACGCAGGGCGCAACAGTTAGGGGCAGGCTGTAGGCGGAGCCGCTTGCCCCTTACTGGGGCGTCCCGGAGTCGACCGGAGCGCACGGGGCACCAAAAGACCTCTTCCATTCTGAAAGGAGAAATTCGAAAATAATGGCATTGCAGTACAAATTCTTCATCATCCCGATCCGGGACATCGAAAAAGCCGAATCAGAGGTCAACCGCTTTCTCCGCACGGTCCG
>JAABSP010000139.1 GCA_011390345.1 Desulfobacteraceae bacterium
GTATCCGGATCTCGGGCCCATTGTCCAGGCAAAGCAGGAGGAGAAGAGCTTAGAGTCGGAGCTGGAGGCCGGGGAGGAAGGGGCCGAGGAGACGGCTGAAAGAACGGTTGAGACAGTTGAAACGGCTGAAACGAACGGGGAGGAGATCGGGGATGTATCCGAACCGGAAGAGCCCGGGCCCGCAACAATGGAGGAGGCCGGCGCTGCCTTGGATGCCCCCTCGATGCCGGTGGGGGGGAAAGGGGATCTCCTGGCCGAGCTTGTGGCGGTTCTCCGATCCGGGATCAGGGTGGACGTGACGCATGATGTGCGGGTGCGGATCAGGTTTGAGTAGGGGCAGATCGGGAACTGTCACTTGCATACGTTCGGTGGCGGCGGCAAAACTCGTGGTGCATATACTGCACCCGGCTGAAACTCCGCCAGTAACTGCCGTGCTCTCTCTGCCCCCTGTTCCGGATGGCACCATGGGCTGTAATAGAGTGGTGCATACCCAACTACCACCAGCAGCGCTACCTCAGAGAGGGAAAGCTCCTCTGCCGAAAGGCCGAAGTAGCCCTGAGCGGCCTGCCGTATGCCAAAGAAGCCATGCCCCAGATAACCTTCAGCAAGTATGGTTCGGGCCGCATCTTCGGCTGACCAGTTCCGGCTTATCCATATAGCTGCTGCTGCATGAGTTATCAGCCGTTTTACGTTGGAAACCTTCCGATTCGGCTTGCGGTCAAACATAAGCCGAGCGGCATGACCTGCGACGACATTGTAGCCGGCAGGGAGGGTTTTTGAGCCATTGGCCGGAAGAATGGCCCATATCCAAAGCGAGATCG
>JAABSP010000140.1 GCA_011390345.1 Desulfobacteraceae bacterium
TCCGGTCATGCTGAACCACAGTATCCGCAGGGAATCGTGCGGAATGGGCTCATTGGATGGAGAGGGATCATCCGGAAGAGCCGACAGGCCATAGAGATAGAGCGCCCAAGGGAATGTCGCAATGAACACGGCCATCACCAGGGCGGCCAGGGCTATGACTTTTGCGGTTCTCTTCCCCATCGTCTTTTGGAACCTGAAAAAGATTTCAAATAACAGAGGGCAGTGGAATTGCCGTTTTTTCTATCTACTTGTTCCTTCTTAATGGGTGGAGGGTGGAATCAATAAAGTTTTCCATCTGAAAACCTCAACCCCTTTATGGTAGCAGATAGAGATGGTATTCATCGGCTTTCCGGTAAGACGAATCGTGTATTGCGGCCGTATATAATGGCCGGATCGACCTTCCACCGAGAATCCCCAGGGTAATGCATTGGATTTTTTGGCGACCAATTGATCAGGATAGACAAAATCCTGCGCTCTATCTGAAAAACTGACACAATTGAAAGTCGTCTTTTCATAAGGTGATTCATAATCAAATTCAAAACCTTGCCATTGACATGGGTATGTTTTTCCGACCGCGACGCACATCCCATTTACTTCAAACGGAAATGTATCTCCTTCCTTATAGATCCTAGGGTTTTGATTTGAGTCAAATTCAACCAATCCGGCACGAAACCCCGAAATTTTTACCTCACCGACCCCCTCTTTTTCCTCTGTTGCCATCGTGCTGTGGCTTGAAATAAGGATTGAAAAGAAAAGCGCTATTGAAAAAAATTTAGTTGTCATGGTTCTATCTCCTGTATAAAAAATCATCTTTGATAAGCTGGTTAACTTCCACTGATTATACGACATCATATTATGCCAGCCACCACTCTGTTTTGGCAATGTCTCTTTTCCTATCCCTCCCCTACCCTCCGATACCGCCGCACCTTCCGCCCCGGCCGCATCTTCTCCCGGACCCTGCGCCCCAAATCCTTCTCCGCCGCCGGCAGCGTCTCGAATACCCACCGCCGCCGGTCCAGCACCTTGCCCAGCCCCCCGCTCTCCTTGCACACAGAATATGACCCCATCTCCAGCTCGATCCAGATCCGGTAGAAGGCTTTCCGGGGGCTCTCCGGAGCGATCAGTTCCGTGGACTGGAGGATGACCCCGAAGAGGGGGAGCTGCTTCATGCGTGTTCTGTTCGGTTTCGGCAACGGTTTATCTCCGAAGATATTAGAAACGATTGAAATATATCGGATATTACCGATTTGAGCAAGAACTTATCTCTGTTATCTGTCATTCTATAGCAGAAAAAAGGGATAGAATTCAATGGAATAAATATGTTGTAAAAGTGATCGGAAGGCGCTATAAACCCACACTGGAAATATATCCGGGAAAAGGATCTATCCCTTTTGGAAAACCCAAAGGACGGCTCCGATGAATAAGGCGCTGAAAAGAATTCAGGATAATGTTTCAATCATTTGAACAGGCCATACAGGATCTCGGGTTCCTCTATGTACATACGGGAACTGCGGACGATGGGGGAAACCGGATCTATGCCGCGGCTGCCATCCGTATCGACAAAAACGGGAAAAGAAGCGATTTCGAATCCCGAATCCGGTATTCTGCCTTTTCCGAGACAGATCGATATCTGTCCAATCTGACAAAGGCCGAGGTGCAGGACGCGCCCCCCATCGGAACCGTTGCAAAGCAGCTCAAGGAATTTTGTAAAGATCTGAAATTCCTCTTCCTCTATGATGACAGGGGGGGGATCGATGCGGTTTTGCCGCACCTTCCGGAAATCCGGTTTGTCGATCTCGATTTTGCCGCGCAGTTCTTCCTGCCCCAGATCGATGCCCATACACCTAAACGGATCGCGGAATTTCTGAATGGAAAGCCCCGGGAACGTATCAGCTTCTCCGCGCGGGAGATGGCGGACCTCTCCGTTGCCTTTACAGAACACCTCTGCGGAGAGATATTAAATGATTCCCGATACCCCCACGCCGCTTCGATCCGATTCTATCTTTCAAAGAGCAATACCCTCTTTGGCAGGGCCTTCTGCCATGTCATCGCACACTTTCAGGAATATTTCGGCGGCCTTTTCAATCCCAAGAGCCTGCCCGATACCGCAAAGTGGTTTTCCCATCTGGAAAGAGCCGATTCCCCGCGGCGGAACAAGGAGAAGGGGGAAAAGCCGGTCAAGAAGATCGCGGATGGGGTGCTGGAGAACCTCTATCAGACACTGGGAACCAAGGGCGGATATGCCTTTCGTCCCGAACAGCTCTCCTATGCACACAATGTGGCCCATGCCCTGAACGATGGCGCTGTACTGGCCATCGAGGCCGGCACCGGCACCGGAAAGACCTTGGGATATCTTCTGCCCCTGATGGAGTTTCTCCGCCAGAACCCCCACATCCGGGCCGCGGTCTCCACCTATACCAAGAGCCTGCAGGAGCAGATCTTTCGAAGGGAGATCCGCTTTGTCCGGGAGGTCTTCGGGGATCTCTACGGCGATCTGCCGGTTGCTCTTTTGAAGGGAAAATCGAGCTACATCTGCGCGACAAAGCTCGGCTATGTCTATGATGACGGGCTTTTGGGGAAGCCTTTGCTGGCATGGCTCTATCTGATGAACATCGTCTTCAACTACAGAACGGCCGAGGCCGATGCGGCCGGAGAGAAGGTCAAAGCGGCCTTGAACCCCTATCTGGCCAGGATGCGGACTTCGGCATCTGCCAGAACCGGATGCACCCGAAAACATGTCCGCTGCCCCGCACAGGTGGTGACCGCGGAGGCCGCGGAGGCACGATTGGTGATCACCAATCACCATAAACTTGTACTCCTGGATCAGGACGGAGTGCTTTCAGAACTCTTCAACAACTGCGTCATTGACGAGGCCAACCATTTCGAGGATGCGGTGCGGGGGGCGCTCACCGTGGAGATCAACTCCAGGGAGATGGCCGAGACCGGAGCCTATCTGCTGACCCGGGGAAAAGCCCTGCTGAAAAAAGCGGGCGGCGAAATCCAAAAAAAGATCAAAAAGGCGCTGGAGGCCATCGATGGGCTGAACGGGGCCATCGATGTCTTCAAAGAAGCCCTGGCAAAGACCGGGAAAAAGAAGTATCCCGGCGCGGTTCATGAGCTGCCCTGCAACCATGATGCCTACATGGAGGGCCATATCCGAACCCATATAGGAGATCTTCAAGAGAGTCTGACAGATATTGGGGCCGGCTTCAAATGGGCCAGGGACGAGGAGGAATGCAGACGGATCAAGATTGCGCCCAGAGCTGCACAGCGGATTCGCCTTTCCCTGGATGAAGTCGAGGAGTATCGAAGCACGTTGAAGACAATAGACCTGAGCGTCGATGCCCCCAATCGGGTCGCCTCCTTCCGACTCTTCACCCGGCACTGGACCCTTACGGTTCAGGATGTGGAGGTGGATGGTCTGATCGAGGAGCACATTCACAAGAGAAAGCAGGGGGTGATCTATACCGCGGCCACTCTCTGCCACAAGGGAAAATTCGACGCCTTCTGCACCATCACCGGTATGAACCGGAACGGCAAATCGGACATAACAGATCCCGAACCCCGTCCCCACCGGTTCGCGGTGATCCCCTCTCCCTTTCCGAAGAATTTCATGGAGATGGTGATCCCCAAGAGCGCGGAGAGCGGAAAGTATGCCAACAAGGCAAAATGGCTCGAATCGGCCATTAAGATCATCCCGGAGCTGATTCTGGAAAATCGGGGCAGAACCCTGGTGCTCTTTGCCAGCTACGAGGACATGGAAGCCGTGGCCGCAAAGGTGGGCCCTGCCATCGAACAGGCCCGGTTTCCCCTGCTGATCCAGCAGAGGGGGATGCCCACGGCAAATCTCTGCGACGAGTTCAGAACCGTCAAGGAGAGCGTCCTCTTTGGGGTGGACTCCTTCTGGTACGGCGTCGATTTCAAGGGAGATACCCTGACTCAGGTGATCATCACCCGGATTCCCTATCCCTCTCCGTCAGAGCCGATCCAGCAGGCCAGAAAGAAGATGCTGCCTGAAAGCGCATACTGGGACCGGTACCGATATGATACCGATATCAAGATGCGCCAGGGGATCGGCAGACTCATCCGGAGCCATATGGACCGGGGAAAGGTGGTGATTCTCGATTCCAGATACAGGCCCTGAATCTTTTTAAAAAAGGAGATGTTCAATGGAGATCGATCTTCTCATCAGAAAAGAAGGATTATTTGACCGGCTGGCCGAGCTGAAGGAAAAAAATCGGATCTACAGCGACATTATCGATGATGCGGGCTGTCAGTATGTGGATCTGGTGATGGAGGGGGGCGGGATGCTGGGGATTGCGCTGGTGGGTTATACCTGGGCTCTGGAGCAGGCCGGCATCCGCTTTATGGGAATCGGCGGTGCATCGGCCGGCGCGATCAATGCGATGCTGCTGGCGGCCCTTGGCCCTCCTTGGGTCGAGAAAAGTCCAAAAGTGTTGAATATTCTTTCGGAACTCGATTTCTACAGCTTTGTGGACGGAACCGACAACACCCGCCGCTTTATCGATTCCTGGGCTCGAAAGGCCAACGCTTTGAAACTCTTCTTCTATGGAATTCCGATCCTCTCTCCTCTGATCCGGCGGCTGGGGCTCAATCCGGGGAAGGAGTTCGAGAAATGGCTCACGAGGCTGCTGCAGAGTGAAGGGATCTACACCCTGTCCGACCTCCGGAGCCGGATGAACAGACTCCCACAGGGGCTCCGCACCCGGGAGGGAGAGCTGCTCGACACTCCAAAAGCTGCCGGCTCCCGGCTTGCCGTGGTCGCGGCAGATATCACCACTGAAACCAAGGTGGTCTTTCCCGATCTGGCCGATCTCTATTTCGAAAATCCGGAGCGGGTGAATCCCGCGGTTTTTGTCCGCGCCTCCATGTCCATCCCCTTTTTCTTCGAGCCCCTGCGGGTCCGCGATATCCCAAGAGGAGAGGCCGCGGAAGAGCGCTGGGCCCATGTGGGGTATGATGCGGAAATCCAGAGCGGCGGTCTTCCGGATGAGGTGATCTTTGTGGACGGCGGGATCATGTCGAACTTTCCCATCGACCTCTTTCATGACTACAACACGGTTCCCATCGCGCCCACTTTCGGGGTAAAGCTCCAGTACGACCAGCGCCGCCATTTCATTTCAGGCCCGGTAAGCCTCTTCACCGCAATGTTCGACTCGGCCCGCCATACTCTGGACTATGATTTTCTCTTTCGCAATCCCGACTACAAGAAACTGGTGAAACAGATTCCCTGCCAGGGGTACAACTGGCTCGATTTCAATATGCCGGAATCGGAGAAGAACAGACTCTTTCTTCAGGGGGCGCGGTACGGAATCGAATTTCTCGAGACCTTTGACTGGGAGGGATATAAGAAGATCCGTAAAAAAGCCATGATATCATAGGATATTTACTCTCTCTTATAGACCCGGTTTGCACCGGATAGCCGCTCAATCTTCCGATTCTTCGGATGATCGGTCGAATGCCCCATATTTCAGATAGTAAATCACCTGACGGATCACCTCGTCATCTCTCATGATAAAGGTATGGGAGGCCGGAACCACCAGAAAATCGTTCATCCCGGCCACCTTTGCACTCTCCACGGAGACTTTTCCGTCATGCTCCCCTTCAAACCACTCGGAAAAGATGAGATCCGGAAAGAAGAGATCGGTTCCGGTGATGATCCCGAGGTCGAAATCGACCGGCCCCAGCCGGTTGGGAAGGCTGTCGGGGCCTGTGCCGAGCTGCAGCGCGGCAGGGCCGTTCATCCAGACAAAGGGCTCCCACTCCTTTAGGTGATCCACCACCTCGCTGCCGTGGTTGGGGGGGCTGAGCATCACCACCCGGCCCAGATTGGGTATTTCGGTATCTTTCAAAAGCGTGCGCACCAGAATGCCGCCCATGGAATGGGTAACGAAGTGGAGTTTGGGGGACTCCGGTGCGATAAAGGGAGCGATCTTCTTCTTCACCATCTCCACCAGCTTTTCGACGGGGTAATCCGTGGAGGGATAGTCGATGTTGAGGGTGTGACAGCCCTTTTTTTCGAGCGCGGATGCGATCTCGGACATGGAGCCGGCCGACCGCCCCAGCCCGTGGAGCAGCACGACGATTTCCCGCTTCTCGTTGGAATCGATCTTTTCGGCATGGATCATGGCGCTCTCCGCAAAAAAGAGTGCTGTCAGGCTCAGCATCGCAATTATTTTCATCATCAGCCGGTAGTTTCCTTTTTTTGTTCATCTCTCCTGTGCGGTATCCGATCCGATTTTCCGATTTCACCCTCCTCTCCTCTGCCATCATACTACAGTTGAACAGATCTTCAAAATCCCGATTTCCCGGGCTGATGGACTTTTTAAAACCTTTCTGATAGGATCGTATCAGGTAGAACCGGGATTTTTTGGGGAAATTTTCGGAATTGTCAAAAAATGCGCCGTGGCTCGGCCCCAAACGCTCAACCCGATTCCTTCAGGAGTCAGCATGACAGAGATGATCAAACCGATGGCAGAATTGTGCGCTGCCATTATAGAAGCTCTGGGCGTCGGCCTGATTACGATTTTTGCCATATACGCCCTTCTTTATTGGGCCTACAAACGCCTGCGGGGCGGAGAGACGGAGAAGGTCTTCCATGAATCCCGCCAGCTCCTGGGGCAGGGGATTCTGCTGGGCCTGGAGTTTCTGGTCGCGGCCGACATCATCCATACGGTTGCCGTGGAGCTGACCTTTAAAACGGTCGGGGTTCTGGCAATCGTCGTTTTGATCCGGACATTTCTCAGCTTTACGCTGGATGTGGAGCTGACTGGCCTATGGCCCTGGCAGAAGAGAGAGAAGAAAACCTGACAGCGATTTCCATAGAGATGATTTGGATCATCGACATGGTAATTCTTCCCTAGAAAGGAGAGAAGGGCAATAAATGAGAAGACTGATTCCAGTGATCATTTTTTATTTCTCGATGGCCTCTGCCGTCTCAGCCTCACAGCGGGTTGACAATCGAGTCCAATTCAGCTCCTACATGGGATATATCGTTGAAAAAATGGTGGTCCCCGCCGGGAAAAACTGCATGACGAGCATGGAAACCCAGGCAATGGATGAAAGCGGTGTCGTTGCCATCGCGATTGCGGAAATCCCCGAAACACAGACCGCGGACCCGGAAATTCTCTTTCAGACCTATGACTGGTTTGAAGGGGACAGCGGAAAAAGGGAAATCGCTTTAGAGAATACGCCAGTTTATCCCGGACAGGAGATCATGGTCAACTGCGTCTATATGATCGATGACTACAGACCCTTCTCCGTTCCGGTGCAACCGGGAGGCATCGAACTCGGCCACAACGAGATCGACAATCCGTTTGCAGAACCCCCGGAGCCGATCAGCGAGCCGGGATATTCGGCATTTACCATCGGGTACGGCTGTGAAACGGAAGAATGCATCAACACCGCCCCGCAATTCACCAAAGGGGATGATATCACGGCACAAGCCGGTAAAACATATGCCATCGGCAACTGGGCTGCAGATATCCTCCCGGGTCTATCCGACTGCGAAGCGGAGCAGACCCTCCATTTCATCCTGACCCCGGACGAAGAAGGCTATTTTCTGCAGTCCCCCCGCATCGATCCGGCCACCGGGGATTTGGCGTTTGAAACCGCTCCGGATATCGAGGGAACGGCAACCGTAACGGTCATCCTGAAGGACGACGGCGGAACCGAAAATTCCGGAACGGACAGCAGCGTTTCCAAGAATTTTTCGATCACCATCCTGATCCCCGGCAATATCGACGGAGTGAACGGGGTGACCTTGGCAGATGCCGTTCTGGCAGCAAAAGTGCTGGCAAACCTGCAGACGTCGGCCCCTGTGACCGATGCAGAGGTCAACGGCGACGGACGGATCGGTCCGGAAGAGCTGATTTACATCCTGAGAACCGTTTCGGAGGTGAGATGAACGACCGCCGGAAAAATTTCATAGGAAAGATTTTTTTCGATGGATCTGCCGCCAAAACCTGGTTGATCCTCTTTCTTTCACTCTTTTTTCATCTGCCGGCAAATGCCGGACTCTCCCTCGAATCGGTCTATCCGACACTGGGCAGGGCCGGCGAGGCTTTGCCGGTAACCATAAAAGGATCGGGCTTCGATGAACAGACCAAGATCGCCATGTATCTGGATGCCTCGAACGCCAAGACCTTCATCGACAGGGTTCCGCTGCCCGGATCTTCAACCCGTCTGGTTTCCAAAGCGGATTTGATCTATGTGGCCTGCGGCCGGGGCGGTATCGGCGTGATCGATATCGGCAGCAGATCAGGCCCGTCGATCGTTGCAATCATAGATACGCCCGGTGAAGCATTGGATCTTTGTCTGAACGGCGATTACCTGTTCGTCGCGGACGGCACGGCCGGCCTGGTGATCTTCGATCTCTCCGATCCCCGGCACCCGAATCGGATCGGCGGGATCGATACCCCCGGAAATGCAACTGGTGTGGAAACTGCGGGAAGCATCGCCTATGTTTCCGATGGGAACGGAGGGCTGCAGGTGATCGATGCGGGAGATCCCTCCAGGCCCGTTATCATCGGCGCCGTCGAGATGAATGCGGCATACAGCCTGGCCCTTCGGGGAGATTATGCTTTTGTCGGCGGCAGTCCGCTGCTCTTTCTCGATATCAGCACCCCTTCGGCGCCCATTGTCGTGAAGCGCTTCGATATCTCTGCCTTTCAGACCACCGTGATCGATGATCTGCTCTTCGTTTCCACAAAAGAAGACCTGATCGTCATGGATGTCAGCGCCGCCTCCAGGCCGGTCGAACTGTCCCGGTCGGGTATCCTGCACAACGGATATTATACGAGAGTCGCCCGGGGGGAAAGGGGAATCTGTTATGTGACCGACGGCGACAAGGGGCTGCAGGCGCTGGATATCACGGATATGGAAAAGC
>JAABSP010000009.1 GCA_011390345.1 Desulfobacteraceae bacterium
CACAGTTCAAGCTGCCGGACCCGGGTGAGGGGATTCACGAAGCCGAGATCGTCGAAGTTCTGGTGGAGGAGGGGGAGAGTGTCGAAGAGGATCAGTCGGTTCTGGTGATCGAGACCGATAAGGCGACCACCGAAATTCCGTCGCCGGTGGACGGCACGGTGAAGGAGATCCGGGTGAAGGCCGGGGATACCGCGAAGGTGGGGGATATTTTGATGGTCTTTGAAGAGGAAGGCGCGGAGCCGGAAGAAGAAGAGGGGGAAAGGGCCGTGCAACCCGATAAGGGTAAAAAAGACCAAAAGGACAAAAAGGACGTAAAGGACAAACCCCCGAAAGCAGAAAAGGACCAAAAGGACAAAAAAAAGGCCGAAAAAGATAAGCCTGAGAAAGAACCGGAGCCGGAAGCCGAAGAAGAAGAGAAGCCTGAGAAAAAATCGGAACCGGAAGCCGAAGAGGAGGAAGAAGAGGAGACAGAGAAGAAAACGGCGGAAAGGGAAGAAGAGAAGGAAAAGCCTTCCGGAAAGGCGCGGAAGGGGCCGGTGCCGGCTGCGCCTTCAACCCGGCGCCTGGCCCGGGAGCTGGGGGTGGATATCAATTCGGTGCCGCCCACGGGGCCCGGGGGCCGGGTGATGGCCGAGGATGTGAAGAAATTCGCTGGGGAGGAAAAAAAGACGGAGGCGCCGGAGAAGAAGCCGGAAAAACCCGAAAAGGTCGGGAAGGCCGAGAAAGCCGAAGGGGAAAAGCCGGAAAGAGAAGCGCCGGAAGAGAAGAAATCCCGGGAGGAGACCAAGATCGAAGCGCCTGGGCTGCCCGACTTCAGCAAATGGGGGCCCGTGGAGCGGGTGGCCCTCCGCTCGGTGCGCAGGGCAACGGCCAAGCAGATGGCCCTGGCCTGGTCCCAGATTCCCCATGTGACCCATCAGGACGAGGCCGATATCACCGACCTGGAGGATTTCCGGCAGCATCGAAAAGAGAACGTGGAAGCGGATGGCGGCGCGCTTACCATGACCATCTTCGCGCTGAAGGCCGCGGTAGCCGGGCTGAAGAAGTATCCCAATTTCAATGCGAGCCTCGATATGGAGGCCGGGGAGATCATCTACAAGCGCCATTACCATATCGGCGTG
The DNA here is from genome assembly GCA_011390345.1 of Desulfobacteraceae bacterium. Taxonomy (GTDB): domain Bacteria; phylum Desulfobacterota; class Desulfobacteria; order Desulfobacterales; family JAABSP01; genus JAABSP01. The sequence goes on from JAABSP010000009.1 coordinate 1,122, forward strand.
GCCGTGGATACGGAGCGGGGGCTGCTGGTTCCGGTGGTCCGGGATGTGGACAGGAAGAGCCTTGTCGATCTGGCGAAAGAGCTGCCGGAATTGGCGCAGCGGACCCGGGACCGGAAGCTGGACCGGGAGGAGATGTCCGGCGGAACCTTCACCATCACCAATATCGGCTCCTTGGGAGGGACCGCATTCACGCCGATCATCAACTATCCCCAGACCGCGATCATGGGGATGGCCAAAGCCCGGATGCGGCCCATCATCACGGACAAGGGAAGGATTGCCCAAAGATTGATGCTGCCCATTCTGGTCGGCTTCGACCACAGGATCGCAGACGGCGCGGATGCGGCCCGGTTTCTCAACATCGTCATCCGGGCACTGAGCCATCCCGAAGAGATGATGATGGTGATATAGGTAAAGGAGGGTTTTCTCTATGGTGATGGGCGAGTTTACACAGGAGACCGAGGTGCTGATCCTGGGCGGAGGTCCCGGCGGATATGCCGCGGCCTTTCGCGCGGCCGATCTGGGGCTCGATGTGACCATGATCGATCTCGAAGAGCGGCCCGGCGGGGTCTGCCTCTTCCGGGGATGCATTCCTTCGAAATCATTGCTCTATATTTCGGAACTGCTCCATGACACCCGCAGGGCCGGGGAGATGGGGCTTTCCTATAAAGAGCCGGAGATCGATCTGGACAAGCTTCGGGAGTGGAAGGACAGCGTCATCGATAAGCTTGCGGGAGGGCTGGCCGGTCTCTGCAAGAAGCGGGGGGTGCAGTTGATCCGGGGGCGGGCCGTCTTCGAGGGCAAGGATCGGGTACGGATCACCGATTCCGACAGCGATCTCAACCATTTCAAGTTCAAACATGCGATCATCGCGACCGGCTCGAGCGTGATTTCTCTTCCGGATACGGAATTCGTAAAGGGGGGACGGATCATGAGTTCCGCGGGCGCGCTCTCCCTGCCGGACATTCCAAAGAAGCTGCTGGTGGTGGGCGGCGGCTATGTGGGGGTGGAGCTGGGCTCGGTCTATGCCACGCTGGGCAGTGAGGTGACGCTGGTGGAGATGGCGGACAGGCTCATGGCGGGCGCGGACCGGGATCTGGTCAAGCCTCTGCTTTCCAGGCTGGAGGAGAGCTTCGAGGGAATCTACACCGGGGCAAAGGTGACGAAGATCGAGGAGGATGAGGAGGGGGTCGATGTGACCATTGAAGGGGGGCCTGATGAATCGGAGGTCCGGTTCGACCGGGTGCTCGTCGCCATCGGAAGAAAGCCCAATTCCGAGGAGATCGGCCTGGACAAGACCGGCGTCAAGACCGATGACCGGGGCTATATTCTTGTGGATGAGCAGCAGCGGACCGACGAGAAGCGGATTTTTGCCGTGGGCGATGTGGTCGGCGGGATGATGCTCGCGCACAAGGCCATGTATGAGGGAAAAGTGGCGGCCGAAGTAATCGCAGGGCAGCCGGCCGCTTTTGACGCGGTCGCGATTCCGGCCGTGGTCTATACCGATCCGCAGATCGCCTGGTGCGGCCTCACCGAGACCGAGGCAAAGGCCCAGGGCCGGGAGGTCAAGGTTGGCCGTTTTCCCTGGTCCGCATCGGGCAGGGCTGCATCCATGCAGATCTCAAAGGGGCTGACCAAGATGATCATCGACCCGGAGACCGAGCGGATTCTGGGGGTCGGGATCGTTGGCCGGGAGGCCGGGGAGATGATCGCAGAAGGGGTGCTGGCGGTCGAGATGGGCGCGCTGGCAGAGGATCTTGCCCTCACCATCCATCCCCATCCCACCCTCTCCGAAGGGGAGGAGGAGGCTGCGGGGGCATTTCTGGGAAGCTCCACCCACATTCTCCCCCGAAAAGAGAAACAACCCCGAAAAAATAAAGATAAAGAAAAGGAGAAGGGGAAAAAGGAAAAGAAAGAAAAATAGGAAAACGGACAGATCTATGATAAGGGGAGGGGTGAAAGGATCGCATAGGTCCGTAAAAAGTATCCACAAGAGAAGAGGGAGAAGAGGATGCGGCAGGGAGGGTTGATCGGCATTTGCCTTCTGGTGGCGATGGGTTGGATGGCCGGGTGCGCTACAATGGGAGGGCCTGAGATAGAGGTGGATAAGAACTCCCGGGAGCCGGGGTCATGGGTCGATTTCAATGGCAAACCTCATGACCTCATCGGAAAGGGTATCCAGGTGGGGGATCGCCTTCCTTCGGTTCCCCTCACCGATGCATCCAGAACCACTCCGGTGGTCCTCTCCAAGGAAAAGGGGATGGTCCTTTTCCTGAGCATTGTCCCATCACTTGACACCGGTGTCTGTGACGCCCAGACCCATTATCTCGGAGAGGAGGGGGATGAGCTGCCGGTATCGGTGAAGCGGATCACCATCAGCCGGGATACACCCTATGCACAGCAGCGATTTGCCCGGGAGGCCGGTCTTGGGGATATCCAGTACCTGTCCGACTACAAGGCCGGTGATTTCGGCAAGGCTATGGGTCTTCTTGTGGAGGATCTGATGCTGCTGGCCCGCGCGGTCGTGATTGCCGACAAGGAGGGCGTGGTCCGCTACATTCAGGTGGTTCCGGAGATGGCTCATCTGCCAGACATGGAGGCAGCTTTCAAGATGGCCAGAAAACTGGCACACCGCTGATCGATCCCCTTCTTCATGGGCACAAAAAATCCAAAACCCGATCCGGATTACCGGGTCGGGTTTTTATCTTCTTGACAATCTTTTTGAAAATCATGTATTTCAGGTGTATCTAAGCTTTTCCCTGCTGGAGGGATGAAAGATATTTCTCCTCCTCCAAAAATCTTGTCGATGGTGATCCGGAAGATCGAAAGAGGTAATATGTCTGCCCGGCCCACATATCAGGAACTGGCGCAAAGAGTTGCAGACCTTGAAAAGCGTCTTGCACTCACTCAATTCGACCATCTCCAGGAGCAGTTAAAAAAAAGCAGACACCGGTTCCAGGAGATCATGAACCGGGGCCCGGCCGTGATCTACGTCAAGGATACAAAGGGGAAATATACCTTTGTCAACCGTCATTTCGAGGATCTCTCCGGATACCGGAGAGAGCAGATTCTCGGCAAGACCGACAGGGATCTCTTTCCGCCGGAAGTGGTGGAAAAATCGACGGCCAATGACAAACAGGTGTTGGAGACGGGAAAGCCCATGGAGATCGAGGAGACAGGGCCTGTGGACGGCGAAATGCACACCTTCATCTCCTTGAAGTTTCCCATCTTCGATGACACCGGAGGGGTCAGCGAACTCTGCGGCCTCTCTACCGACATCACCGACCGCATCCGGGCCGAGGCCGAGCGGAAACGGCTGGAAGAGCAGCTCCGCCAATCCCGGAAGATGGAGGCCATCGGAACCCTGGCCGGGGGGATCGCGCACGATTTCAACAATATTTTAGGCATCATTCTGGGCAATACCGAGCTTGCGGTGGAGGATGTGCCGGACTGGAACCCGGCCCGGCGCAATCTCGACGAGGTGATCAAAGCCTGCTTCCGGGCAAGGGATATGGTCCGGCAACTCCTCAATTTCAGCCGGAAGAACGATCTGGAGAAGAAGCCGATCAAAATCCCCTCCCTGATCGATGAATCGTTGAAGCTGCTGCGCTCCTCTCTTCCCGCGAGCATCGAGATCCGGCAGCACCTGCCAAAGATTTGCCCGGCCATTCACGCGGACTCGACCCAGATCCATCAGTTGCTGATCAATCTCTGCACAAACGCGGCCCACGCGATGGAAAAGAAGGGCGGTGTGCTGGAGATCGCGGTCTCAGATATCTTTCTGGATCAAGAGGCCGCGGCCCGGTATTACAAGATGGGTGAAGGCCATTATGTCCGGCTGTCGGTGAGCGATACCGGGGAGGGGATCGATCCGCTGATTCTGGATCGGATCTTCGATCCCTACTTCACCACCAAGGGCGTGGGAAAGGGAACCGGTATGGGGCTGGCCGTGGTGCATGGGATCGTGGAGGGTCACAAGGGCGGCATCACCGTCTACAGCGAGCCGGGCCGGGGAACCCGGTTCCACATCCTCTTTCCAGCCATCAAGGCCGATGTTCCGGACGAGGTCACGATTTCCACAGAAATTGCCGGCGGAAGCGAGCGGATACTTTTTGTAGACGATGAAGAGGCTGTGGTCATGGTGGCAAAGCAGATGCTGGAACGCATCGGCTATGATTTCGTCGGCTTTACAGCTCCTGATGAAGCCCTCCAAAGGTTTCGGAAGAACCCTTTGGCTTTCGATCTTCTCATCACCGACATGACCATGCCGAAAATGTCCGGGGATCTGCTGGCTCAAGAGGTCCTCTCCATTCGGCCCGGGATGCCCATCATCATCTGCACCGGCTTCAGCGAGAAGATCACCCGGGAGACGGCAATGAACATCGGCATCCGGGATTATCTGGAGAAGCCCCTCAACCGCCAGGAGCTTTCGGCAAAGGTCCGGGAGGCCATAGAAGCGGCCAAAGGGGCATAGATCGGAAAACGGCTTTTGGGTTTTTGATGATGTCTTCAGCTTAGAATCGCTGCGCGGTTTTGCTTCATCTTTTCGATAGCGGCCTTTCCCCCCTGGGGGGTGACGGGTTTGGTTCCCTCCAGGATCACCAGGGTCTCGATCCCCGCATCCCGGGTGGCCAGCACACAGACATCCAGGGCCAGCCCCCCGATCCAGAGCCGCTTGATCCCCTCCCGGTTCAGGTATTCGGCAAATCCGGTCTGATCCAGGGCCTGATCCAGGGCCGAATTCTGATCCTGATCAAAGCGCACCCCCTTGGTGACGATCACCGCATGGGCCGGCAGGTTCAGCCCCGGATGAAAGGCCGCACCATCGGTATCCTGAATGCAGTGGGGGGGCCAATCCCCGCCCTTCTCCCTGAAGCTGACATTGACATGCCCCTTGGGATGCCAGTCCCGGGAAGGCATAGACCGGAATGCCGGCCTCTTCTGCGGCCTCAATCCAGTCGTTCAATATCGGAACGACCGCATCCCCCTCCTCGATCGCCAGGGCCCCGCCCGGGCAGAAGTCTTTTTGTACATCTATCAGCAGCAGGGCGTCTCCTTTCTTCAATTCTTCTTTCGGAATGATCATTGCTCCTCCTTTTGATGGTGAAGGGTTCTCTTTTCAGGATATCATGGAAAATCGGTTGAAGTTCCGTTCCGTTTATACTATAAGAGGAAAAGCAGTACAGGTAAAGGCGTAACCCAATTTTCATCTCCTCTGGACAGGAAAGACCTATGGATGTCGTTACCCTATCCCGAATACAGTTCGGCCTGACCACCGCCTTCCACATTCTATTTCCCACCCTCACCATCGGCCTTGCGATCTTTCTGGTAGTCATCGAGTTCTTATGGCTGAAGACCCGCAAGGAGATCTACTACCGGATGTACCGCTTCTGGGTGCGGATCTTCGCGATCAACTTCGCAGTGGGTGTGGTCTCGGGCATCACCCTGGAGTTCCAGTTCGGAACCAATTTTGCCCTCTTCTCCGAGGCCGTGGCCAATGTCATCGCGCCCCTCATGGCCTACGAGGGGATGACCGCCTTCTTTCTGGAGGCCGGTTTCTTGGGCATCATGCTCTTCGGCTGGAACCGGGTTTCGCCGGCAATCCATTTCTTCTCCACCTGTATGGTCGCGGCCGGAGCCTCCCTTTCGGCCTTCTGGATCATGGCTGCCAATGCATGGATGCATACCCCGGCCGGATTCGAGCTGGTGGATGGCCGGTTCATGGTGACAAGCTACTGGGATGCCATCTTCAATCCGGCCTTTCCCACCCATCTGGCCCATATGCTCATGGCCTCCTACGAGACGAGCGCGTTTGCCGTGGCCGGCATCAGCGCCTGGTACCTGCTCAAGGGGGAGAAGGTTCCCTTTTTCCGCCGCTCCCTCGCGCTGGCGCTGATCATGGCCGCGGTCTGCGCGCCTCTTCAGGTGCTGATAGGGGATCTCCGGGGGCTGAATGTAGCCGAATACCAGCCCGCGAAGCTGGCCGCGATGGAGGCGCACTGGGAGACCAATCCCGAGGGCCGGGGCGCGGACTTCGTGGCCTTTGCAATCCCGGATATGGAAGAAGAGAAAAACCACTTTGAGGTGGTCATCCCGGAGTTATTGAGCCTTCTCATCACCCACTCCGCAGACGGGCAGATCAAGGGGCTGAAGGAATTTCCCAGAGATGAGCGGCCCAATGCGCTGGTGCTCTTCTGGACATTCCGGGCCATGGTGGCCGTCGGCTTTCTCTATTTGCTGGTGATGCTCTGGGCTCTGGTCCTCTTTCTGAAGAAGCGGCTCTACGACACCCCGGCCTTTCTGAAGACTCTGATCGTGATCCAGCCCCTGGGCTTCATCGCGACGATCATGGGCTGGATCACATCGGAGATGGGGCGCCAGCCCTGGACAGTCTATGGCCTCATGCGCACCGCAGACAGCGCATCTCCCATCGCGGCCGGCAACGTGGTCTGGTCATTGACGCTCTTTGTCCTCTTTTTCGGTCTCATCGGTGCGAGCTTTTTCTACTATATCTTCAAGACCCTCAAAAAGGGCCCTGACATGGACAGCGAGATTCCGCCGGTGCAGCTGCTTGCCGGCATGGAGCCCTTTGGCGAGGCCCAAGAGAGCATGGAGGTGAAATAAGATGGCGCTCATTCATATCTGGATCAGTCTGGTCGGCCTGGTAGTCATCCTCTATGTGATGCTGGACGGCTTTACCCTCGGGGTGGGGCTGCTCTTTCCCGGGGCAAAGGACGAGGAGGAGCGCAACCTGATGATGAACACGATCGCGCCGGTCTGGGATGCCAATCAGACCTGGATCGTCTTCGGGGGCGGCGCGCTCTTTGCGGTCTTTCCTCTGATCTATACGGTCCTCTTCAGCGCACTCTACATCCCCCTTCTTACCTTTCTCTTCGGTCTCATCTTTCGAGGGGTGGCTTTCGAGTTCCGGGCCACATCGAATAGAAAAGTGCAGTGGAACCGGGCCTTCTTCTGGGGAAGCCTTGTGGCCACTTTTGCCCAGGGGCTGACCCTGGGGGCTTATATTTCCGGCATCCGGACCGTCAACAACCGCTTTGCCGGCGGGGCATTTGACTGGTTCACCCCCTTCTCCGTCACAGTGGGGGCCGCGCTCATCGCCGGCTATATTTTGCTCGGTTCGACCTATCTGATCATAAAGACCGAAGGCGAGATCCAGCGCAGGGCATACCGGCAGGCAACGTGGGCCGCATGGATAGTGGCCGGTTTCATGCTCCTGGTGAGCGCATGGACTCCGTCGGTCGATCCTGCCATTGTGGAGCGCTGGTTCAGCCATCCCCGGGTCCAGTTCATCTGGTTCTTTCCGGTGATGGGGTCCGCGGCCTTTCTCTTTCTGCTGGTATCGCTGAAGCGGCGGTATGAGATCTATCCCTTTGTGGCGAGTCTTTCTCTATTTCTGTCGGCCTATCTGGGGCTCGAGGCCGCGATCTATCCCATGGCCATCCCCCCCCACATGACCATCTACGAAGCGGCCGCGCAGACCGAGACCATGATCTTTACCTTATGGGGCGTCGGGATCGTGCTGCCGGTGGTGCTGGGATATACGATCTACTCCTACAGCGTCTTCAGGGGGAAGGTGACAGCGGAAGAAGGGTATCATTGACCTTGCAGCCTGTCCGGTCATGTACCGATCGGTTTTTTCGGTCGATTTGCCCGAAGGGGTCTATCCGGATGACGGCTTTTTGGAGAGCAGTTTTTCCAGCTTCTCCTTCCAGACCGGAAATTCCGTCACATAATCATAGCCGCAGACGAGTCTCACTGCCCGGTCCTCAGCAGTATCCAGGATCCGGCGCAGTCCCTGCCGGGTGTCGCGCTCTGACCCGAAGGGGTTGAGCCTGGTTCCGTGGTTTCCATCCCTGAAGAAGACATAGTCGCAGACAAAGATGACGTCGTTGAATCGGTAGAAGGTGAAGCCCGGGGTATGGCCCCCGATGTGAAATGCGTCGATACTGTCTTCGCTGTAATCTCCGGTGAAGCGCACATCCAAGGGAAAATTCCGGCTCAGGGTATGCCGGGCATCCTCCTCATGGATGTGGATAGCGCAGTTGAAGAGCTTCTTGTACTGGTTGGATGATCCCATGAAATGGTGATGAGTGAAGCGGATCGCGTCTATGGAGCGCAGGGACTTGTCAAAGATCGAGGGGCAGTCGATCCAGAAGCTCTTGCCGTCCGAGTCGATCCGGTAGGCTGAATGGCGATATCCGAGTTCCGGAACCGTCTGAACCCGGAAGACCTCGTCTGTGATCTGAACCTCCTCCACATGGTACTCCAAGGAACACTGCTCCGACGGGATCAGCTTCATCTGTGCCGCGCTGCAGAAGGGGCACTGCTCTTTCATATAACCAATTATATTATAGCCGCATATTCTGCAGACATATTGTTCCTGTTCATGTTCCATAAGTCTCTCGAATCCCAAGGGTCTGTAAGATGGACACCACTGCCCCCAGGCAGCGGTGTCCTATGTTATCAACGTCCGTAGACACCGGACGCGGATCAGTGCGTATGATCGCTGGGCATCTCATGGCTATGTTCATGGGATACATCATCCTTGGGATCATGGCCATGGTCATGGGGGTGCGGATGGCTGTGGGTCATATCCCCGTGAGAATGCTCATGGGAATGGACCATGATATCTCCGCTGCCGCCGCAGGTATGGCAGTTCCGGGCGCTCATCTTTCCCGTGCCCTCACATTCCGGACATTCCTGTTTCTTTTCCGTCATCTCGAATCCACCTCCTCTCACAAATCACAAATTTGAAGAATAAAGCCTCTGTTCATTCTTTCATGCTAATTCGGCCCCCAATAATTCTAAATAGGGATATCCCTGTATATTGAAAGAAAGGAAGATGTATTTAACCGGAAAGAATGCTTTAGCTTAAGAGGTGAACGGATATTCCGCAGAGAAAAACATGGAAGTTAGGCTGATGCGGTGGCGTCGGCAAGTCTGAAGAATCAACTTGCTGAAACCATACGATACCCTCAACGGGACAGACCATAACGACTGCGTGGAAGGAGGTAACGAACCGAGGCAGGACCGGTTCGCCGAAGCGGAAATCGGACAGGTTCAGGAATTACGAAACAGGGAAAAGGCCGCGCAGACCGCATCCGAAAGGTCCGCATCCTCAAGGTCGTTGTTTTCGATGACGACAGCATTCAGATATTTCCGGGCCAGCCAGACCAGAAATGCCTCGATCCGCTCGGAGCGAACCTCGTCTTCGGCCATATACCGGTCGAAGTTGTCCACGGTTCCAGAGGACATGCGCCTGGCAATCCGCCCTTTTCGGATATGATCCGCGATGTCGAGGACGATGGTCTTTGCCCCAGTGACCGGAAGGATGGATCGGAGGGCCCGATCCAGCGGCTTCGGTATACGAATCCGATGGATTTCGGAGAAGCGGTGCCCCAGGTAGAACGCCAGCAGCCGAAGGGGCGTATGGCTGATCACGATCAGCTTGTCCGGGCTCTTTTCAAAGCGCCGGAGATCCTTCCGGATGATACCGGTCAGCATATAGGGCAGCAGCACCTGATTATATCGGAAGGTGGCGAGAAAGGTCTTCTCCTTGAAAAGATCCAAAAAGCCCTTGTTCTCGCTGGTGACGGTATCGGTGGAAGGCTTTGAGAATCCGCCCTGCCGTTTCTCCACCAGATGGCCCGCGGCCTGCAATGTCCGGGTGATGAAGTCTGCGATATAGTCCTTGCCCGCGGCATCTGTGCCGATGATCAGCAGGGTGTCCGGCGGCAGGACCGTCTTGAATCGTTCGGATCGACAGGGGATGGCGGTGTATGGTTTCATGCTCCTCTTATAGGGGATCGGCCGGGGATTGTAAAGCCATAAAAAAGCGCGCCAAAAGAGATTTTCCCCCTTCGGGCGCGCCGTTATCATATCCCGTTTAAAGAAAGGGGGACGCAGCAGGAAAGCCAAAATTTTTTGAAATGCCGAACTTGCTGCTATTTCAGAATATCATCTGCCACCTGCCCGTCCCTGATCCGGACGAGCCGCCGCGCATATTCCATAACCATCCGATCGTGGGTGGAGAAGATGAAGGTGACCGATTTGGATACATTCATCTCCCGCATCATCTCTAAAAGCCCCCTGCCGGTCTCCGAGTCGAGGTTTGCCGTGGGCTCGTCCGCCAGAACGATGGCCGGGTTCGATACGATGGCCCTGGCAACGGCCACCCGCTGCTGCTGCCCCCCGGAAAGCTCATGGGGCCGCCGGTCGTATTTGCCCGACAATTCCACATCGTCCAGAATGGCCCGGGACCGGTCCCGACGCTCCTTTCTGGATATCCCCTGCAGCAGCATCACATACTCCACATTCTCAACGGCCGAGAGCACCGGAATTAAATTGTATGACTGAAAGACAAAGCCGATCTTATACAGCCGCAGCCTGGCCAGATCCGAATCCCGCATCTCGTTGAACCGGTTGCCGTCCACGGTGATCTCCCCGGCATCGGCCTTGTCCAGCCCCCCGATGATGTTCAACAGCGTTGTCTTTCCCGATCCCGAAGGGCCCGCAAGAGCTGTGAACTCCCCCTTTTCCACCGAAAGGCTGACCCCCCGGAGCGCATGCACCGCAACGCTCCCCTGCTGATAGGTCTTCACCACATCGGCAACCTGAACAATTTTGGCAGGATGATCCGTCATATCCATTGGCTGAAATAAAATGTCCGTGTCAAATATGGGTCATGGCCTGAACCGGCGTGAACCGGGCCGCCTTGATAGCAGGATAGAGGCTGATGAGAAGCCCCAGAAAGAAGACCACGAGGTTTGCCGTAACCAGATCCTGCCGGTTTAAAACCGGAAGGACAATCCGGGAGACGCCGGAGTATTCGATGCCGGCCGCAAATGCGGAAAGGTCGATTCCGCCGGCATGGGAGAGGAGAAAGATGCTGCCCAGAGAGAGAAGATTCCCCGCGGCCATCCCCAGCAGAAGCAGCAGACAGGACTCCGTCAGAACGCCCCGGACGATCCACCAGGGACGCATCCCCAGTGCCTTGAGCACCCCGAACTCCCGCATCCGCTCGAAGACCGCCATCAGGATGGTATTGACGATGCCAAAACCCATCGCGATGAAGATAATGAGATACCAGAGGAGCATGAAGCCGTCGAAGATCTCCAGATATCCGGCGATGGCCGACAGCAGCTCCTGCCAGGTATGGACTTCATAATGGTCCGGCAGCTTCTGCTTCAAAATTTCCGCGGTGGCAGGAACCTTTTCCCGATCCGGCAGCACAATCGCGATCTCCGAAAGGCCGCGGCCCATCTTCAGCATCTTCTGAGCTGCGGATCGATTGACAAAGACGAATCCCTTTTCCGCGGCCGCCATCTCTGCATCGAAGACCCCGGTGATCCGAAACGCGCGGGAAGCCACTTCACGGTCTGCATCCTGTGCCATCAGAACGAGTTTGTAGCCCAGATGGGTTTCAAATTTCTCCAGCAGCGCCTTCCCCACCAGAATGGCGTTGCTGTCGTCCTTTTGCAGATAGCGGCCTTCGATGAGGGTCTCGGGTCCGATAAAGGAGACAAGGGGCTCTGTTTCCGGGTCGATGCCCACAAAGGCCACGCCGGCCGAATGGCGCGCGTTATTGGCCATCGCGTGGACCCGCACCCGGCCGGCCCAGTCCGATCCGGGCGGAAGGATCGCATCCAAATCGGACAAAACCGGCTCCGGATCGGTCATGGTATATTCGATGGCCGGATCGCTCCGATAGCCCTTCTGATGGATCTGGATATGGCCCGTCAGGGTATCTATGGCGTTTTTCACCATGCCGCCGGCCATTCCCCGCATGAGCGATCCGAGAAAGATCATGGCCCAGACGCCGATGATGATGGCTGCCAGAATGACCGCGGTCCGTCTCGGGTTGCGCCAGATGTTTCGCCAGGCGAGTGCTGTGTGCATCGAAACCGCAATCCCCCTTTCCGGTTGAAGATCCTGAGCATCTGCCCTTGGTTTCTATATGGCACAATTCATGGGGAAATGCAATTTCGGAGACCAAACCTCGCCGCGTCGCGGAACTTCGATTCTGATTTTCCCTCGGTTTTCGAACCCATCCGGGGCGTTCGCGAGCTTTTTTGTTGACAAAAGGGGCAATTCTTCATATATCTGCATCTTTAAAAATAGGTTCTTGTCGAAATGGAAACAGGAATGCCTGCAGGAAAGATATGAATTAAATACAGGATAAATCAAAAATAAAGAAGACAAAAAGCATCCATTTTTCGAGAGGAGGTGACCTCAAACCGACGATAAGGATAACAAGAGATCTTGTTATCGAATTGTAGGGTTAATTCATTAACAAAGGATGGAGGTATTAAGAGCATGAAATTGAAACATGAAACCCCGATGTTGGATGAGCTGGAAAGCGGCCCCTGGCCGAGTTTTGTCAGCGACATCAAAGATGAAGCCGCCAAACGGGCTAAAAACGAGAAGAACGTCGAGTACCAGATTCCCACGGATGTCTGTGACGACCTGCTGGGCATCCTGGAACTCTCCTTCAAACATGGGAGAACCCACTGGAAGCACGGCGGCATCGTGGGTGTCTTCGGCTACGGCGGCGGCGTCATCGGCCGTTACTGTGACCAGCCCCAGAACTTCCCGGGCGTGGCGCACTTCCACACCATGCGGGTCAGCCAGCCGGGCGGAAAATACTACAATACAGACTTTTTGAAGCAGCTCTGCGACCTGTGGGACCTCCGGGGCAGCGGCGTCACCAACATGCACGGCTCCACCGGAGACATCATCCTTCTGGGAACCACCACCCCGCAGCTCGAGGAGATCTTCTACGAGCTGACCCACAATATGAACCAGGACCTGGGCGGCTCGGGCTCCAACCTGAGAACCCCGGCCGACTGTCTGGGACAGTCCCGGTGCGAGTATGCCTGCTACGATACCCAGCACCTCTGCTACACCCTGACCCAGGAGTATCAGGACGAGCTGCACCGTCCGGCCTTCCCCTATAAGTTCAAGTTCAAGTTCGACGGCTGCCCCAACGGCTGCGTCGCCTCTATCGCGCGTTCCGACATGTCTTTCATCGGCACATGGAGAGACGACATCCGCATTGATCAGGAAGCGGTTCAGGCCTACATCGGCGGCGAGATCGCACCCAACGGCGGCGCACATGCCGGCCGCGACTGGGGCCCCTTCGACATTCAGAAGGAGGTCATCGACCTCTGCCCCACCGAATGTATGTGGATGGACGGCAAAGAGCTGAAGATCGACAACAAGGAATGCGTCCGCTGCATGCACTGCATCGACGCGATGCCCAGGGCACTGAGAATCGGCCAGGATACGGGTCTCTCCATCCTGGTGGGCGCAAAGGCTCCGATCCTCGACGGCGCACAGATGGGAACCATGCTGGTGCCCTTTATCAAGGCCGAAGAGCCCTACGACGAGATCAAGGAAGTCATCGAATCCATCTGGGACTGGTGGATGGAAGAGGGCAAGAACCGCGAGCGCCTCGGCGAGCTGATGAAGCGCCAGGGCTTGCAGAGAATGCTGGAGATGACCAACCAGAAGCCCGACCCGAGAATGGTCAAGGAGCCGCGGCACAATCCGTACATCTTCTGGAAAGAAGAAGAGGTCGAGGGCGGATTCGAGCGGGATGTCAACGAGTTCAGAAAACACCACCAGCGATAAGGAGGGAGAAAAACCATGGCATTTATCTCTTCGGGATATAATCCAGACAAACCGATGGAAAACCGGATCACCGACATCGGTCCGCGCAATTATGAAGAGTTCTATCCTCCGATCATCAAGAAGAACAAGGGTAAATGGCTCTATCACGAGATCCTGGAGCCCGGCGTGCTGGTCCATGTGGCCGAGTCCGGAGACGAGGTCTATACGGTCCGCGTCGGCGGCGCCCGTCTCATGTCCGTCTCTTTGATCCAGGAAATCTGCGAGATTGCAGACAAGCACTGCGACGGCTATGTCCGGTGGACCACCCGGAACAACATCGAGTTCATGGTCGACAGCAAGGACAAAGTCGAGCCCCTGAAGAAGGACCTGTCCGGCCGGAAGTTCGATGCCGGCTCCTTCAAGTTCCCGATCGGCGGAACCGGCGCGGGTGTCACCAACATCGTCCACACCCAGGGATGGCTCCACTGCCACACCCCGGCAACGGACGCTTCCGGACCGGTCAAGGCGACCATGGATGTGCTCTTCGACGACTTCCAGAACATGCGCCTGCCGGCACAGCTCCGCGTCTCCCTGGCCTGCTGCCTCAACATGTGCGGCGCGGTCCACTGCTCCGACATCGCGATCCTCGGCTACCACCGGAAGCCGCCGATGCTGGACCATGAGTATCTCGACAAGATGTGTGAGATTCCGCTGGCGGTCGCGGCCTGCCCCACGGCAGCCATCCGGCCCACCAAGGTGGAGCTGCCGGACGGAAAGAAGGTCAACTCCGTCGCGGTGAAGAACGAGCGCTGCATGTTCTGCGGCAACTGCTACACCATGTGCCCGGCCATGCCTCTGGCAGACAAAGAGGGTGACGGCATCGTGATCATGGTCGGCGGCAAGGTCTCCAACCGGATTTCCGAGCCCAAGTTCTCCAAGGTCGCGGTGGCCTTTCTTCCCAACGAGGCGCCCCGCTGGCCCCAGACCACATCGGTCATCAAGAAGATCACCGAGGCCTATGCCAACGGCGCCCGGAAGTATGAGCGTCTGGGCGACTGGGCAGAGCGAATCTCCTGGGAGCGGTTCTTCGAGGTCTGTGAGCTGGAGTTCACCCACCACCTGATCGATGACTTCCGCGATCCGGCATACTACACCTGGCGTCATTCGACCCAGTTCAAGTTCTAATAGCATTACATCCGCCGGAAGGAGGAGAGGCTACACCGTTTCTCCCGCCTTCCGGCTTTTCCGGTAGATCCGGGTAAAAAGGAGTTGAAATATGGAATACGAAGAAGCAAGACAGAGGATTTTCGATACGCTGACCAAAAAGCAGAAGTCAAAATCAAAGTTCTACTTCTCTGACCTGGCAAAGATCCTCGAAATTAAACCCAGAGATGCCAAAAAGCTCATCAACAAGATGGTGGAAGACGGAACCCTGGAGTACTGGTCATCCGGTTCCACCTCCATGTACGGCCTCAAGGGCACCGGCAAGCAGGCGCACACGGAGCACGAAGACTAATCTTTTCAGCAGATTGAATTTCGCATCTTTTTTGACAGCCTCATTGCAATAGACGCCGGAAACGCTCGTGCATGATCCGCAGAAGGCCGCCATCCCCCGGATCGTCATCTCCGCACTGCGGGGGGGCTCCGGCAAGACGGTCATAACACTTGGCATCCTTGCCGCGCTCAAGAGGCTCGGAAAGAAGATCGCCGTCTTCAAAAAGGGTCCGGATTATATCGACGCGGGTTGGCTGGCAAAAGCGGCCGACCGGGCCTGTTATAATCTGGACACCTTTCTTGTCCTCCCGGAAGTCATCCGCCACTCTTTTCATTCCCATACCACGGACGACGACATCGCAGTCATCGAAGGCAACCGCGGCCTCTATGACGGCATCGACACCGAGGGGCTGACCAGTACGGCCGAGCTGGCAAAGCTTCTGGGCGCGCCGGTTCTGCTCTGCCTTGACTGCACCAAATCGACCCGGACCATGGCCGCGATCGTCCAGGGCTGCGTCGGATTCGACCGGGATGTCCGGATCAGGGGGGTCATCTTAAACCGGGTTGCGGGCGCGCGCCATGAGAATGTCCTCCGGCAGAATATCGAAAGCCACTGCGGGGTTCCGGTGGTGGGGGCTCTGCCCAAGCTGAAGCGGCAGAGCTTTCCGGAGCGGCATATGGGGCTGATTCCGACGCCTGAACATGCGGGGGCGGCCGCATCCATTGAAGCGGCTGCGGCTGCGGCTGAGGATTATATCGACTTGGAGGCTGTTCTTGGGATTGCCCGAGAGTTGGAAGGGGAGAGGGCTGAAAGGACCGAAAGGACGAAAAGGACAGGAGTGGCCACGGCCGCGGAAGCCGCCAGGGAAGAGAGGTGGCGGGGCCATCCACAGCAGGTTGCAACTGGCCCTACTTCACCGGGTCCGTTGTTGAAATCCGGAAACATCCGCATCGGGGTGATCCGGGATTCGGCCTTCCAGTTCTATTATCCGGAAAATATCGAGGCTTTGAAAAAGGCCGGCGCGGAAGTTCTCTTTATCAGCCCCCTTGGAGAGAAGTATCTTCCCCGGCTCGACGGCCTCTACATCGGCGGCGGCTTTCCCGAAACCCACGGGGAGCAGCTTGCAGAGAACCTTCGCTTCAAGGCCGACTTAAAGGAGCGGGTGGCAGATGGCCTTCCGATCTATGCGGAATGCGGGGGGCTCATGTATCTCGGGGAGGAGCTTCGGCTGGCAGAGGGAACCTTCCCCATGGCCGGGATTCTTCCGGCCGTCTTCGATGTGACGAAAAAGCCCCAGGGTCACGGCTATACCCAGATCACCGTCTCGGAAGAGAATCCTTATTTCAAGGTGGGAGCCCGCATCCGGGGCCATGAATTCCACTATTCCCGGGTGATTGAATGGCGGGGGGGGAAATCGGATCTCGTCTTTTCGGTGGATCGGGGCGTTGGACTCCATGAGGGGCGGGACGGAGCGGTCCATCGGAATGTGCTGGCCACCTACACACATATCCACGCGCTCGGGGTTCCGGAATGGGGGCCTGCGCTGGTCTGTCTCGCGCAAAAATACCGATCCGGAATAATATAGCCGAAACCCGCGCATCGAAAAGGATCATCTTCAATAAAAGACAGGGCACACCGAAATCATCATCGGCACGCCCTGTCTTTTTTTGCGGATCATCCGCAGGCTGTCGGGATTATTCCTGTGCTGTGAAACCCAGCAGCAGTTCCCGAACCGGAATGATCCCTACTTCTTTTCCTTGGGATGGCACTTGGAGCAGGTTGTCGGAGCGGCTCGGGTGTTGTTCTTCTTATTGAAATCCTTATGGCAGTCCCGGCAGTTGTCGTGAAGCGCCTCCGCGTGATACTCCCTGGCCTCCTTGTCGGAGAGCTTCGGGGCATCCTTTCCCTTGGGCTTCTGCCCCGGCTTCTTGTGGCATTCGATGCAGTTTTGCACATCCTCGCCCATCTTCAGGCCGGTCAGGGGTTTGCCCTCCGCGTCATGATGGCATGCGCCGCACCCGTTCTTGTAGAGTTCGGGATTGGCCTTGGCATAATCTTCGGCATGCTTTTTGTGGCTGAACTCCACGATGCCCTTGTCATGCTTCTCATAGGCCTTGTTCTGCATCTTGACCACATCGGGAACCGTAGTCCCGGCATAGATTCCGGCCGCGAAGAGAAAAGCAACACCGACGATAGCCGCCGTAATCAGCAACATTCTTCTTTTCATCTCTTGATTTCACCTCCTCTCCTTTTTATGGTAAAATCCATCCAGCATATGAAGAGCATTTATCAAGTTATACAAATCCTGTCAACGGGAAAAGGAATCGAAGAATGGGTTGAATTTTATTTGACAATTCACTATTCTCCATTTGGTGGAATCCGAAGTTGGGGAATGGAAAGCCGTTGAAAGTTGTTCTGCAAAACGATATAGATCCTTTCAAGGGTTAAAAAAAAGGTCCGAAAGGAGCGCCCTACAGGAGAGAAGTTTATGATCGATCCCGCGCCGGAACTGATACCGGAAAAAATCTATATCCTTGTGGTGGATGACGAAGAGGTGATCCGGGAGATGCTTCAGGAGGCCATCGGGTATGCCGGATATAATTGCTCCATCGCGGAGAACGGAACCCGGGCTCTGGAAATTCTGAAAAAGGAGAGGGTGGATGTGGTGATCACAGACATTAAAATGCCCGGCATCAGCGGCATCGAACTGCTACGGGAGGTCAAGGAGAATCATGAGGCCGATGTGATCGTCATGACCGGTTTCATCGAGGACTTCACCTATGAGAAGATCATCCACCTGGGGGCCAGCGATTTCATCGGAAAACCCTTTCGGAACAAGGAACTGCTGGTGCGTCTCAAACGGGTGCTCAAGGAGCGGAATCTTCTTGTGGAACGGATGCGGATTCATCAGCAGCTTCTCGACAGCATGTCCGAGCTGCAGGATGCCCATGAGGCCGTACATGACGCGTATCTCGATACCATTAAACGTCTGGCCATTGCCGCGGAATACAAAGATGAAGAGACCGGGGAGCATATCAGCAGGATCAGCAGCTACTGCGAGCTGATTGCGCTGAATCTGGGGCTGCCCCGGAGTATGGTCGAAAACATCCGGTATGCCTCCCCCATGCATGATGTGGGAAAGATCGGCATTCCGGACAAGATCCTGCTCAAACCAGGAAAGTTGACGGCCCAGGAACTCGAAATTATTAAAAGCCATACCACCATCGGTGAAAACATTCTGGCCGACTCCAGTGCAGAGATCCTCCAGTATGCCCACCAGATCGCAGGCTCCCACCATGAACGGTGGGACGGCAGAGGATATCCCCGGGGGCTTGCAGGGGAGGCGATTCCCATCACCGGACGGATCGTGGGAATTGCCGATGTCTTTGATGCACTCACCTCAGCCCGCCCCTATAAGGAGCCCTACCCTGCCGAGGTGGCCTTTGAGATTATCCGGCAGGACCGAGGGAAGCATTTTGATCCTGCTGTGGCGGATGCCTTTTTCAAAGATCGGGAAAAGGTCATCTGTATCCTGCAGAATATGAATCCGACCTGTCCGATCCAACACATCAAACCGTTCCAATGGAGCGACCGGGAGGAGGGGACACTGTCCATCTGCTGATGCGCATAAAAGAGATCATGGCTTCAATCCCAAATCTTTTACCGTCAATCCTCTTCCGCGGCGACTGCAGAATCGCTGTCGAAGAAATCCTCCGCTGCCGCAGATCTTTGGAGCGGATCTGCCGGGAGTCGGAATCTCCATTTATCGATATCGGAAATGCCCTGGAATCGGTATCGAATGAGGGCAGTGCCATTGCAGAGAAGATCCTGGAAACGATCGGCTCGATCAGCAGCGATGCAGAGGAGAATCTTCTGGATCGAATGAACAAAATGGTCAAAGAGGCCCTTTGCGATCTCGACAGCCGTCATCACGAGGTGAGCCTCCGCCTGGAGCAGATCAGACACCTGATCGATGACCTGAACCGGCTTCAGCACTCCTGTAAAACTGTTGAAAAGATCTCGGTCTCGTTAAAGGGAATCGGATTCGGAATTCGGGTGGAGAGTGCGGGTTCCGAATCCTCAGAAGCCCTTTTTGGCGTAGTCTCACTGCAGATCGGCCATCTTTCCCAGGAGATCTCCCGGCTGACAAAGCAGATCCAGGAAGATGCCCGAAAAACCGGGCGGGAGCAGGAGGAGATCTATCAGGAGGTGACGGAGGAGGCCGGCCGAATCAAAGGGCTTACCCGAAACGCACAGCAGACCGTGGAGACCTCTGCCGAAGCGGCCCGAAAACTGATTGCCTGGTCCATCTCTTCCATAGAGCAGGCCAATACCCACGGCCGGGAGATCCGCCGACAGGTAGGCGAAGTCGTGGTGGGCATGCAGCTCCATGACAGCATGAACCAGCGGGTGGAACATATTCTTCATGCACTGGAAGATGTGGAATCCCTCTGCGGAAAGGGCAAAGGCCGATATGCAACTGCACTGGCCATCATCGAACTGCAGCAGGGGCAGATCGAGCAGACCCGGGAGGAGATCGAGAGGGTCCATGACAGGACTCAGCAGGCATTCTACGCCATCCAGAATGAGATCGACGGCCTTACCCAAAGCCTTTCGTTACTGAGCACCGATCATCACCAGAAACCCTTTGAAGCCCTTCAAAAGGATCTGAAAAACTTAAAGGAACTCCGCCATCAGGCCAGATCCGCAACCGAACGGGTTCGAAGCACCGCGAGGGCTGCGGCCGACATCAATCAGCGCCTTACGGGCCACATGGAACAGGTGGAGAATATCGGCTTTCAGACCCATTTTCTCTCCTTGAACGCGATCATCAAGGCGGCCCACCTCGGAGAGACGGGTCGCACCCTGGAAGTACTGGCTCAGGAGGTGACGCACATCTCCCGGCATACGGGCCGCTTTGTGGAAACGGTCAAGGAGATTCTGAATGAGATCTCCGGACTGGCGGGCAAAATGGCTGCAGATGTGGGAGAAGAGGAAATGGTGACGGAGACCGGCACGTCAGACAGAGGAATTGCCGGATTGACCGAAATCTATGACGACTTTGTCCGGAATTCCGATGCATCGCTGCACCGGGCCGGGGTGCTGAAGGAGGCAATTGAAGATGTCCTGTCAAAGCTTGAGTTCCTTCAATCCCTGTCCGATGAACTGCTTGGAGAGATCGATCAGTTGGAGAAACTGAAAAACAGAATCGGGCGCCAGAAGCGAAAGGCCGATTTCAAAATCTCTTCGGAAGAGGCGCAAAGGCTTGCAGATCGCTACACCATGCATCAGGAACGAGGGGTACATGAGCGCCTCGTGGGCTCCCATTCAATGACGGCTCTCCCCGGCGCTCAAAATCTTCTGCAGGGGCCGGATCAAAAACCGGATCAAAAGCCGGATCAAAAATCAGATCATGAGGAAGAAGAGGCGTTCGGCGACAATGTGGAACTATTTTAGAAAAGAGGCAGATGCATGGCAAAAGTCATCATGACCGTAGACGATTCCGCAAGCGTCAGACAGATGGTCCGCTTCACCCTTACCGGGGCGGGCTATGAGGTGGTTGAGGCTGCGGACGGCCAGGACGCGTTGAACAAGCTGGGGAAAACATCTGTACATATGCTCCTTACCGATCTGAATATGCCGGAAATGGACGGCATCGAGCTGATCCGAAAGGTTCGGGCCATGCAGGAGTATCGATTTGTCCCCATTGTCATGCTGACCACGGAATCCCAGCAGAAGAAGAAGCAGGAGGGAAAGGCCGCAGGGGCGACCGGCTGGATCGTCAAGCCTTTCAAGCCGGAACAGCTTCTGGCGGTGGTCAGGAAAGTACTGGGATAGCGCCCGGCCCAATCAATCCTATTTCCAAAGAAAAGCGATCCAATATCATAAGATTATAAAAAGCGTCCGGAATTACGGCAAGGAGGAATCGAAGATGAAACGAGTGGTGGAGACCATGGATCAGGCGGTTAAGGCGATGGGGGAGCGGGAGGGCAAATATCTCACCTTCACCCTGGCCGAGGAGGAGTACGGTATCGGGATATTGAAGATCAAGGAGATAATAGGTATGATGCCCATCACGCCTGTTCCCAGAACCCCTCAGTTTGTCAAGGGCGTGATCAACCTGCGGGGAAAGGTGATCCCGGTGATCGATCTGCGGCTCCGGTTCGGCCTCAAGGCCGAGGAATATACTGACCGTACCTGCATCATTGTAGTGGAAATCCCGGGGGAGAGCGGAAATGTCATGATCGGAATAGTGGTGGATACAGTCTCGGAAGTGCTGAACATCAAGGCCGATGACATCGAAGATTCCCCGGCCTTTGGCAGCCGTCTCGAGACCGACTATATCCTGGGGATGGCCAAGATGGAGGGGGGCGTGAAGATTCTGCTGGATATCGACAGAATCCTCAAATCCGAAGAGATCAACCTGCTGGAAAGCACAAGCTGACAGGAGCGATGAACCTTATGGAAGAGCGTACGGCAAAAGGGATGAAACTGCGGTTCTTTACACCGATTCTGGTGCTGGTGGGCATTATTCTCGTCTGCACCTTCTACTATGCATACTGGAAATCGAAGACCGAGATCATCGATCTCGGCGGGACCATGTTCAAAAACATCAACAGCAATATGATCGGCTTCATGGATGCCATGAACGAAGAGGTCAAGGCCGGAAATCTGACCCTGGAGCAGGCGCAGGAGACCGTGAAGACCTATGTGCTGGGTCCAATCCGAGAGAACGGGGTCCGGGATATAGCTGGAAGTCGGATGTCCATGAACAGCAAGACCTTTGCCTGGGCAGTGAAAACCCAGGGGGACGAGCGGGGGGTGCTGGCCATGCATCCCTCTCTAGAGGGGAAAAACGCCTGGAACATTAAGACCCAAGGGAAATATACAATTCAGGATACCTGGGCAAACCGGCAGATTGCCGACAGGATCGTCGAGGATGTCTGGCAGAATCCGGGCAAGCCTGTGGAAACATTTTTGGCCTACCAGTCCTACTTCGCGCCCTGGGACTGGATGGTGGGCGTCGGCGGCAGCAAGGAAGATCTTCATGCGGATCGACTCCAGGAGATTCAGATCCTTTTTATCGTCATCGGAGTCCTCTTTGTCATCGGCGGAGGACTTTTCCTTATCTATGTCAACCGCCTGCGCGGCACCTTGGGCGGAAGCATCCGGATGCTCACCGAGAGCGCAGAGCAGATCATCGGAGGTGCGCAGGAGGTGGCGGCCGCAAGCCAGTCCCTGGCCGAAGATGCCTCAGAGCAGGCCTCGGTCATCCAGCAGACCTCCTCATCTTTGGAGGAGATGTCTTCCATGACCCGCCAGAATGCGGACAATGCCAAGCAGGCCAATCATCTGATGAAGGCCGGCAAAACCTCGATCCAGAGCGCAAATGACTCCATGAACCAGTTGACAGCATCCATGGACGACATTGTCAAATCGAGCGAGGAGACCTTCAAGATCATCAAGACCATCGACGAGATCGCGTTTCAGACCAATCTGCTGGCCTTGAATGCTGCGGTGGAGGCGGCCCGGGCCGGGGAGGCCGGGGCCGGATTTGCGGTGGTGGCCGACGAGGTCAGAAACCTCGCGATGCGGGCCGGAGACGCGGCCCGGAACACGGCCGGCCTCATCGAGATCACGGTGAAGAAGATCAAGGACGGCGGAGAACTGGTGGGGAAGACCAACTCGGTCTTTGCCGAGGTGACGGAGAGTTCCGACAAGATCAGCGACCTCATCGGAGAGATCGCGGCCGCGTCCGATGAACAGGCCCAGGGGATCGAACAGGTCAATACCTCGGTGGCCGAGATGGACAAGGTGACTCAGAAGAATGCGGCCAACGCGCAGCAATCGGCATCCGCGTCCGAGCAGATGCATGCCCAGGCTGAAAAGATGAAGGATTTTGTGGAGGATCTGGTCCACCTGGTGGGCCAGAAGGAGAAGAAGCGAGCAACCAAAGCAGAGCCGTTCCGACCCCAACAAACCGCGCAAAAGCATCCTTCAAAATCAAAACCAGCTCCCCCGCCCTATAAACCCAGGGAAGAAAATGCCCAAAAGAGAGCGCCGGCCCCGGCCCAAAGGGAGGTCTCTCCCAATGAGATCATCCCCCTGGATGATGATGATTTCAAGGATTTTTAAAAAGGAAAACGGCCGGAAAAAAGGATTGATTTTCTTATGCCCCAAAAGGCATCTGACGTAAATCAGGACAGGCTTAGGGCTAGCGGCTCTCTTCGTAGGGATACCAGTCTCCGGCACGGAGCCTGTCCACCTTCATCACCGCGACTTCGTTCTTGCTGGTGTTGAAGACCACCTTCCGCCCCTTCTCCCCCCCTACATCCTCAGAGACCATATTGATCCGCTCCCGGACCAGAATCCGTTTGGCCATCATGATATTCTCTCTTCCTATATTCTTTTTGGAAAGCGAGGGATTGTGCGCGCCGCCGAGAATCTGGGCCTCCAGATGCTTTCTTTTGGAGCCGTCATTGATCATCATCCGGATCAGCGCCAGTGTGGAGACGTTGCCGTAGATCGCGGTCGACATTCGCTTTTCGCCGATGTAGGGGTATTTGAAGTGGTTCATCCCGCCGGTCTTCCGCTTCCGGTCATAGATGCAGACCGAGACTCCCGAGCCGAGTACACCGGAGATCATGGCCGGCTTTGCAGCCACAAAGATATATCCGGGCTCCAGAAAGTAATCGACGGGGGTCGGGTGGGTATCGCCTGTCACGAGGCGCTCTCTCCCTGGCCATTTTTCCCCTCCTGCAGTCCGTTGAGGATCTCCCTGGAGATCTCCTGGAGAGGAGAGATCTTTGCCGCGGCCCCGATCTTTGCGGCCTCCCGAGGCATGCCGTAGACCACGCTCGTCTTCTCATCCTGTGCGAGAGTATAGGCCCCGGCCTGCCGCATGGCCAGAAGGCCCTGGGCCCCGTCTGCGCCCATCCCGGTGAGGAGAACCCCGATGCTGTTGCGGCCCGCATGTTTTGCCACCGACTGGAAGAGGACATTGACGCTGGGACGCTGGTAATGAACCGGGGGGCCGTCTTTGATCCGGACCAGATAGCTGGCCCCGCTTCTGACCAGAAGCATGTGCCGGTTTCCGGGCGCGATCAGCGCAAGCCCCGGAACCAGATGTTCTCCGTCCGCGGCCTCCCGCACCTCGATCTGGCAGATCTCGTTCAGACGCCGGGCGAATGCAGTTGTAAATTTTTCGGGCATATGCTGAACAATGGCCAGTCCCGGGGTTGCCGGAGGCATGTTGATCAGCACCGATTCAATGGCTTTGGTCCCTCCGGTGGAGGCGCCGATCGCGATGATCTTGTTGGTGGTCCGGATCGGCAGAGGCGTATCTTTGATCCCGGCATCGGACGCCTTGGGCGGGCTCTGGCGGGCCAGACTGACTTTGGCCTCGGCCGCTGCCCGGATGGCCTGGGCCAGGCTTCTGGAGACATCCTTTGTGGAGTAGGCGGAGCCGGGCTTGCAGAGCACCTCCATTGCCCCGAGATCAAGGGCTTTGAGAGCGTTTTCGCTGTTTTTGGGCGTCAGGGAACTCAAAACCACCACCGGCATGGGATGGTACCGCATCAGCTTGGCCAGAAAGGAGAGGCCATCCATTCTCGGCATCTCCAGATCCAGGGTGATCACGTCGGGCTGGAGCTTGACGATCTTGTCCCGCGCGACATAAGGGTCCACCGCGGTCCCCACAATATCGATATCTTTGTATTTGGAAAGTTCATCACTCAGGATCTGGCGGACAATAGCCGAATCATCCACAATAAGGACTTTTATCATGACAATCCTTTGGTCTCTTTCATGGTCTCTTTCATCGGGTCGGTTCCGCCCCCATTACAGGTTCATGAGCGTTTTGATGGTATCCCGGATCGCTTCGGGCGTAAAGGGTTTGTGTATGAATGCCGCGCCCTTTTCTTGCAGACGTTTCAGCCGGGCTTCGCTTCCCTCGGTGGAGATGACCACAATGGGGAGATCGGAGAATCCCGGGTCCGAGCGCATGCGGTCGATCATCTCCTCGCCGTTCATCACCGGCATGTTGATATCCACCACCACCAGATCCACCCAGTTCTCGCCGAGGATATCAAGCCCTTCCTGGCCGTTGCCGGCCTGAAGCACCTCGCCGATCTCCAGACCGCTCATGCGCATCGACTTGAGGATCATCGCCCGCATTACCGCACTGTCATCTACAATAAGGACATTGATTGCCATCGAATAACCTCTTATCACCCTTCATATTTTGTAAGATATCGGTAAAAAAATCAGCTCGTAATCTTGATCTCGCCTGTGGAGATATCGAATTGCACTGTTCGATTGGTCGAGCCGCCGATATCCTCGAATTCGAGAAGAATATTATTTTTCCAGAGAATCTTTTTCAGCACCGCGTAGTTTTTCTCCCCGATCTTGAACATCTCGTTATCGCCTTCGGGCCGGGAGCAGCCGGTAGCCTTGACGATCAGTCTCGATTTCTCGCCGCCCTGATTGTAGACTTCTTCCAGCAGCTTCGGAACCCCCGTGTCGACAAAGATGCAGGGGTTGGCTTCCGCCTTTTTCGGATCGGATTTGGACAGGGGCAGCATGGCGTGCAGCAGCCCGCCGATCTTTGCCACCGGATCATAGGCCACAAGCCCCAGACTGGTTCCCAGGGCATAGGTTACGATGGTATCCCCCTCTTTTCCAACCTTCAAATTTCCAACTAAAACAATATGTTTCATGGATCCCTTCTACTCCGACAGAAAATTGATGAAGCGCTCCTTCCTGCAGGCAGGCGCCGGCCCGGGCCATCGATCTATTCGCCGTCCGATTCAGCCATCCCGTCCGGAGGGATCTCGCCGTCCGTAAAGAATATAAGATCGCATGCACCCTCTTCAATGGAAAGCCGTGTGACGGCAAGGGGAGGTCTTTCCTGTTTCTCTGCTTCGATCTCATCCGAGGAGACGATCTGGGGAGCATTGACATTGAAGATGATCCGCTTTCCGGATAGCCGGGGCAGAAGATTTCCGCAGATCACATTGATCAGCTCCTTCAAGGCATCCTGCTGCTGATCCTGGGTGGTCTCCTCGTCAATGCCGAGCATATTGCCGGCCAGTTCCGGCAGAATGTCCGGGGAGACCGCCAGAAAGAGGCGTCCCTCAAAGTCGCCGCCAAAGGTGACGCTGGCAATCATTGCGTCGGAATAGTTCATATCCCCCCGCTCCTCTTCTCTGAAGGAGAACATGAATGCAAGCCGCTCCAGCACATCCTCCGTCACCTGGTAGATCGTCTCCTTGATCTGATCTGTCATGATTTCCTCCCCATGATCTTTTGTATGGTATCCCGTATCTTTTCCGGTGAAAAGGGCTTTTGTATAAACGCGGCCCCCATCTCTTCCAGTTGCTCCCATCGGGTCTCGCTGCCCTCTGTGGAGATGACCAGAATCGGTATCGAAGCGGTCTCATCCGCTGCCTTCATCCGGCGGATCATCTCCACGCCATCCATAACCGGCATATTGATGTCTGCCACCACCAGGTCCACCGGATGCGAGGACAACTGCGCAAGCCCCTGCTGCCCGTTTTCAGCCTCAAATACATCCCCGATCTCTAAGCCCGTCATGCGAAATGATTTCAACACCATAGCCCGCATAACCGCACTGTCGTCGACGATAAGAATGTCCATGCGATTAAAGACCTCTTTTCCTATATGAACAAAAAAAGTTTACAGTGACGCCCTTAAGAGTTCGGGCAGATCCTTGATCCATTGTAGCGTATGGCTTGCCACCAGTTCAAGATGTCTTGTTGTCACCTTCAGCCGTTCCAGGGCCGCGGGAGAACTTTTATACTGCAATCCCTCCTGCCCCACACCGATGCCGATGCTCAGGCAGAGGACATTGGCCACATGAAGGATATCCGCGACCGGGCTTCCCGGCTCGGCCGCATCCGGATCATGGCTCCAGCGGACAGCCCGCAGGATCTCTCCGGAAAAGCCCCAGCAGCGCAGCATATGCTCTCCCAGTTGCGTCTGGTCCACCCCCAGCACCCGCCGCTCCGCGATTTCAAAAGAGAGGCCGTTTTGGGTCATGCTCTGGATCTTTTCCAGATACCTCTCCACATAATCTCCCAGCACCAGCTTTCCCACATCATGGAGAAGCCCGGCCATAAATTCGATCTCATGCTCTTTCCGGCCCGCGATCTTCCCGATCTCCTCCGCGGCCACCGCCACACCCATGGCATGGAACCAAAGCTCCCCGGCTTCCAGATGATAGCCGGAGACGGGCCGGTTCATCAGCTTCCGCAGGGATGCGGCCAGGCAGACCTCAAAAAAAGTACGCGGACCCAGTCGTTTTTCAGCCTCGGCCAACGAGTTGATGCCCTTCTCCCGGTTGAAATAGCCCCAGTTGGAAAGCCCTAAAATCCCCTGGACAAGCTCCGGATCGGCCATTCTCTCCACTGCACCGGCATCGATGGTTTCAGGGGAGAGCGGGAGTGGAAGGGACTTCAATCTGCTGCTGCAGAACCGCTCGGCCTCGAGTTTGATCTCTTCCCAACGATTGTTCTTCTTCATTTCAATCTCCGGATCCGGTTCCCGGCAGGGCGCGGACGGATCGTTTCTCCCGCTCCTTCCTGGTATGACCATCGGCCGGGAGAAGCGGTTTTCGGTTCCAGTCATCATCTACTGCAGGGGTACCGGAGCCTTCCCCTCTATTGCCGCCGCGAATGAGACTAGTCAGCATGGATACATGGGACTTCATGTTCCCCAACTGTCCGTTGATCTCCTCCAGAGCCCCGGCCACCTCCTCGGTGCTGGCCATGTTGTCCTGAGTGACCTGATCGATCTGGGTCATGGCCTGACTCACCTGGTTGATCCCCTGGGTCTGCTCTTCGGATGCCGCGGTGATTTCATTCAAGAGGGACTCCACCTTTGCCGACCCCTCACGAACATTCTCAAAGGCCTCGTTGGCCTTGAAGACAAGGGTTCTGCCGCTTTTGATCCCCTCGATGGAGGTCTCGATAAGGCCCGTGGTATTCTTTGCGGCCTGGCTCGACCGCATGGCCAGGTTCCGCACCTCATCGGCCACGACCGCAAAACCGGCTCCCACCTCCCCGGCCCGGGCCGCCTCGACCGCGGCGTTCAGGGCCAGCAGATTCGTCTGGAATGCGATCTCCTCGATAGTTTTGATGACCTTCCGGCTCTCCTCACCGGTATTGGAGATGCTCTCCATGGAGCGGGTCAGTTCCACCATCGATGCGGCAGCATCCTCTACCACCTTTGCAGTCTCTGTCATCAGATCGTTTGCATGGCGAAGATTTTGAGCATTCTGCCGGATCATCGAGGACATCTGCTCGAGTGAGGAGGAGGTCTCCTGCACCGCTGCGGCCTGTTGAGAGGCCCCCTCGGCAAGCTCCCGGCTGGTGACGGAAACCCGGCCCACCGCATCGTTTACATCATCTCCGACAGCATCGAGCCCCCGGGAGACGGCCGCGATGGGACGAACGATAAACCAGTGGACTATCAGCAGAAAGAGGGCCACCAGCAGAACGCTCATCAGTACCACTTTGACGGCCATAAAGAGCATAAGATCATTCAGCTTCTCATTCATAAACCGTTCGGTAAAGAGGGTCTCCACCGATCCGATGATCTTGTCTCCGTATTCCACCGATCTTTTCATGGAGACGTAATCCCCCGAGATCTCCTGTTTGGACCGCAGCAGATCTTCCCACCCCTCGCCCCGATGCATGGTGGCAAAAATGGTCTTTCCGTCCGATTCCCGGACCACCACTCCGAAAAGGGTCTTTTCGATCATCTCCTGTTCGATGAGTTTGTGGATCTGGTTTTCATCCAGAAACCAGAGAGGCTTCTCCAGTCCGTTGGCCAGGCGTTGGGTAATGGGCTTGACTGTCCCCTGAAAATTGGCCCGGAGCTGCCGTTTTTCCCGATTGTAATCGATGAGATTGGAGAGTGCAGATACGGTAATCGCTATGATCACCATGATCAGCGAGAGCTTTCCCATCTTCTTTCCTACCGTCTCCTGGCGCATTGCATCTCCTTGTCAGATCTCCCTTTTGACGCCGCCGCTGGAAATGATCGTCTGCCCTGTTGAAAGGTCGAAATGAACTGTTCGGCTCGCTGTTCCGCCGATTTCCTCGGCATCCAGCAGCACATTGTTTTTCCATAAGAGTTTTTTTAAAACCGTATGATTCCGTTCTCCGATTTTAAACATCTGATCGTTGCCCAGAGGTCGGCCGCACCCCACAGCTTTTACCACCAGCCTCGATTTCTGAGCCCCCATATTGTAAAGGGACTTGAAGAGAAGCGGAACGCCTTTGTCCACGAACATGAATGGGTTATCCCGAGCCTTTTCCGGGTTGATGTTGGACAGGGGCAGCATGGCATGGAGCAGCCCCCCCACCCGGATAACCGGATCATAGACCATCAGCCCCAGACAACTGCCCAGAGCATGGGTTACCAGCGTATCCTCCTTCTCGCCAACCTTCATATCCCCCACATAAACCACAAGTCTCATTTCAAACCGGTAATCTTTTCAGATATCATTTTCGGTAAATGGCCGGACGGACATAATGAAACTTGTGCGTGATGGCCGAAAGCCCTTCGGAGTGTCCTACGAAGAGATAGCCGCCCGGTCCTATATACTCCCACAATCGATTGATCAAGCGCTGCTGTGTGGCTCTGTTGAAATAGATCATGACATTCCGGCAGAAGATCACATCAAAGGGCCCCTTCATCGGCCACGGGTCCATCAGATTTAGCCGGGCAAAGCGCACCATCGCGCGGATGTTTTTCTGCACCTCGTATACTTTTGGGCCGGGGCTGTTGACTCTCCAGAAGTACTTCTGGAGATAGGGGGGAGGGATCTCCTGAACCACATCCTGGGAATAGAGGCCGCTTTTGGCCCGATCTATCATCCTTGAAGAGATATCGGTTGCCAGGATCTTCACATCCTTCCGATCGATATCCCGGATGTTCTCCCGGAGGAGAATGGACAGAGAAAAAGGCTCCTCTCCTGAGGAACAGGCCGCGGTCCAGAAGCGCATCCGATGCCGATGGATATCCGGCAGGATCTGATCCCGCAGAAAGTCGAAATGGGCCGGTTCCCGGAAAAAGCTGGTCTTGTTGGTGGTGATCACATCCACCATCATCCCCAGCTCCGCGCCCCCCCTGTCGCTTTCAATGTATTTGATATAGGCGTCGAAGCTCTCCATGCCCATGGCCCGCAGCCGTTTCATCAGCCGGGCCCGCACCAGAGCCTCCTTCCCCTCCTTTAGGTGGATGCCGCAGAGGTCATGGACCAGTTGGCTCACCTTCCGGAACTGCTTCTCCGTCAACTCAGCCAACAAAAGGCTCATGCTGCTGCGCCGCCCCTCTCTTTTTCTCGTTGGCCATCCGGACCAGTCCACCCACATCGAGGATGAGGCCCACCCGGCCGTTGGGCATGATCGCACTGCCTGAAATCCCGGGGATATCCCCCAGCGCCTCCCCAAGGGTCTTTATGACGATCTGCTGGCTGCCGATCAGTTCGTCCACCATCAGCCCCGCGTGCCGGTCATCATCTTCCACCACCACCACGATGGCTTTGGTATAGTCGGTCTCCGCGCCCTTGATGCCGAAAAGCTCCCCTAAGCGGAAGAGGGGAATGAGCCGGCCCTGGAGCTTGAGCATCTCTCCCCGTCGGAAGACGGTGTTCATATCCGACTTTTCCGGCTGAACCGAACGGACAATAGAGACCGTCGGGATCACATATTTCTGATCCCGCAGCCGGACCACCATGCCGTCGATGATGGCCAAAGTCAACGGCAGGCTCATCTTGAAGACGCATCCCCTGTCCGGCTTGGAGTGGATCTCCACATTCCCCCGAAGAGATTCGATGTTGGTCTTGACCACATCCATGCCCACCCCCCGGCCCGAGACCTCGGAGATGGTTGCGGCCGTGGAGAAGCCCGGCTCAAAGATCAGGTTGTAGATCTCCCGGTCAGTCAGGGCCTCGCCGTCCGCGATCAGCCCCCGAGCCTCGGCCTTTGCGATGATACCCTCTCTGTCCAGCCCTTTCCCGTCATCCCGGATCTCCACCACCACATTGCCGGCCGAATGGTATGCGTCCAGTTGAATGGTTCCGTTGACCGGCTTGCCGGCCCGCTCCCGTTCCGTGGGGGACTCGATGCCATGATCCACGGCATTGCGCACCATATGGACCAGGGGGTCGTTGATGATGTCCACCATGTTCCGGTCGATCTCCGTATCCTCCCCTTCGGTGAAAAAGGTGATATTCTTGCCGGCCTTTCTGGAGAGATCCCGCACCAGCCGGGCCATCTTCTGAAATGTGGTCTTCAAGGGGATCATCCGCATGGACATCGACATTCCCTGCAGCTCCCGGACGATCTTTCCGCTCTGGCCGACCTTTTTGAAGAGTTCATGGTTCTGCCCATCGGTCACCACCTCGTCCTGGGCCACCATGGAATGCGCCACCACCAGCTCCCCCACCATGTCGATAAACCGGTCCAGCCTGTCCACCGGAACCCGGATGGAGGACTCCACATACCCTTTGGAGGTGTCGCGGGAGGTCGTCTTATTCTCGTCGGCCTCCTCCTTTTTCTTTTTGTCGGATACGGCCGCATCAGCATGGGACACCGGCTCTTCTGAAGGGGAGGCTTCCGTCTCCGGTTCCCTGTTTTCCGCAGAAGGGGTTTCCGCAGAAGGAGTTTCCACAGAAGGGGTTTCCGGGCCGGCCGCCTCGGGATGATCCAGAAGGCCGATCAGCTCATCATACTCCTCAAAGATCAGAAAGGGCTTACCGTTGATCGCCCCCTGGGCCGTTGCCAGCAGATCTTTCAAGAGATCGATGGATCGCAGTGCAAGATCGGCATAGCCCCCGCCGTACCGGATCTCCCTGTCCCGCACCTGGCTCAGCAGAGACTCTGCCCGATGGGCCAGATCGGAGATCGGCTTGAGTTCGAGGAAGCCGGAGGTTCCCTTGATGGTATGGAATGCCCGAAAGACGGTACTGACCGCATCCATATCCTCTGGATTCTCCTCCAGAGCCAGCAGGGCCTCTTCCGCGCCGCTGATCAGGTCAGCGCTTTCGGTGAGAAATGCCTCCATCAGATCCAGATCTGCAGATTCCGGCAACGGAAACTCCCGGGGGCCCGAAGAGGCCGATTCTTCGGCTTTGGGCTCTGCATCATCTGCTTTGAGTTCGAAAGCAGGCCCGGGCATCGCTTCTGTTTCCGGCTCCGGCTCCGGCTCTGCTGCCGGTTCGGTTTCAAGCGCTGTATCCGCTATATCTGTTCCGGTTCCGCGGTCATCGGAGGCCTGGCCCGGACGCCCTTCCACCTTCTCATCATCATCAAGGGCATTCAGGGCATTTTCAATCCCTTTCCCGATCTCCGACAGCTCGGATTCAATCCCGGAAGAGGAGACAGAAGGGGTCTTCAGCGCACCGATCCTTTCCAGCGCCGAGTCTACACTCCTTTTGCAGTTGGGGGTGATGGTTTCATCTTCAACAACCATCTGCAAAAAGGTCTCCAGTTGGGACAGCTCCGAGAGATCCTCCGCATCCATTCCGATCAGAAGCGCGGCCGCATCATTTAAAGATGTCCTTGTATTTGGTTTCGGCAAAAGTCCCTCCGATTCTACCGTGCAGGATTCGACCATACGGCCAAATGGGTTTTCATACCCTTATCATATCTACTTTTTTAATTGAATTTTCCAATATCGAGCAACCCTTTTTTCCCAAACAGGCCCGAGAGTATAAATCGATCTGACAGATCAATCACCCCGGGAAGGCATCCTCCGGCGGAAAAAGGGTCGGAGAAAGGATCAGGAGGTGAGATTAGGGATCATGGTGCGCAAGAAGTTCTTGTCATCTTCGTCGATCTTCCGGAGCCCCTCCATCAGCAGGTGCATGAAATCGCCCAGCTCCGGCGCCTCCATCTCTTCAGGAGAGAGCCCCGGAATGAACTTGAACCGCCCTTCCTTCATTTTCAAAAGCTCGAAAAAAGCCTCCTCCCCTTCCCTTTCCCGATACTTGGCCCGGATCAGCTCCCCCTCCCGAAACGATAGATAGGCCGAATCCCGGGGAAATTTCAGGGTCAGCACCCCGGTCTTCTGGTTGACGTTCAGGGTCTGAAAAAGCTCGGCCGGCGGCATTTCCGAAAGCTTTCCGGTCATTCCCGAGGCAAATTCTTCGGAACGGGCCATATTGATTTCGGCCATCCGGCGGGCCAGCAGCCGGGTGAAGTTGAGCTGGAGCATGGGCATCTCATTCAAGATCTTCTTGAAATCGGACGCGCTGATATAGAGCACCGTCACCGGCTCCACCACCTTGATGGTCGCACCCACAGGGTCCCCGCTCAGAAGGCTCATCTCGCCGAAGACCTCTCCGCTGTCCATGAACGCAATGGACATGCCGTCGTCGCTGACCACCTCCACCCGCCCCGATACGAGGATGAAAAGGCTCCGGCCCGGCTCCCCCTTGCGTAAGATAATGTCTCCCTCCTCATACTTGTCAAGTCTCAAAAAGGAGACCAGGTCCCGGATATTGTCCTCGGTCAGGTTTTTGAAGATGGAAAATCCGCTGAGCAGACGCACCACCGCCTTGATATAGTTGTCGGTCCCGGGCCGGATATCGGCCAGTTCCTCTTTTTCCTTTTTCTCTTTGTACTTGAAGGTGATCCGGCCCGTACATCCGCTGCAGTAAAAGGAGGGGTTGCTCCCGCCCGTTGCCTTCTGCCCCTTGCCGTGCAGAATCCGAACCACATCCTTTGCCAGAATCAGACAGGGGGCTTTGGTCTTGGGAACACGAAAGATCCTGCCCACAAGCTGGAATTCATCGCTCAGCGCATACAGGGGACAACTCTCATCCTTGGTGATCTTGAAGATCGGGGGGCTGTCACCGGTATCCGGGGACGGGGAAGCCGCAGCCGCCGGCTTCTCCCCATCTGACGGGGCTTCACTCTCGGATGTTCTCTTCTCCTCGGTGCTGCTGCGCATTTCATCCTGTAAGGCTTGAATCTCCTTTCCCACAGAATGGTCTTCTTTGCCGGATATTTTCGGGCCTGCCGCCGGTTTTTCCGCGGCCCGAGGTGCAGATTTCTGGGCCAGGGCTCTGAAGATGTTCCCGCATTCAGAGCAGCGAATCTTTGCCCCGGGCTTTTTCAGCCGGGTTTCATCGATTTCAAAGGATGTTTCACATCTGTCGCACCGCACATTCATGGCAAGACCCTTATGGTTTGATCACAGACGGACTGTAATGTAATATGCACGATTGCCCCGCTGCAGCAGGATCATCTGAGAATCGCTCTTCGAATCTTTCCTTTTTTTCCAACTGGCATCTTTGGCATTGGCAATTTCAATGTTATACTCTATAATAACCCGCTTACGTCCGGTTATAAAACATTTATGTTTTTTTTGAAACTCAAATTTTTAAACTTTCTAGCATATACCATGATCCTAAAGACCGTTCAAGACCTCTTGCCGCACGCCCAATGTCCCAGCCGATATATCGGCGGCGAGATCAATACCGTGCGCAAAGATCCAGAATCCGTCTCCTGCAGCTTCGGACTCGCGTTTCCGGATCTCTACGAGATCGGAACCTCCCATTTCGGGATTCAGATCCTCTACTCCATGCTCAACGGACGGCCCGACACCGGGGCCGAGCGATTCTTCACCCCTGCCCCGGACATGGCCGAACTCCTTCGGAAAGAGCATACGCCCCTCTTCTCCCTGGAGAACCGGCGTCCCATGATCGATTTCGACATCATCGGCTTCAGCCTGCTCTACGAACTCAACTATACCAATGTGCTGATGATGCTCGATCTGGCCGGCATCCCCTTCCGGGCCCGGGATAGAGATGAATCCCACCCCTTTATTATCGCAGGTGGGCCCTGTACGTGCAACCCTCTTCCGGTAGCCGACCTCTTCGACGCAATTGTTGTAGGTGAAGGGGAAGCCGTGATCCATGGCCTGACCGATGCTTTCATCGACTGGAAAAAGAGTGGGAGCGGAAATCGAGAGGCGCTTTTGGACCGCTGGGGAGAGATCAAAGGGGTCTGGATCCCCTCCCGGTCCCCGGGTGTCCGGCGGGTTCTGGTTACGGATCTGAATACCTCTCCCTTTCCCACGGCCCCGATTCTTCCCTATGGAAAACCGGTCCATGACCGGCTCCGCCTGGAGATCGCCCGCGGCTGTACCCGGGGATGCCGCTTCTGTCAGGCCGGGATGATCTATCGGCCCGCGCGGGAGCGTTCCCCCGAGACCCTTATGGATCTTGCCCGGGATTCCCTTGCCGCGACCGGATATACAGATATCTCCCTCCTCTCTTTAAGCACCGGAGATTACCGCGCGATCGCTCCTCTGATGGAAGGTCTCATGGGGCGCTGTGCCGAGGACCGGGTGGCGGTCTCCCTGCCCTCTCTTCGGGCCGGCACCCTGACGCCGGGGCTGATGCACCTCATCCAAAAGGTTCGAAAAACCGGGTTCACCATCGCGCCCGAGGCCGGAAGCGATCGGCTGCGCAGGGTCATCAACAAGAACATCACCGAAGCCGACATCCAAAAAACGGTTTCGGACGCGATCGATATGGGGTGGAAGGTGATCAAGCTCTACTTCATGATCGGCCTGCCCGAGGAGACCGATGCGGATCTGGCCGAGATGGTGGCGCTGGTGGACCGGCTCCGGCGTTTTCCTGCGGCCAAAGGGCGCAGACCCCAGATCAATGTGAGCGTCGGAACCTTTATTCCCAAGCCCCACACGCCCTTTCAATGGGCGCCTCAAATCTCTTTGAAAGAATCAAAGGAGAAGATCGAATGGCTCCGGGAGAAGCTTCGGCTGCCGGGGGTTCGATTCAAATGGCAGCAGCCCGAGGTGAGCCTTATCGAGGGGCTCTTTGCCCGGGGGGACCGGCGGCTCAACGCACTTCTGATCCGGGCCTATTCTCTCGGATGCCGGCTCGACGGATGGAGCGACCATTTCTCCTTCTACCGTTGGACCCAGGCCATGGCCGATACGGGAATCGATATGGATGAATTCACGACCCGGGCCCGATCTGACCATGAGCCGCTGCCCTGGGACCTGGTGGACATGGGGATTGAAAAGAGGTTTCTGGTGGAGGAATGGCACCGGGCAAAGGCGGGAGACCAGACCGGAGACTGTCGGGATGGAGAGTGCAATGGCTGCGGGGTCTGTGATTTCGACACGATAGCGCCCAGGACCTTTCCCCCGGAGATCGTCTCTCTGGCGGTTTCGGATCAGAAGAGAGAGGGAGGGAAGGAAATCTTTCAAAATATTACGGCCTTCTATTCCAAACGGGGGGATGCCCGCTTCTTGGGCCATCTGGAGATGGTCAACATCTTCATCCGCGCAATGCGCCGGGCCGGGCTGCGCCTCAAATACTCCCAGGGATTCCATCCGCTGCCGAAGATCTCCTTTGAAGACCCTCTGCCCATCGGCCTGGAGAGCGAATCCGAGGCTTTCTATTTCACCCTTGCAGAACCGGTTCCCGCGGAAATGATCCCGGAGCGTCTCAATCCACATCTTCCCGAGGGGCTCTGCCTCACCGGCATCCGGGCCGGGGGAAGGAAATCCCGGCAGATTCCGGATCGCACCCGATACACCATCCGGCTAAAAAACGGCTACCGCTTCGATCCGGAGGCTATCGGCCGCTTCCGGAGCAGCGCAGAATGGGTTGTCGAGCGGATTCGGCCCAACGGAAAGATCCGCCGGGTGGACCTGGCCGAGGTACTCTCGGAGATCCGGCTGGAGGAAGATCAGCTTCTGCTGACGGTCCTGCGACTGGAGGGAAAGGCGGTGCGGCCTGCAGAGGTTATGGCCTCCCTCTTCGACCTGCCGGAGGAAGCGGTCATTTCCGCGGAGGTTCTGCGATTGGCCGATCATGTATAGGCAGCTCGTCATCGAAGCCGCGGAGCATGAGACCCGGGTCGCGCTTCTGGAGGACGGCACCATTGCCGAACTCTTCATCAAGCGCCGGGGGGATGCCGATATCGCGGGAAACATCTACAAGGGCCGGGTACAGCGGGTGCTTCCGGGGATGCAGGCCGCATTTGTCGATATCGGACTTTCCCAGGCCGCGTTTCTCTACGTCAATGACATTTTCCCCGCCAATCCCGGCGGAGAATCCGGGCCATTATTCTCCGATACCCAGGAGATTTTCACGGACGAAGAGATGGAAGAGGCTCTCAAAACCCCTCGGTCCCCGCCGGCAAACGGCAGGAAGATTCAGATCGAAAACTTTCTGACCGAGGGGCAGGAGATTCTGGTCCAGGTCTCAAAAGGGCCGCTGGGAACCAAAGGAGCCCGGGTCACCACCTATGTCTCCATTCCGGGACGATTACTCGTGTTCATGCCCACCACGGATCATGTGGGCATCTCCCGACGGATCGAAGATGAAGCGGAAAGATCCCGGCTCAAGGATCTGATCACCTCCCTGCGCCAGGACAGCATGGGGTATATCCTCCGCACCGCCTCGGGAGGGGTGAATGGGGAGAAGCTCATCTATGAAATGGCCTTTTTGCGAAATCTCTGGGAGAACATCATCGCCCGGTACAGGACGGCCGCGCCCCCTTCCCTGCTCCACCAGGAACTGACCGTGAGTCTGCGCGCGGTTCGGGACCTTCTGCTCCACGAGGCCGAGAAGGTGGTCATCGACTCCCGGGAGGGGTATGGGGCCATCGTCTCCTTTTTAGACACCTTCATGCCGAGCCTCAAGGAATCGGTGGAGCTGTATGATGACCCGGAGCCGATCTTCGACGCGTACAACCTCGAAGGCGACATCTCAAGGGCACTGAAGCGCAAAGTCTGGCTCAAATCCGGAGGCTACATCGTCATCGAGCAGACCGAGGCCCTTGTGGCCATCGATGTCAACACGGGCCGGTATGTGGGCAAACACAACCTGGAGGAGACGATTTTAAAGACCAACCTCGAGGCTGTCAAGGAGATCGCCTACCAGATCCGGCTCAGAGACATCGGCGGCATCATCATCATCGACTTCATCGACATGGAGAAGCGGACCAATCAGGAGAAGGTCTACAACGCACTGAAGGAGGCCGCCAAGCGGGACCGGAGCAGGACACACATCCTTCCAATGTCAGAGCTGGGCCTGATGCAGATGACAAGGAAACGAGTCCGGCGGTCCCTGACCCGGACCCTGTGCGAGCCCTGTTTCTACTGCGAGGGGGAGGGATTTCTCATCTCCAGCCAGACCATATGCTACAACATCTTCCGGGAGATCATGCGGGAATCGAGGGATATGCAGGGGGTCCGCCTCACCCTTCGGGTCAATCCGGAGATCGCGGACCTTCTCCACGGAGAGGAGCGCCATGTCATCACCTCGCTGGAACGGATCATCGGAAAGCAGATCGTGATCTATCCCAACGCGAAATTTCACATGGAGGAGTTCGACATCTTCGAAATCTTAAAAGATTAATTTTGATATTGACACCTCCGGTTGCATGTGATTAGATTTCTTGGTTAAACATTTAATTGTTTCGTACCGGACGTCATCAGAGGGCGCATCAGCACCGTAAATGGTAGAACCTTAAATTTTTTGAAAAGGATAAAGGAAACGGATTATGAAAAGAACCTTTCAACCCAGCCGAATCAAGAGGGCCAGAACCCACGGATTCTTAAAGCGAATGTCCACAAAGGGAGGCCGCCGGATCATCAACCGGCGCAGAGCCAAGGGAAGAAAACGGTTGTCGGCCTGAGCCGGCCCTGCATGAAGCCGGCGGAACATCCTTTCTCGTTTTCCAAGGCGGACAGGCTGTTGAAACGTTCCCAGTTCCTCAGCCTGTCCGAGTCCGGAAGGCGGATTCAGAACCGACACTTTATCGCGGTCGCAGCCCCGGGGCCGGCCGGCCGCCACCGGCTGGGCCTCACTGTTTCGAAGAGAGTGGGCGGCGCTATCACTCGCAACCGGGTCAAGCGGTGTATCCGGGAATACTTTCGGCACCACCGGCAGGCCCTTCCCGGATGCTGGGACATCAATATAATTGCAAAGCATACCACAGCGCAACTGCCGACCGACGCGATCTTTCGATCCTTATCGGAGATCTTTAACCGAATACCGAGGTGATGGGATATCAGATTTTAAAGTCATGGCAAGCCCTCTGCTGCTGCTGATCCGGGCATATCAGTATCTCATATCTCCTGTTATCGGCCCCTCGTGCCGCTTTCACCCAACCTGTTCCGCCTATGCCTACCAGGCCATCTCCCGCTATGGTGTGATCAAGGGATCATGGCTTTCCATCGGCCGGGTCCTGCGCTGTCATCCGTTCCATCCGGGCGGCTTCGATCCGGTTCCTTAGCGGGAAAATGACATCCCCATTTCACGATCATCCAGTAATGAAAATCTCAACACCATTGACCCCCGGCCTGACCATTATCGGCAAAATCGAGGAGAAGAGCTAAAAGAATATGGAACATGCGCGACTATTAATTGCCATCGTACTTTCCTTCCTTGTCTTTTTTTTGTGGGAATTATTTTTTGTGGATCAGGAGGCTGTCAAACCGCCTCCCCAACAGCAGAGCCAGAAAGAGACTCTCCCGGGGCCGGAAACGGGTCCGGCCGTCACTCCGGAACCGGAAGGGGGCGAAACCCTTCAGCCGCAGCAGAGACAGGCTGAAACGCTTCTCCCTGCGGAAGGGACAGGAGCAACAGAGCCGGAGACCCCTATTATTCCGCTCAGGAAGATCACCGTGGAGACACCGCTCTATACGGTGGAGATCTCTGAAAAGGGCGCGGCATTCACCAGCTTCCGGCTTCATGAGTATAAAGAGACCGTGGAGAAGGATTCCCCCCCCAAGGAGCTGGTTCCGGCAGCAGCCGGAAGAACCCTCTACACCCGTTTTGAAAACGGAACCGCTGCGCCTCTTGCCGACGCCCGCTTTATCGCGGACACGAGACAGGATCGGATTTCCGCGGTCGGAAGACCCCGGGAGCTGGCCTTTACCTGGCAATCCTCTGAAGGGTTGACGGTTCAGAAAGTCTTCCGGTTTTCGCCCGATACATATCTCATCGGCATGAAGATTTCGGTGAAGAACCTGACGGAACTCCCTCTGAATGCGCCGCTGGCCATCGGTCTTGCCGGAAACAGAGAGGATTCCGGAAGCTACGCGTTTGAGGGGCTCAGCACCCTGAAGGACAACGATCTGGAGCAGATCCGTCCCAAGGACATCAAAGGAGAGCAGACACTTGCCGGAGAGATCCAGTGGATCGCATCCGAAACCCAGTATTTTATCGCGGCAATTCTGCCGGATCAGCCGGTGGCCGCCAAAATGCATCTGGCGGAAAAGGAGATCGGTATCGCGGGGGAATACATCACACCGCCCCGGGCAGTCCCGGCCGGCGGGAGCCAGACCTATGATTTCCATCTCTATTTCGGCCCCAAAAGCCTATCCATCCTGAACGGAATCAACAATCAGTTGGCCCGGGCCATAGACTTCGGCTGGTTCGATTTTCTGGCCAAGCCGAGCCTCTGGGTGATGAATTTCCTCTACGGCTTTATTCCCAACTACGGCATCGCGATCATCATCCTCACGACGATGATCAAGCTGATCCTCTGGCCCCTGGGCAACAAGGGGTACAAGTCGATGAACGAAATGAAGAAGCTCCAGCCGGAAATGACGCGCATCCGGGATAAGTACAAGGATGACAAGAAAAAGATGAACGAGGAGATGATGGGGCTGTATAAGACCTACAAGATCAATCCCATGGGGGGGTGTCTGCCCATGATCCTCCAGATCCCGGTCTTCATCGCCCTGTACCGGATGCTCTATGAGGCCATCGAGCTTCGCCATGCCCCCTTCTTCCTCTGGATCAATGATCTCTCCGCGCCGGACCGGCTCTTCAACTTCGATGTGGGATATATCCCACTTATGCAACCCCCTTACGGCATACCCGTATTGACGATTATCATGGGCGCGACCATGTTTTTTCAGCAGAAGATGTCTCCGCCGCCCGGAGATCCCACACAGGCAAAGATGATGACCTTTCTGCCCATCGTCTTTACCTTTATCTTCATCAATTTTCCCTCGGGGCTGGTGCTTTACTGGATGGTGAACAATGTTCTGTCGATCGCGCAGCAGTACTACATCTCTAAGAAACAGGCATAATACGGAGGTCTAAAACCCATGCCGACAAGTTTGGAATTCGAAGACAAGCTCGTCGAGAATGCGGTGGAAAAAGCGTGCCGCGAATTGAACATTTCCAAAGAGAAGCTCAAGTACGACGTGATCTCCTACGGCTCCAGCGGCATCTTCGGCTTGGTCGGAACCAAAAAGGCGCGCATCCGCGTCACTCTGCCCGATGCCCATAAACATCGGCCCAAGGCCGAGGAAGCGGCAGGAATCGGTGCAAGAGAAGAGGAAAGAATCGCACAGGAGGAGATCCGGGAGACGGTCAGTTCGCTGGTAGAGGAAGCTTTTGAGAGCACCCCTCCCCAGGAGGAGCCTTTTGAGGCTGCAGTTGAGAACGGATTCTCTCAGGAATCAGACAAAGAATCATCTCCGGACTCGGTGCAGAGTTCAGCACCGAATTCCGCGCAGGAACCGGAAAAAGTGAGTGAGCCGGCATCCCCTGAAAAACCGGAGCCGGAGAGGAGATCCAAGTCCTCGGGAAAACCGCGGCGGAAATCCTCCCGATCCAAGCGAAAATCGAACAAAGGCGAAGCGAGCAGCCCAGGAGATGCCCAGGGAAAGAGGGGCAAGGAGCCCCTTCCCTCTTCCGAGCCCCATCCGGATCTGACTGAGGCCCCTGTGGAGCCCTCGGGCAGGGACGACAGCCGAAATCTCCCGGAAGATGTCCGCCTGGGTACGGGTCTGGAACGGTCCTGCGAGGATCTCGCCGAGACCGAACCCATCGGTTCTGACAGCGCCGAAGAATCCGGAGAAGATACCACAGGCCCGGCCATCGAGAAGGGCGAGGCGGTTCTCCAGCGCGTCATCGATTTCATTACCACCGGCGCGGCCATCTCTGTAAAGCGGGAGAAAGAGCGGGTGCTCTATCAGGTCAATGGAGGAGAGACCGGCGTGCTGATCGGCAGGCGGGGGCAGACCCTGGAGGCGATTCAGTATCTGGTGGAAAAGATCGTCAACAAACATGCCAGTGAGCGGATTCGGGTCCAAGTCGATATCGAAGGCTACCTCGACGGCCGGAAAAACCGGCTCAAGAATCTGGCCAACCGCCTTTCGGAAAAGGCCAAGCGGACCGGAAAGCCGGTGACGATCGGACAACTCAACTCTCATGACCGGCGGATCGTTCACCTCTCTTTAAAAGAGGACAATGGCGTCCGAACCCAGAGCATGGGGGACGGCTTCTACCGGAAACTGGTGATCTTTCCGAAAAAGAAGAGTTCAGGGCAGAAAAAGAAATAGGCGGTTTTTTCGGCTCCATGAAGAATGAAACCATTGCCGCGATCGCAACACCGCCGGGCAGTGGCGGGATCGGCATCATCCGGATTTCTGGCGGAAAAACCCGCCTGGTGATGGAAGAGATCTTCCGAAGAGCCGGGAATGAAGCCGGTCATCTGCCCCCCCATCGCCTCTGTTACGGCCATATTGTGGCCCCGGAATCGGATCGGGTGATCGACGAGGTTCTGGCGGTTCTGATGCCGAAACCGGCATCCTACACCCGGGAGGATGTGGCCGAGATCCAGGCCCATGCAGGGCCTGCGGTACTGGAGGCGATTCTCGATCTGATCCTGAGCCGGGGGGTGCGCCTGGCCGAGCCCGGGGAGTTCACGCGGCGGGCATTTATGAATGGCCGCATCGATCTGACCCAGGCCGAGGGAATCATCGATATCATTACGGCCGGCACCGATCGGGCACTTGCAGCAGCATCGGCTCAGATGAGAGGCGCCATCGGCCGAAAAATGGAAGCGCTTCGGAATCGGCTCCTGGAGATCCTTGGAGAGCTGGAGGCAGCTATCGATTTTCCCGACGATATCGAGGGGGAAAAAATCCTTCCGATCCAGGAGCGAATTGCAGATCTGAAAAAGATCTCTGACCGAATTGAGGAGATGATCGCCCGGAGCCGGGATTCGAGAATAGTTCGGGAGGGTCTCAAAGTCGTGGTACTGGGAAGGCCCAATGTCGGCAAGTCCAGCCTGATGAATGCGCTTCTGGGTCAGGAGCGGGCTATTGTTACACCGATACCGGGGACGACCCGGGATGCCATCGAAGCTCCCTTTGCGGCTGGCGGAATGGTGCTCTCTCTCATCGATACTGCAGGCATCCATGAGAGCCGGGATACGGTGGAAAGGATCGGTATCCATCGAACCCGGCAGTGCATTCAGGAGGCCGATCTGCTGATTTTTGTGCTGGAGGGGAGCGAGTTCACCGCGGATGACCGGCAGATCTATGGAGAGATTCAAAAAAAGCCAAAAATTATCCTCCTCAACAAATGGGATCTGGTAAAGGAAACCGCGCCCATTCCCGAGACGCCCTTTGCATCGGGTTCGGATAAGGGAACGGCGTGGGCCCCCGGGGACAAAGAGAATGATACTATCCTGAAAACCTCAGCCCTCTTCGGAGAGGGCATCGACGAACTCCGAATGGCCATTGGAGGATGGGTGCAGCGATTGACACCGGATGAAAGCCCAATCCTCCCCAACCTTCGCCACGGGGCGCTGCTGGCCTCTGCGCAGGATCTTCTGACCTCGGCCATCGAGGGTTTCAAAGATGGCATCCCCCCGGATCTGATCGCAATCGATATCCGGGAGGCCATCCGCACCATCGGAAAGATCACCGGCGAGGAGGCGGAGCCCGATCTGCTGGATGAGATTTTCTCCCGATTCTGCATCGGGAAATAGTGGTTTCACGTGGAACATGAAGCCGCAAAAACTTGTTTTTAAAGGAGATAC
Organism: Desulfobacteraceae bacterium; assembly: GCA_011390345.1. Classification (GTDB taxonomy): domain Bacteria; phylum Desulfobacterota; class Desulfobacteria; order Desulfobacterales; family JAABSP01; genus JAABSP01. Next base: position 45,114 of record JAABSP010000009.1, read on the forward strand.
AATCGAATGAACGTCGATTTTGAACCATTTTTCAAGCGATATGAAGCCCTCGTAATAGCGGCCGATGAGGCATTCCAGAGGGTACAGGCGGAAAATACCGATGAGGTTCGCTGCAGCATCGGCTGTTCAGACTGCTGCCATGCGCTCTTCGATCTCACCCTCATCGAAGCCATCTATGCCAATCAGAAATATCGGGAAACATTGGACCCGGAAAAGCGGGCAGAGCAGACAGAGCGGATCAACCGCGCCGACCGACAGATCTACAAGATCAAAAAAGAGGCATTTAAGCAGTTGGAGGCCGGTGAGGATGAGGAGAAGATCATTCATGAGATGGCCGGGGTCCGGGTGAGATGCCCCATGCTCAACGATGAGAACCGGTGCGATCTCTATGATTATCGCCCCATAACCTGTCGCCTCTACGGGATTCCCACAGCCATCAACGGCCATTCCCACACCTGCGGGATCTCCGGATTTGAGCCGGGCACCCCCTACCCCACCGTCAATCTGGATGCCATCCACAATTCACTGCTCCGAATCTCGGCCGATTTTGTGGCATCTTTAAAGACCCGGCACGTCCGGATGGGGGACATTCTTGTGCCGCTCTCCATGGCGCTGCTGACCAATTACAATGAGGAATACCTCGGGATCAAGCCGCCGGAAAAGGAGAAGGAAAAGGAGAAATCCGATGCCTGAGTTCACTTCCGAAGAGACCGAAGACCGGAAAAAGGCCATCTTCGACAGCATGTCGGAACGGCGGCAGAAGCATATCCTGAAGAGGGGGTATGAAAAGTGGGACCCTTTTGCTGAGCCCAAAGACCCGATTGATATCCGCAAGGACCCGACCAAGAGAACCTCGAAAATGCTGATCCGGGAGTTTCTCCAGAGCTATACCGAAAATTGCAGCACGCAGTTTTCGGGCGGGGCCCTCGAGATCTGTCTGGGGATCATCAACGATGACGATCGTTACCGGGGGATGTTTGAATTCTCCTGCTGGTATTATGATCTATTGAAAAAAGAAGGACACCGGAAGTGACCAAAAGGAGGTCGCGATGAAACAGCAGTATACCATTGTCAGAGATGACGGGAAAGCGGAACTGGTAATCAGCGAATTTGCGGAACTGGACAAAGACAGCTTCTCCCTTCTCTGCGAGCAGAGGTATCCGGCCGGTACCATAGAAGCTGCATTGAAAAAGGGAAAGGAATCCCTGATCCTGACCATACGAACCCTCAATCTCTATCCGCCCGGAGCCTATGCAGCACGGATTGCCGATGCCATCGCGGATCTGTATGAGAATTCCGAGGAGAAGAATCGGATCGAGATCACCCTGGATGATCTTATTGAACTGGGCCGGGGGGAAGAGATCGAAGAGATTGAAGAGGAGGAGGATATCGAAGAGGAGGAAGAGGAGGAGGAGGATATCGATGAACTCCTGGACGAGGATCTCGATGACGAGTTTGACGAGACCGAGTCGATCGACCCGATCAACTCCCCGCTTCAGATTGCAGACGATGATTCATTGGATGGGGATGATGACACCTGACGAAAGGGTCCGGCCATGTCCTCTCCCCTTCTGAGCCGCGGCCTTGCTGCAGTTCTTCTCTTTACCATCTTCGGCTTCATGGGCTGCAGCGGCACCCCGGAAAGGGTTCCTGCAGCCCCTCCCGTTACTGAGCCGGATGGTCCCCTTCGGGCCATCCGGCCCGACCCCTTCTGGTGGAAGGGGTTTTCCGATCCCCTTCTCGATGTGCTGGTGGAGACAGCCCTCCATGAAAACCTCCGGCTGAAAACAGCGTTTGCCCGGCTGGAAACGGCCAGAGCCGCGGCGGCCCAGGCCGGTTCCCGCCTCTTCCCGGGGATCACCGGAGAGGGAGGTGCGGGACGGAGCCGGGCCATCTCTCCTGCCGGTGACGGCGATGCGGTCTATTCAAACCGATACACCATCGGGGTTGCGGCCGCCTATGAGGTGGATCTCTGGGGCCGCCTGGCCGCGCTTAGAGAGGGGGCCGAACTGGATGCACTGGCGGCCCAAAGCGATGTCGCGGCCATGCGGGTCACCATTACCGCAGAGGTGGCCGAGGCCTGGTTCTCCTTAGAGGCAGAGCGGGCAAGATTAAAGCTGCTCAGGGAGCAGATCCAAACCAACGAGACCTACCTGAAGCTGACCAAGCTCCGGTTCGGCCAGGGGCTTGCCGGTGCCGCGGACATCTACCAGCAGCGGGTGCAACTGTCGGGAACCAAGGCACAGCTTCCCCTCACCCTTGCACGGATCGCGAGGCTGTCGCACCGGCTCAATCTGCTCATGGGAAGAGCCCCCCAGTCCCCCATTCCAGAGATATCGGAGATCACCGATCCCCCGGCCCCTCCGACAGGGGATCTACCCACGACCCTTCTGCAGCTTCGGCCCGACATCGAGGCGGCGCGCCTCCGGGTGGCTGCAGCCGATCAGCGGGCTGCGGCAGCGCTAGCGGATCGGTTTCCCGCGCTGCGCCTCAGCCTCTCTACCGGGTTTCGCGCGTCGGAGATCGCACAGCTCTTTGAAAGCTGGATATGGGATCTGGCAGCAGCGCTTTCCGGAACCATCTACGACGGCGGCGGAGAGGCCGCGGCGGTCCGGCGAGCCCGGTCCGTGGTTCAGGAGCGGATCTGGGAATATGCCGGAACCGCACTGAGAGCCTATGGGGAGGTGGAGGATGGGCTGGCGCAGATTGCCGGGGCACAGGAATACCTGGAGGCGTTGAACCAACAGATCGGACTGGCGGAAAACAGCCTCCGGGAGACCCGCTCCAGGTATGTCAACGGCCTTTCCGACTATCTTCCGGTCTTGACGACCCTGCAGACACTTCAGCGGCTGGAGTTGGAGCGGATCGACGCTAGGCGTTCCCTGCTTTCGGACCGGATTACCCTCTGTCGGGCATTGGGAGGATATTGGATATGAGAGCCTTTTACAAGCTGGTCATCGTTCTGCTGATCCTCGGGGCCGGGCTTATGGCGGCCCGATGGCTGACCGCTACCAAACCAACCGCGCGGCGTCAGCCGGTTTCCGTGGGCCCTGCACTGGTGGATACGGTAAAGGCCCTCCCCGAAGATATTCAGGTCTATATCGATGCCATGGGAACCGTGATTCCGGCACGGGAGGTGACACTCCAACCGCGGGTTTCCGGCAAGGTGGTTTCGGTGCATCCGGATCTGGTTCCCGGAGGCCGCTTCCAGGAGGGAAAAGTGATACTGACCATCGACGACAAAGATTATCAGTATGCCCTGGAGCAGCGTAAGGCCGATGTGGCCAGAGCCCGGATGGAGCTGCGGTCCGAAGAGGGACGGGCCGCGATCGCAGCCCAGGAGTGGGAGCTTCTGGCCGGGGAGATCCCCACCACGCCACAGGGGAAGGCGCTGGCCCTGCGGAAACCGCAGATCCGGAGCGCGCGTGCCGCGCTGGAAGGTACATTGGGCGCACTGAAAAAGGCCAGGCTGGACCTGGAGCGGACCGTGATCAAAGCCCCTTTCAACGCATTTGTGAAAGAGAAAATGGTCGATCTGGGCCAGCAGGTTACGCCCGCCTCACCGCTGGTCTCCCTGGCCGGAACAAATCAGTTCTGGGTTCAGATTTCGGTTCCGGTGGACCGCCTCCCCTACATTCGGCTTCCGATCTCAAATACAAAACAGGGGGCCGAGACGCGGATCTTTCAGGAGACAGGGGGCCGCGACCCGGCTGCAGTTCGAAAGGGATATGTTGTCCGACTTCTGGGAGAACTGGACCCGGCAGGCCGGATGGCCCGTCTGCTGGTCGCCATTCCCGATCCATTAGGGCTGGAATCCCCTGAAACCGATGAAACCGATCAAAACCAGGAAAGCTGGGAAAGCCGGAGGGAGGAGATTCCGCTCCTGTTGGGGGCATACGTCCGTGTAGCAGTGGAAGGGCCGGTATTGGAAGATGTCTTCTCCATCTCCCGCCAGACTTTGCGGGAGGGAGACGTGGTCTGGCTGCTGGATGAGAATGACAGACTGGCCATGGCCCAAGTGGAGATCGTCTGGCGCCGGAAGGACGATCTGCTGGTCCGGGGGCTTTCCCCCGGGAGCCGGATCATCACCAGCCGGATCTCAGCACCTGTTCCCGGCATGGCGCTGATCCCGTCGGAAACCCGCCCCGATACCGATCTTCCCCGTACCGAAGAAATCCAACTCGACCCCGAAAAAGGATAAGCTCTAATGAAGCGGTTCTCCTCTGTCGCCTGGATGGCCCGCAATCCGGTTGCGGCCAACCTGATGATGCTCGTCTTTATCGTGGGGGGCGCGGTGATCCTGCTCACCCAGACCCGCCAAGAGATCTTCCCCGAATTCGAAACCGACCTGATCATCATCTCGATTCCCTATCCCGGCGCATCCCCGGAGGAGGTGGAGAAGGGAATTCTTACCGCAGTGGAAGAGGCGGTGCAGGGGATCGACGGCGTCAAGCAGGTGGTGGCCACAGCATCCGAAGGCGTCGGAAACATCAATGTGGAACTCTTCTACGGCGTAGACAAGAACAAGCTGCTGGCGGACCTCAAGAATGCGGTGGACCGGATAGCCTCCTTTCCCGAGGATGCCGAGGACCCGATGGTCCGGGTTCCCTCTACCCGGCGGGAGGTGCTGAGCCTGGTGATCTACGGCGACATAAGCGAACGGACCCTCCGGGAGCTGGGGGAGACGGTGCGGGAGGATCTCCTCCGGAGCGAGGCGATTACCCAGGTGGAGCTGGAAGGCATCCGACCCCCGGAGATCGCTGTGGAGGTTCCCCAGTCCGCGCTCCGGGGATACGGCCTGACTCTGGGCGGGATTGCGGAACAGATCCGGAGAACCGCTGTGGAGCTGCCGGCCGGCCGAATCCGCACCGAGGCCGGGGAGATACTGCTGAGAACCTCAGAACGGAGAGACTGGGCCCGGGAGTTTGCCGATATCCCGATCATCAGCACCCGGACAGGGGCCAGGGTCAGCTTAGGCGAGATCGCGACCGTGCGGGAATCCTTTGAAGATGTCGATACTTTAAGCTTTTTCAATGGAAAGCCGGCAGTAGGAGTCAATGTCTTCCGGATCGGCGATGAGACCCCGCTCGGGGTGGCCGGGGCAGTCAAAGCCTATGCAGTCGAACTGGAAAAATCTCTGCCGCCGGGGGTCGGGATCGCGATTCGCCGGGACCGTTCCGAGATATTCCACGATCGGATCGACCTGCTGCTGAAAAATGCCCGCATCGGCCTCTTTCTGGTGCTGGGGGTGCTGGGCCTCTTTCTCGAGCCGCGGCTGGCCTTCTGGGTAACGATGGGAATCCCGATCTCCTTTCTCGGCTCCTTTCTCTTCCTGCCTGCGGCCGATGTCTCCATCAATATGATCTCCCTTTTCGCATTCATCATCACCTTGGGCATGGTGGTCGATGATGCCATTGTGGTGGGAGAGAATGTCTATGTTCACCGCAGGGCACTGGAGGGGATCAACGGGAAAACCGGCAGCCGGGGCGGAAACAGCTATCTCCATGCCTCGATCGACGGCGCATCGGAAGTGGCCGTACCCGTGATCTTCTCCATCCTCACCACCGCAACCGCCTTTGCCCCTCTCTTTTTCGTCGAGGGGATCATGGGGAAAATCTTCCGGATTCTCCCCTCGGTGGTCATCATCGTTCTCTTCATCTCCCTCTACGAATCCCTTTACATCCTGCCGGCCCACCTGGGCCATCTGGGGCCGCCGAAAAAGACCGGCATCATCGGCGCGATCGCCCGGTTTCAGCGAAAGTTTGCCGGGATCGTCGAATATACGGCACAAGATATCTTTGGCCCGGCCATCGGCTGGGTGGTGCGGAACCGCTGGATCACCTGTGCAATCGCGGTGGCCCTGCTGATTGTTGCCGTCGGCTTTGTCCAGGGGGGACGGGTCCGCATCACCATGTTTCCCAAGATCGAATCGGACTGGATCGTGGCCAACGGAGAACTCCCCTACGGCGCGCCCGTGGAAGAGACCTTGTCGGCCGCCAGGCGTCTGGAGGCCGCAGCCCTTTCAGCCATCGAAGATCATTCTCCTGCAGCCGGCCCTTCCATCGGAAAGGGGATCTACACCCGGATCACCAACGGGTACCGCCTGACGGTCATGGTCTCTCTGGTTCCCATGAATCAGCGGGATATCAGCGGAACCGGCTTTGCCCGGGAGTGGCGGGAAAGGGCCGGCCGGCTTCCGGAGATGGAATCGCTGATCTTCGATGCCACGGCCGGCGGCCCCCGGGGCGGAAGCCCCGTGGATGTCCAGTTGAGCCATCGAGACATGGAGGTGCTGGAACGGGCCGCCAAAGACCTGGCCGCAGCCCTGCAGACCTACGAAGGGGTGGTGGACATAGATGACGGGTTTGCCGCGGGAAAGCCCCAGTTCGATCTCTCCATCCGGCCCGAGGCCGAAAGCCTGGGCCTGACGCCCCTGGAGCTGGGACGCCAGATCCGCTACACCTTCTGGGGAGCAGAGGCGCTCCGGCAGCAGCGGGGCCGGGATACGGTCCAGGTGATGGTGCGGCTGCCCCAAGCCGAGCGAACATCGGAACAGGATGTGGAGCAGTTGATCATCCGCACCCCCGAAGGCGGAGAGATCCCGCTATCTGCCGCGGCCGAGGTCAGGCGGGGCAGCTCATACACCAGCATCACCCGAACCGATGCACGGCGCACCATCCATGTCACAGCCGACATCGAAGAAAAAGTGACCGGCGGGGGGAAGGTGATCGCCTCCCTGACTTCCGGGGAACTGCCGGCCCTGATGGACCGGTATCCGGGGCTCCATTACTCTCTCGAGGGGGCCGAGCGGGAGGGGCGGGACTCCATGAGGAGCCTCTTCAAGGGCTTTGCCATCGCGCTGATGGTGATGTATGTCCTCATCGCGATCCCCTTCAACAGCTATATCCAGCCGGTGATGGTTCTGTCGGCCATCCCATTCGGATTCATCGGTGCGGTGGCCGGCCATATGATCATGGGCTACAGCCTCAGCCTGATCAGCATGATGGGGCTTCTGGCGCTGTCCGGGGTGGTGGTGAACGATTCCCTGGTGCTGGTGCATACGGCCAACGGAATGCGGAATGGGGGAATGGCGGTGAAGGATGCTGTGGTTGCAGCCGCGGTCCGGCGATTCAGACCGATTCTCCTCACCTCCCTGACCACCTTTTTCGGTCTGATGCCGATGATCTTCGAGACATCGCTCCAGGCCCGTTTCCTCATTCCCATGGCCATCAGCCTCGGCTTCGGAGTGCTCTTTGCCACCTTTATCATTCTGCTGCTGGTGCCGGCCTTCTACATCATAATCGAGGATCTCCGGGGGCTTCTGGCGGAACTACGGGAGGATGCGGGCCAAATTCGGAACCGGATCTTCAAAAGGAAAAGGGGAGGGGAACAAGCCGAAAAAGGGAAGTAAGTACCTCGGCAGTAGATTCGTAACAGTGCTCCGGAGTGCATAAAATATAATTGACGCCCTCCCAAACCCTTTAACCAGGATACTTATCGGTCCGGGGCCGCGGAAAGAGTGATGGTGAAGACCGCGCCCTTGCCTTGGGGCGCGTTTTGGGCCCGGATTTCGCCGCGGCATTGTCGGATGATCTCCCGACAGACCGAAAGCCCCACCCCCAGCCCCCCGGCCTTTCTTCGGGTATAGAAAGGCTCGAAGATATGGGGCAGATCCTCCTCCGAAATCCCGGTTCCGGTGTCAGATACCTGCACCTTAATCCACTCCCCGGCCATCCGCGTCCGAATGGAGACCTTTCGATCCTCTCCCTTTCCATGCTCCACCGCGAAAAGGGCATTGTCGATGAGATTCATGAAGACCTGCCCCAATTCCCCTTGGGAAGCCCAGATCCGGGGCAGATCCGGCGTCAGATCCAGATCGACGGCCACTTTACGTTCCCTGGCCATCCCATTTAACAGCGCGGCCGTCTTCCGGATCACGCTGTTGACATCGACCGACTCCTCCTGGCGGGAGGCCGGCAGATTGAGATGGTAGAGCCTCTGAACCGTCTCTCGAATCCGGTGGAAAGCCTCTTCGATGAGATTTGCGATCTCCAGCAGATCCTCCTGCCCCTCGCACCCGTCCATCAGAGGAACCAGCAGCGCGGCGATTCCCTGCAGGGGGCTGTTGATCTCATGCGCGATGGTCGCGGCCAGCCTTCCGGTCGCGGCCTGGGTCTTGGAGCGGATCAGATCCTCCTGCATGGCCTTCACCTTGATGATCTCGGTCTGGAGCCGTTTGTTCATCTCCTCCAGCTCCAGGGTCCTCTCCTGAACCATCTCCTGAAGCTGGTCCCGATGGGCCTTCAGTTCGAGATGGGTCCGGATCCGGGCCCGGACGATCTCCACGGAAAAGGGCTTGTTGAGGTAATCGACCGCGCCGAGGGAGAATCCCAGAGCCTCGTCTGATGGGCGGCTTTTGATGGTGATGAAGATGATGGGGATATCAGCGGTCTCTGGATTCTCTTTGAGCCTGCGGCAGACCTCATAGCCATCCATTTCCGGCATGACCACATCCAGCAGAATGAGATCGATGGCCTCTTCCTCAGAGAATGTGATCTCCAGGGCCTCGGGGCCGCTTTTGGCAAATCGGACATCATAGTTTCCCTCCAGGATCTCTCCCAGGGCGCGGATATTGTGGGGGCTGTCATCGACGATCAGGATCTGATATGGTTTCGAGGGTTTCATGGGGTCCGGCTTCTTTTCAGTGGTGAAAAAAGAGACTACTTCAACCCGGAGAGAATCTGTTGCAGAATTTTTCCTGCACGGGTGAAATCGAGGCTTTCAATGTTCGATACCAGGGTTTTCACGGTTTCGGTAGATGCGGTCTGGGAGATCCGATCCCGAAGGCGCTCCATCTCCGGAATAGCTCGGATATTGTTCTTCTGCAACAGCTTCTCAAGGGCGCAAAGCTCTGAATAGAGAACTTGTTTCATCTTCGGGGATAAGGTTTCCGGAGAAGGGGAGGGCAGATCCATCTTCTCCAAAGGGGGGCATTCTTCTGCATTATCTCCATTGACTTTTTCCGAATCTGTTCGGAGGCGGTCGATCTCCGCCATCACCCGATCCAGTTCCTCTGTAAACTGATCCAGATCTCCGTTGTGATCCCGGCCATCCCGGATCGTCTTCTCGAGCTGCTCTGCAGCCTTCACCAGGCGTCGGGCAGCACAATTTCCCGCGGTCCCCTTGAAGGTATGAATCTGCTGCAGTACATTTTCCCTCCGGCCATTGCTCAGATCCTGGGCGAGCTTTTCCCCGGCCTGGTGATAGTGGGTATGAAACAGAAAGAGGATCTTCTTGAAGACCTCGAGCTTTCCCCCCATCCGGATCGCGCCCTCCTTGTAGTCGATAACGGTCCCATCCGATGCTGTTCGGGTTCCTGTCCCGAGATCGGGATCGGCAGGTTCAGAAAAGGGGAGGGGGCCTTTCTCCTCATGGCTCCCCAAGGGGATCTGCATCTTCTCCTGCGCCGGCGCACTGTTGTTGTAGGGCGTTTTGATCCATCGGGAGAGGGTCTCCATCAGCAAGCTCGGGTCCAAGGGTTTGGTCAGAAAATCATTCATCCCGGCATCGAGGCAGGCCCTTCGGCTTTCGCTCAGGGCATGAGCGGTCATGGCAATAATGGGAATCCTTGCAACCTTCCCCGGAAGCCCTCTGATCTTTCGGGTCACCTCGAGACCATCCATCTCCGGCATCTGCAGATCCATCAGAATCAGGTCGTAACATTGCCGCTGCACCGCATGCCATGCCTCTTTTCCATCCACTGCGATATCCACGGTCATCTTCAGGGGCTCGAGAAGAGAGAGTGCCACCTCTTGATTGACCTCATGATCTTCGGCAATGAGAATCCGAGCCCCGGCAAAAGAGGGATAATGACCTTTTTGGGGGGGTGCGGCAATCTTTTTCCGAAGGCCCTTTTCGAGCAGCAGGGAGAAGCAGAAAGTGGTGCCCCGGCCCGGCTCACTCATGGCCTGAATGTTGCCGTCCATCAGTTCGACAAGCTGTCGGCAGATGGAAAGGCCGAGACCTGTGCCGCCGTAGCACCGGGTCATGGAATCATCTGCTTGTGTGAATGCATCGAAGATGGCCCCGATCTTCTCCGCTGGAATACCGATGCCGGAATCCGAGATCTCAAAACCGATCCGGATCTCTTCAGAATCTTCTTTCAAGAGATGGGCATCTACCTTGACAAATCCGCTTTCCGGGGTGAATTTCAGTGCATTGCCGATGAGATTGATCAGAATCTGTTTGATCCTCTCGGCATCCCCGTTGAGATCTTCGGGAATCTCTCTATCCCAACCCATGGAAAGCTCGATCTTCTTTTCCCGGGCCTTTTCGGCAAACATGTCTTCGATGTTTGTCATCAGCAGGGACCAGGAGAAGGGGATCTTCTCCAGGTCGAGTTTTCCGGCCTCGATTTTCGAGATATCCAGCACATCATTGATCACCCTCAACAGCAGTCGGGAGGAGGATTCGATCTTTTCCAGATAATCGGCCTGTTTCGGGGTCAATTCGGTCTGCCCCATCAGCATCACCATTCCCGAAATCGCGCCGAGGGGGGTGCGGATCTCATGGCTCATGTTGGCCAGAAAACGGCTCTTGGCATCGGCTGAAGCCTCGGCCGCCTCCTTTGCGATCTTCAGGCGCTCGGAGCGCTTCTGATCCGTGAAATCCCGGATCAGCCCCTCGAAAATCCTTTTCCCGTTCCGGCCCTCCTCGATCGTGTGGAGATGAACCAGCAGAAAGAGATCCTGTCCGGACCGGTTCTGGCAGCCGATTTCGATGGCCCTGGAGAAATCCGCGCCCGGATGGTTCATCAGCTCCGCGTTTTGCTCATGCGTCATGTTGAGAAGGGAGAAGATATTGACCCGGCCCTGGCACATTATTTCCGCAGATTCATGATCAAAAATCCGGGCCATCGCGGGATTAGCAGTGATGAGATCTCCATCGATATCCGCCTGAAAGATACCATCGGCCGCGTTTTCAAAGATAGAGCGATATTTATGCTCTGAGTTCTGCAGCGCCTCCTCCCGGGAGCGGAGGGAGGTGGCCATGTCGTTGAAGGAGAGCGCCAGCGCGCCGATCTCGTCATCGGTCTCCGGATGGATCTTTTCTGAATCCAGCCCCAGTCCCAGGGCCCTCACCCCTTTGATCAGCCGGTTCAAAGGCCGGGTGAAGCGGCGGACGAACAAGAACATCACGAAACATCCGATGAGCCAGAATAGCAGCCCGAACAGGCCGGCCCGACGGGCAATGTCGATGATATTTTGCTTCAGGGGTTGGCGATCCATCACCAGACCGATGACCCCTGCCATCTGTTGGGTGGGGCCCTGCCTCATATCCATGCCGAGAACCATCGCCTCCTCGGTACGAAAGCGCGGCGCGTAGATGACACCGCACCAGAATTCATCCGCATCCCTCCGGCCCTGGTGGAGAAAGGGGTAATCTTGTTCCGGATCATGGGGAACGGGAAAACCGGCAAAGTCTGCAATGATCTTTCTGATCTCTTCCCGGGAAGGGGCAGCAGGCGAATCTTCAGGATAAAGGGCATTTCGATTCGACCCCATCAGCAGGCGGGCCTCCTGATTATAGACAAAGACCTGAACCACATCCTCCTTTTCAAATGCGCTCCAGACCGCATCGGAGAGCAGTTCTGTGCTTTCGGACATCACCCCGAGGGTTACATTTCTTGCGATGATTTCAGCAAGCACCCTTCCGTTTTCCATCTGCATCCGGGTGAGGAGTCTGTACTGGTGATGGATGAAGAAGAGGGTGAAAAAAGTACTCACCAGCAGCGTAAAGAGGGTGAAAGCCAGAAGCATCTTCAGAAAAAAGCTCTGTCTGATGGTTTGAAGCAGCATAATTCCGCCTCGCCTATTTCCCCATTTCCAGAAGGGTCATCTCTGCGGCATCGAGATCGGACTCGATCCTCAGACGCTTCCCCACGGTCTTGTTGATCTGAATCACCGGCTTTCTCGCCTCCGTGTTCATCACCCGCCGCCCCGAGGTCCCCTTTAGAATCTTTTGGGCCATCTCCCCGGCCTGCCGGCCTAAATCCTCCGGGTCAAAGGTGACGGAAAGAAATGCCCCCATATCAAGATACTTTTCTGAAAAAGAGAGTACCGGAAAACGGTTCTCCAGCGAGACCTGCAGCAGGTGCTGGATGGTCTCGGGGGTATAGACGATGATGTCGGGGATCATCCAGAACCCGTCAATCTCTTTGACGATCTCTTTGAGCCTTTGGGCCATGTCCGCGGATTTATGAACGGCCACAGAGAGGAGTTGAACCCCCAGTTCATCGGCCGCTGCCTTGGCCTTTTCTGCAAAAATCCGGTTTCGATCCGGATTGTAGAGAAATCCGACCCGCTCTACATCGGGCGCGGCTGTAATGAGAATCTCCAACTGCTTTTTCTGCGGAATGTTCATGCTGACGCCGGAGATGTTTTCCTGGTCTTCGACGATATCCCAGGGGTTGAAGACCATGAGATAGACGATGGGAATATGGGTGACGGAGAGTACCTTGCCCAGTGCCTCGTTTCCCACAGCCAGTATCAGTCGGGGTTTCTCTTCCTCGATAAGGGATAGGAGAGCCTCCTCTCCCAGTTCCGAGATCAGAAACCGTTTTGTGGTGCAACTGCAGGCTTGGCCGAATCCGTCGATCGCGGCCTCGTAGGGCGGAATCCTGATGCTTTCCACCACCGCCACCAGGCTGGAGGCCTGAGCCGGCAGGGAAATATTCAGCAGCAGGAGGAATAAGAGGAGAAGCCGTTTCATAGGGAAAGGTTTCTCTGTCGCCGGCTCCTGCCGTTTCGGCGATAATGGGAATATGGACCAACCTTCATAGCGTCTCAGATGAAAGCCAGGGAAATATATTCGGAAAAAACAGATGCCGCATTTTTAACCCTCTGCCGCTTTTGTTTCTTATCAGAAATCTGCACAAAAAGTCTACAGGAAAAGTGAAGAAAAGGGAAGGGGAGAGAAGAGGTTTTTTTTGACTTGCACGAGGAAAAGGGGTGTGATATCTTTGAATTCCTCGTTTGCGGAGGAGACTCGCCTTGTCTGGTGTCGGAACGGGCTTTTCCAAAACGCTTCCCGATGCGATGCATTTATCCTTAAACCCCGCTTTTATTTTGTAAAGTGAGTTCAAAGATGTTTCCAAAATTCTTTTCCCGCCGATTGTCCGCCATCGTTTCCATGCTGCTGCTTCTTTTTCCTTTTTCCGCGGCACAATCCCAGACCGAAGAGGAGATGGCCATTCTCTCCCTCTACTACCGGCCCGAGGAGCTGCAGGTGATCAGCGCGACGCGGTCTCTCAAGCCCATCTCCCAGGTTGCGGAGAACATCACTGTGATCAATGCAGCCGAGATCCGGGCCATGAACGCGCACACGCTGGGAGAGGTGCTCCGGCAGGTTCCAGGGATCTTTATCTCCAGCAATCAGGATTTCGGAGCAATTTCCCTGCCGTACATTCAAGGCTCCGAGCTTCGACACATACAGGTCTATGTGGATAACATCCCCTGGAACTCGGTTTACTCCGGAGAACCCGCAATCCAGTCGATACCCGTCGGTGCGGTGGAGCGGATCGAGATCGTCAAAGGGCCTGCATCTTCATCATGGGGTTCTTCTCTGGGCGGCGTCATCAACGTCATCACCAAGTCCGCAGGCCATACGCAAAAGCCGATAGGAATGCTTCAAGCTTCCTATGGCGAGGCCGCATCTCAAAACTACCAGGGGGAGATCTCTGGTAAGGCAGGGAATACCGGCTACTATCTCTTTGCAGACCATCAGGAATCCGACGGGCTGGAGCCCACGCGGGAGTATGAAAACAGCAGTCTCTTTTCAAAGCTGCGCATCCCTCTGTGGGAACGCACAGCGATGGGCATTACCTTCGGCTACAGTGAGCCCTGGAATGATTTGGGGGAATATACGGAAGGGGATATGGTTTCTGATATTCAGGACAGGACAGTCTGGGGCGCCATTGACTTCAATACCAGCCTTTCAGAGAGGATGGCGTTCTTTCTTTCCCTCTATGGATTCCGGCAGAAATACAATACAAATACCAGCACTCTGGGAGCTGGCATTTATTCGGATAGACCGGAACTCCTGTTGAACACCGGGGGTGATCAGCGAATTTTTGGATTTGCCGGAAATCTGACATGGGAGAACGAAATCCATCGGCTGGTGCTGGGCGCGGATGGGAACCGTGCCGATATGGAAAGGGTAAACGCATACGGTCCCCTGTACCAGGGATATGGAGCACCGCCGAAGATGGAATCCGATTCAAAACGGAATCTGTGGGCTCTCTATCTCAACGATACGGTAACGCTGGGAAATTTTGCCATTACTCCCGGAATCCGCTACGATCACCACGAATTCATAGGCGGATTCATCAGCCCCAGTCTTGATCTGACCTGTCATTGGAAAGAGATCCTCTTCAGAGCGGCTGCATCAAGGGGCTTCTCCGCACCCGGCATCGGTTTGGTCAAAATGGGTGGCTTTCTTCTGGCCCCGAATCCAGATCTGGATTACGAAAAGATCTGGTCATATCAGCTCGGCGCGGAGACAAGTGCCATTCCCTATCTGTGGGCCAGAATCAATCTCTTTCAGCATGAAATCGAAGATATTCTTTCCAGAGAACTCTATGCTGAAGGTCCTCCAGGAAACACGATCATGCTGAATAAGAACGAAGATCGACGACGGGGATTTGAGATCGAGATGGAGACCCTGCCAATCCATGACTTTTCTTTCTTCGGCGGATTCTCCTATGTCATTACGGATAATCAGGCGCAGGAGGAAAATGATGAAAAGAAGTACAAATGGGTTGCAGGGCTTCGATATAATAACCCGAAGATCATAAGCCTCCGTCTGGCAGGGATCTATACCTGGTGGGATGAGCCCTCCTCGTCAAATGCGAGCTATGATGACCCCATATGGGATCTCAATCTGCGCCGAAACGTCAGCATCGGAGAAATCAATGCCGACCTCTTCGCAACCATCCATAACATGTTCGACGGATCTTCCTATGATTTTGACTATTACGATAATCCGAAACGGTGGATGGAGGCGGGGATACGCTTCCACTTCTAAACCCAGTAAAGTAAGGAAAGCCCTATGGAAAAAGATGAAAAGCAGAGCGATTCTTCAGTGGAGATCCTCGACAGGGGGATCGAAGGGAACAATGTAGAGGGGTGCTGTTTAATTGATCCAGTACCTTTTACCAAAGCGCCGGAGCCGGAGCCAAAGCCAAAACCTTGACTTTAAAGGGAGGGGCGGATCATCCGTCCCTCCCCCGGCCATTTCTCTATGCCGATATCCACTTACACGAAGATCTACCCCTGCGATGAGAAGCTTGATCACCGTATCCTTTATTCCACCCTAAAGGCGTCCGTGGTACGGGTTCCGGCGGCCATGATCCCGGATATCGAGGCCGGCCGCCTCACACCGGACCAGGAAAAACTCTTCTCCGATCTGAAGCTCATCACGCAGGATAAAAAGGCCGAACAACAGGAGATGCTCGACGGCTTCAAAAAGCGGAACGCGAGATCGAAGAAGTTCGATATCACCGCGGTGCTGACCCTGGACTGCAACTTCGCCTGCACCTACTGTTTTGAAAACCGTATTAAGTCCCATCAGCACATGTCCCAACAGACTGCAGAGGAACTGATCCGGTTCGTAAAGGCCCAGTGGGATCAATTTGCAGTACCCAAAGAGCACCTGACTGTCAACTTTTACGGCGGAGAGCCCCTGCTGAAAACAGATCTGATCCGCTACATCTCCGAAAGGCTCAAATCCTTTGCCGAAGGGAAAGGTGCCCAGTACGATGCGATATTGACCACCAATGGCTCTCTTCTGACCCGAAATACGGTCGAATTCCTGCTCCCTTTTGGTCTGACCCTTGCTGCGATCACCCTTGATGGCCCAAAAACGATCCACGACCGCAGCCGGCCCTTTGCAAATGGGACTGGCAGCTTTGAACGGGTGATTGGAAATGCGGCCGCAGTCTGCGATCTCATCCGAATAGGAATCAGCGGAAATTTTCTGCAGAAAAACTACATGGATTTCCTACCCCTGCTCGACGAGCTGGAAAAGGCTGGCCTCACCCCAGACCGGATCGATTCTCTCCGATTCATGCCGGTCAGCTTTGAACCCGTAAGCAATACCGGCTGCAGTTCCTTCAATGAGTCTTGGCTGATTCATCCTATATTGACGCTTCGGGAGGTGGTTCTCTCCCGGGGCTATTACACCCCCAAACCCGGCCCCCTCCACTGCATGATCGAGACCGACGACCTCTTCGTGGTCCACTGGGACGGGGCCGTCTACAAATGCCCCGCGCTCATCGGTATCGAGGAATTTGCCGTAGGTCATGTGAATACCGGTCTCGACCCTCAGAAGGCTGCCCGTTCCCATGGATTGGAGATCTGGAAGAACAAGGAGTGCCTGGCCTGCCCCTATCTCCCCCAGTGCTTCGGCGGCTGCCGCCAGATGGCCTACTTCCGCGATGGCCGAATCGGGCGGGACTGCATGAAGCCCTTTCTGGATGCGGCGCTCGAGTCCCTGGTCAAGCAGGACCTGCGGTATCGGCCCGCATGAAAAACATCATCCCCTTGATTTTTTTCCCATCCGGTGTCATGATCAGTTCATAAACCGCTAACCGGAACGGAGCCTATGACCGAACATAAAAACAAAAAGCCCTACGACAGTTTCTTCAAAGATGTCTTTTCAAGGATTTTCACGGAACCGTAAAGAGCTGTTATGGGAAATCGAAGAATCGTACACCGGACCCCTCTGATCTCCGGCTGGCATCTGATACTGTTCGGCGCATGCATCGCAGCCCTGGGTTTTCGCTATCTCCTGTCGGATCATCCGAACAAGATCGAATACGGCTACTCCCGGATGATCTACCCTTGGCTGGCCGATCTCCTTTCCTGGCCGGCCCGGCTCGTTCCGGCCCCCTATTCAGCTACGGAGCTGCTCCTCTATCCGGGCCTTTTTGCCGGGATTCTGGGAACCCTTATCCATCTGCGCCGTGCCCGAAAGCAGCGAAAGCCGATTTCACGAACATTTGTTCGCCTCTTTTTCCACTGGACAGCCGTGGCCGCGGGCCTCTTTGCCCTCTACCTCGGGGGGTGGGCTTACAACTATCTCCGGCTCCCCTACTCGGCAGTTCTGAATCCGGAGGTTCAGCAGATGCCAACCCATGCCGATTACAGCGCATTGGGCCGGGAGATGATCCTTCTGCTCAATCACATCCGGCCAAAGATCGCTGCGGACCTGGATGCGCGGGATCTGGACTCTATAGAGATCCGCGTTGATCATGCGGTGCGGAAAAGTGTTTCGATCACGGGCCTTTCCCATATTCCCAATCCGCCCGAGACAAAGGAACTTCTGGCGGACCCGCTGTTGAGCATGCTGGGGATCACCGGGTTCTTTTCCCCTTTTCTCATGGAGCCTCATGTCAACGGAAGGCTGATGCACTGGGAGCAGCCCTGGGTCCGTGCCCATGAAAAGGCGCATTTCATGGGATTTGCCTCGGAGACGGATGCCAATCTTATAGCATATGTCTCCTGTCTCGGGTCTCCCGACGATCTGCTTCAGTATTCGGGAGCCCTCAATGCCCTGCTGGATCTGCGGGGATATATACCGGAAGAAAAGTGGAAAGCGATGATCAATGAGGGATTGAGTGAGGCAGTAAAGGGGGATATCCGTCGGCGAAGCGAAAATATCCGGCAATATCGACGGCAATATGCCCGATGGATTGCACTGCGCCGAAAGGTGAACGACACCTACCTGAAGCTCAATGATCAGCCCCTGGGAATGGCCTCGTACCGTGCGGCCGTGCCCCACCTGACGATCTGGTGGGAGAAGGGGCTCAGGAGATCTTCTGTATTTTCCTGCTCCTTCCGTTGAATCGCTCCTTGACTCTGTCTTTTAAATCCTTTGACTTGGAATTGAGCAGCGAACAACTGTACCGGATATTCTTTTCAAAAAGATCGGGACAGTTTTTGATGTTGCAACGCAGCTTGACGCTGTTGGAGGTCATCTTCCGGATCAGATGCACCTCTTTGCCCACCACCCAAGTCTTCCGGTCCCGAATAGCGTCGAGAAATGAGCGCCGGTCCAAACCGCACCGGGAGTAGGTGACGCATTTGCCCATATGATACAATGTGTGGCCGTCGCTGCCCCCGGTAATGCCTTTGCCAAGATTGAACCCGAGCAGCGCACACTTGTAGTTCCACTTGTTCAGGTTCTCGGCATTGATCACCTCGACCCCGTCCACCTTTTCAAAGAGCCGGTCCAGGCGATCTTTGGGAAACTGGATATTGCAGATGCCGGTATAGACCGCGGAATAGGGGTGGGGAAAGACGATGACGGTCTCATAATTTCTTGCCCGATGGATGATCTCCTCCATCTCCAGCGCAATGGAGGACATGATCTCATGACCCATATAAGGGATGATATCCTTCCGGTAGAACCGGATCAGGCTTTTGATATCATAGAAATAGACGAGCAGGTGGGTTCCCTCCCGGGAGGTGATCTCGATGCCGGGAACCGTCAGAATATCTTTATACCGGTCGATCTCCACCGCGCCGCCGATCTCGTTATGGTCGGTGATCGCGATACCGATCCCCAGCTCCCGGGCACGCTTTACGATGCTCTCCACCCGGTTCAATCCATCGGAATACCGGGTGTGGAAATGAAGATCCACCACCGTATGATCCGCAAGCAGCGCCTGCAGTTGGGGCTTTTCAAAAGCGATGCGATGATTTTCCATAGACCGTATCTGTCCTCAATCTTTTTTGAGATTTTTCGCCTGTGGCGAGGCTATGGCGCAGGATAATGCCAAAAGAGGTCCCTGTCAATCGCAATTTTTCTTTGAAAGGCGGCTTCATGAGGCAAACGGGAGCAGACGCATCAGCACCTGATAGGCCCTGTTGATCTCGTTGAACTTCTCCTTCCCGTTCTCCTCCCCCCCAGCCATATCCGGATGATACTCTTTTGCCAGGCGCCGAAACTTCTGCTTGACCATGCCGATATCCGGATTTGAAGGAAGATCCAGAACCCGGATGCTCTTTTCATAATCCCGATATCCGGCCATCAGCTCCCATGTGCCGTTGATAAAGGCTTCAATCGTCTTCTCATCGAACATGGCATAGTTTTTCTCATCCAGGTAGAAATAGCGCAGAGAGAGGCTGTCGATCGCATCCCCTCTGATCTTCTCCCGGTGAAACCGGCAGAGATCGGCCCTTTCATTGCAGACCTCCCCGCAGAACCGCCCCGCCATCTCATCATAGTACCGGCAGCGTCCATTTGCCGGATAGTCGGTCAAAAAGATCCGCATAAAGTGGATGTGTAGATATCGCCCCTCTGCCGCATATTCCTCCTGCATTCCATAAAGGAGATGAAAAAGCGCAAAATGCGCCTGATAAAGCGTCAACGGCGCGGTTCGACAAATTTCCATATCGAAAAATGCGACCTTGAGCAGCCGGCTCTCATAGCAGGGCCGGGCCTGACTTTCCAGAAACATCCGAACCCCTTCCGCATCCATCCGCGCCAGCCGCCCCTCCAAAGAGATCCGATCCCCAATCTCCTTTAAGTCCTTTTTGTCCTTTTTGTCGTTTCCCGCGTTGTCAAAAGCCATTCCCGCTACCCCCTCCGAAGCTTCCGCACATCCCCCACCCGGATGGTCAAGTTTCGGCCATCGAACAGCTCCAGCAGCGGAATCAGATACTTCCTGGAGAGACCCGTCATCGCCTTCATATCGGCCGGGGTCAGGGATTCATTCGCGGCAAAATGCAAAAGAATCTTCTCCTGAAGCCCCTCGATAGCCTCCTGATGAAAATAGAGATCCTCCTTGGCCTTGATCAGCTCCCCCTCCTCCTTCAACAGCCCCAACATATCCTTGGCCCGGGCCGGGTCCATGGAAAGCTCCGCGGCAAGATCCCGATAATAGGGAGGAGTCAGCCCGCTCTCCCGATAGGTCTTGACAATTTTATCCCGGATATCGGTTCCATCCACCCCCAGGGAGACCGAATGGGTGGCCAGGCGCACCGTCTTCTCCTCCTGAGCGATCTCCTGATCTTTGGCCATCCCCTGCAGAGTGAGGTTGAAAAGCTTCACCCCCAGTGTCGGCGGAAATTTCGATTTGACTTCCTCCTTGGACATCCCGGCCTTTAAGGGATTGGCCTCGTGGTATCGCTCCAGATGGTTCAGGATTCCCTTCCGCAGCTTCTCAACGGCCTCTTTATGCACAAAGGTTCGGCTCTCTTTATCCATCTGGACAAGGGTCCTGCTGGAAAGAAGCCCTCCCAGCAAATTGTTCAGGGGCTTGTCCGAAAGGTTTGCCATCAGTTTCAGCTCGGCAAAGCGGACCCCCTCGAAACCGGCTTGGGCCGTATGCGCGGCCGCCAGGCTCTCTGGGTCCGCATCCATCAGCCCCATCAATCCCTCCATCACCCCGGGCCGAAACCGCCGGTGTTTTTTGGGGATCGGGTTGATCACCTTGCCGCCGCCGATGGTGCGCACCGGGGAATAGCTCCGGATCACGAACCGGTCGTCTCTGACTAGGACTACCGGCGTATCGAGACGGACTTGAACCGGCAAGGACTCTCCCGGGGCCAGTTCGTCCCGGTCAAAGAGGATGAGGTTGCCCAGCACCTCGCTGGTTCCGGTGTGAAATCGAACCTGTGTCCGGTTCTTGACCGGCTTCCGGTTGCTCTTGAGATAGTTGAACCAGAGATCGACCATGTAGCTCGGCGCCAGTGCATCCGGGGTGGAGACCACTGCCCCCCGCTCCACCACGCTCTTGTCCAGCCCCTGAAAGTTGATCGCGGTGCGCATCCCGGTCCCGGCCCGCTCTACAGCCGCATTATGCACCTGAATGCCCCGAACCCGGGAGGTGATCCCCTCCGGAAAGATCATCACCGAATCCCCCACCCCGATCTCTCCTGAGATCAATGTTCCGGTGATCACCGTGCCGAAACCCCTCATGGAAAAGACCCGGTCCACCGGCAGGCGGAAGATATTGATTTCGGTCCTGTCCGGAATATTGAGGCTCAACCGGTCCAGCGCCGAGATGAATGCTTCGATCCCCTGGCCCGTAGCGGCCGATACCGGCACAATGGGCGCATCCTCCAGAAAGGTTCCCTCGGAAAACTCCCGGACATCCTCGGTCACCAGCTCCAGCCACTCCTCATCCACCATGTCGATCTTGGTGAGCGCGATCAGCCCGTATTCGATGCCCAGCAGAGAGCAGATCTCCATATGCTCCGTGGTCTGGGGCATGACCCCTTCGTCGGCCGCGATCACCATCACCACCATATCGATGCCCGTGGCCCCGGCCACCATGTTCTTGACAAACTTCTCGTGTCCCGGAACATCCACGATGCCCAGGTGCTGCCCTCCGGGCAGGGTCAGATCCGCAAACCCGAGTTCAATGGTGATGCCCCGAAGCTGCTCCTCCTTCAGTCGATCCGTATTGACACCGGTGATGGCCTTGATCAGACTCGTCTTACCGTGGTCAATATGGCCGGCCGTGCCGAGAATCATCTGTTTCAATGCTCTTCTGCTCCTTTACACATCCCCGTTCTCACTGATTTCTTTTGGAATTTTTCCACATTTCCAGCAGATAGGCCGCACCGGCCAGAAAGATCCCCAGCCCCGCGATAAAGACCGGGTTGGAATCCGGATAGAAGATCCGGGAGAGCAGGACAGCAAAAAAGGCCGCCAGAATGGCCCGGATCACAAATATTTGAAAACGATTCACGAAAAAGCCTCCGATCCGCAACAATTTTTCCATCATCCTACACGATCCGCCCCCGGATGACAAGGCGGAAAAAGCAGGTTCTCTCCTGCCGCCGACAATGACAAACTACAATATATCAGAAAACGGAAGCAATAGAACCCTAATTTAAGGTACGAATCGGCAAAGAGGGATTGACAAATTCAAAGCGGATGATCTATGCTGAAAATTCTTGAGATTTTTTTTGAAATCCAAGGGCTTTAATTGGGATTTCATAAAAGAGTAATTCATTCCGTTAACTTCAATACCGTAGGAGAGGAAGAGTTCCGATGGCTTCAAAAAAGCTTTCCAAAACCCAGGCCGTGATTGATATCCTGTTGACAGAACCGCCATTGAATGCCGCAGACATTGCGGGAAAGGTCAAGGAGAATACCGGCAAGACCATGAGCGGAAAAGAGGCATCCACCCTTCTGGCGAAACTGCTGGAGACCGAGTTGGGGAACTTTATCGAGAAGGGAAAGGAAGACAGCCGGTATGTCTACCAGATCATCGAGGATGCGCGTTCCCTCACAGTGGATCAGGCTCACGGCCTTTCATTGAAGACGGGCAATAATCGCTATACTCTGGAGCAGGCTTTGGACGCGCATCCCCATCTGGAGAAATATGTCCGGCAGGAGGAGGAGGAGAAGAAGGAAAAGGAAGAGAAGCCCTCCCGGAAACGGACAGCGAGAAAATCCGGAACTTCAAAGGCCAGAACTTCAAAGGAAAGAACGAGCAGACGGACCGAGGCGAAAACAGAAAAGTCTCCCCCGAAATCAGCACCTGAACCGGAACCGACCCCCGCCGCTCCGGAACCGGCTGCAGAAAGGAAGATTACCGTA
Organism: Desulfobacteraceae bacterium; assembly: GCA_011390345.1. Lineage (GTDB taxonomy): Bacteria > Desulfobacterota > Desulfobacteria > Desulfobacterales > JAABSP01 > JAABSP01. The sequence goes on from JAABSP010000009.1 coordinate 67,731, forward strand.
ACGCCGAGCTTCATGGGGGTTGAAAATCTCCTGGCAGGATTGATGAAGATCATAGGGGGCGGAAAGGATATCAACATCAACCTTAAGATCACCGTAACCTTTGAATGAGATAAGGGCCTGTCAGGAATCGCTGCAGATCAGAACCAGCCCGCAGACGGTTCCCATCTTCATTCCGTTATCCTCTCCGGGTTGACCCATCCATTCCATGGAGATCCCAGCCCTCTTCATCAGCGCGGAAACATCGATGCCGAATCCGGACATGGAGGGTCTTGCACTGTCCGGATATCGGCACCTCTCCCCTTTCTTCAGCACCCGGCAATCCTTCTGATCCGGGCAGAAGATCCGTCTGCAGGAGCCGCCGGCAAATGCTCTGGCATCTGAAAATCCCAACCCCTTTGCCAGGGCTTCGATTTGCGCCCCGGTCTCATGAAGCTTTTGAAAGATCTCGGGCCGCCTCTCCGACAGCAAGACCTCTTCAGGAACCGTAAAACTGAAGACGAGCCCATGGGAAAACTCTCTCTGCAGTTTCCGGAAGCCGGCCGGCCCGGATACATGGGGAGGACAGCTCATGGAAAGGCGGTAGTTTTCACATCCCGGATTCTTCCTGCAGAAGTCTGCCAGATGATCTTCTACCGGGATCTCTGAGGCTGCAATAATGGCAGCATCGGATGCACCCAAAGATTTTGCCGAAGCTGTCAATTCCTCAAAAAGCAACTCTTTGCTCCTCATAAAGCGGCTTTTGCACAGCAGAATCAGTCCAGAATATCCAGGATCTCCTTTAAAATGTTCTTCTTCTTATACTTCTTCTTTTTGTGATAATCCTTGTCGTAGCGATGCTTCTCCGGTCTCTCCCAGTCTTTGTCCGGTCGGGAATAGGGATTGCCGGGAGGTGTCGGAGCCTGATATGGCAGGGTTCTTTCAATGATCTTGTCCAGTTCTCCCCGGTCCAGCCAGAGGCCTCTGCAGTCCGGGCAATAATCGATCTCAACGCCCTGCCGCTCTGCGATCCGCAAAGGTTCATAACACTTCGGACAATTCATGATTCCTCTCTTTTTTAAAGTCTTTTTTCGTCTCTTATCCCAGACTGATCTTTACCCGCATGTGGATATTGATCGTATCTTCATCCGGCTCATCCGGCTCATTCACCATATCCCCGGATCCTGAATCGGTTTGGGCCGATGCTGCAGTAGCAATCTCCTCTTGAACCTGCAGCGCCTCATCCAAATGACTCTCTTCGGACACTTGCTCTGCGGTCTGGGATTCCTCTTCCGGGTCATCCATATAAAGAAGAAGCGCAGGATGGTCGGCCCCGGCGCTGGCCAGGGAGTATTCCCCCGATATCAGCCCAAATGCCTGTTCCAGAGAGAGGGATCGAGCCTCCTCCACCAGGGTATAGAAGAGCGTGCGCCCCTGACGGCGCCGCTGGATAAATGGCCCCAGATTCGAGCTGGCGAGCTGGGAGAGAAGAGTGGATGTCTCGTTTCCGGTGGTAGCTCGGCCAGTCTCGATGGAAATCCGACGGGCGATGTCGTCAACAGTAAGGGCTTCTCCGTTCAGCAACAGGTGGAGGGCCGCCTCAATTTTTGTCATTTTATGGCTCATAAAGAATCTGCCTTCTCCTGATGGATACGGTCTTCATCTATCGGATTGTGATGCCGAGATTCGGTGAAAAATCCTGTAGTCTGTTCAGCATAGGACAAGGACGGAACCTTGTCAATACCCTGTAAAGCAGGGAGTCGTATATTATAGTAAACCCGAAGCGTTTCGTAAAGGAATTTTTAAATGGATGGATCGTCAAGCATCTGAAAAAAAAGCCCGCTGCAAAAGCAGATGATTGCAAGGGCTGAAGGAAGGGGGGCACCCGATGAAAAAGGGCACTCAGGCGGTCGAACAGCTTTCAACAAGGAGATCTTCGACCCCGGAGAGGATGTTATTCCTGGAAACAGGCTTGGTATAGACCTTTTCCGCGCCCAGCACATTGGCAACGACCAGATAACTCTCGGGCCCGGCAATCCCGCCTCCGGAAATCGCTATGATGTGAGTATCCGGGAATAATTGCTTAAACTCACAGATCAATTCGATACCATCTTTTTCCGGCATAAGAAGGTCCGTGATCAAGAGATCACAGGGCATCCGCCGCTGAATTTCCATGGCCAGTCTACCGTTTTCCGCTTCCATCACATTATACCCCAGAGGTTCAAGTATCTTCCGCAACAGCACCCTCACAGCCTGATCATCATCGACAACAAGTATTCTTGGCATGGCATTTCTCCCCCAGAAGGTTAATTTTCTACCATTATGTTCCGATTCTTTCTCCTTGAACATAGGGCAAACACCCTATTTGATCTAAGAAAAATACCCAAGTAGAGATTTTTTTCCGGTATTTCCAAAAACAGCTATTGGCTTGCTCTCTTTCTCCTTTCCTGCTATTTTTCACAGCAGAAAAGGAGAAAGAGAGAACCATTGCAGACCCGAGCCAGAACAAATACGCCCCCCAAAAAACAATCCCTTGCAGACCTCCGGGGCCAGATCGAGCGGATCACCTATGCCAACGAGGAGAACGGCTATACCGTGGCAAAGGTGAAGGTCTGGAACCGGCCCGATCTGGTGACGGTGGTCGGCAATCTCATGGCCCCCATGGCCGGCGAGATTTTAAAGATGAAGGGGGAGTGGATCAATCATCCCAAATATGGCGAGCAGTTCAAGGTCGTCTCCTACCAGAGTGCGGTGCCGGCAAACATCTACGGCATCAAAAAATACCTCGGCTCCGGCCTGATTCGGGGCGTGGGGACGGAAATTGCCGAAAGGATCGTCGATACCTTCGGTGAGAAGACCCTGGAGGTGATCGAGGAGCGGATCCGGGATCTGATGCAGGTAAAGGGGATCGGCAAAAAGCGGATCTCCATGATCGAAAAGGCCTGGGCCGATCAGAAAGAGATCCGGGAGGTGATGCTCTTTCTCCAGTACCACGGAGTCAGCTCCGGGTATGCCGCGAAGATATTCAAGGAGTACGGAAAGGAATCCATCGCGGTGGTGCAGGAGAATCCGTATCAGTTGGCTATGGATATCTTCGGCATCGGCTTTCTCACCGCAGACCGGATCGCGGAAAAACTCGGCTTTTCCAAAGATTCGCCCCTCAGAGCTTCTGCCGGGGTCATCTATGTGCTACACGGATTGTCGGACGAAGGCCATGTCTATTACCCATACGAGCCGCTCATCGGTAAGGCCCAAGAGATCCTGGATGTGGAGCGGGAGGTGGTGGCCGGGGCCATCGGAGAGCTTGCCGCGGAAAAAGAGATCGCGATCGAGGATTTAAACGAAGATCCCGATCATTTCCAGGAGAATCTCAAGGCTGTCTATCTGGCCAAATACCAGTACTGCGAACGTAACATCGCCAACCGGCTGAAGATCCTGCTTCAGGTCCCGAAATCGGCCCGGCCCGTGAATATCGAAAAAGCCCTGGAATGGGTGCAGGGGCAGCTCTCCATCGAGCTGGCCCGGGAGCAGATCGGGGCAGTCCGCGGCGCGCTGGATGCCAAGGTCATGGTGATCACAGGGGGCCCCGGAACCGGCAAGACCACCATCATCAACGCGATCCTGAAGATCTACGGGGCCATCGACGTGAAGATTCTGCTGGCCGCGCCCACAGGCAGGGCCGCCAAGCGGATGACCGAGGCCACAGACCATCCGGCCAAGACGATCCATCGCCTGCTCGAGTACAGCCCGGCCAAGGCCGGCTTTCAGAAGAACTTCGACCATCCCCTGGACTGCGACCTGCTGGTCGTGGACGAGGCCTCCATGATCGACACTCTGCTCATGCACCATCTGCTCCAGGCCGTTCCCGCGACCTCGACGCTGATTTTAGTGGGCGATGTAAACCAACTGCCGTCGGTGGGGGCCGGCAATGTGCTGGAGGACATCATCGCATCAGACCGGATTCCGGTGGTGCTGCTGAACCGGATCTTCCGCCAGGCCGAAAAGAGCCGGATCGTGGTGAACGCACACCGGATCAATCAGGGAAAGATGCCGATCTTCAACGATCGCGGGGAGGATTGCGACTTCTACTTCATTCAAAGGGAAGAGCCCGAAGCGGTGCTGGGGCTGATCCTGGAGATGGTTGGGGAGAGGATTCCGAAACGGTTCGGGTTGGACCCGGTGACGGAGATCCAGGTGATCACGCCGATGCACCGGGGGATCGTGGGGGCCGGCAACCTCAACGAGCAGCTCCAGGCCCGCCTCAACCCGGACGGGGAGGAGCTGATGCGGGGCCAGCGCCGGTACCGGGTCGGAGACAAGGTGATGCAGATCCGGAACGATTATGATCGCAATGTCTTCAACGGCGATATGGGCCGGGTTCTCCGGATCGACCCGGAGGCACAGGAGATCGGGGTCCGCTTCGAGGGCCGGGAGGTGATCTACGGGTACGGGGATCTGGAAGAGCTGACCCTGGCCTATGCGGTCTCGGTGCATAAGTCTCAAGGGTCGGAGTACCGGGCAGTGGTGATCCCGGTGGTGACCCAGCACTATGTCCTGCTGCAGCGGAACCTGATCTACACCGCGCTGACCCGGGGAAAGGAGCTGGCCGTCTTCGTGGGAACCAAACGGGCACTGGCCATTGCGGTCCACAATGACAAGACCCAGAAGCGCTTTACCCGGCTTCGGGAGCGGCTGGCCCAGTAAAAAAGGAAACATTCCTTTACCATAGCAGGATTTGCGAGGTTGAAAAAATATGCTATATTGCAGACATGAAAATAGTGAAGGGTGCTTGTGGAAGAGGGATGATTTCCGAAAGGAACGGTACCGGCCATGTTCGTTCTCGGCCAGTTGAAGCCGCCCTATGATGAATTCTTCCATCGGAGGGCCTGGGACCGTTATGCCGCGGGCCTGCACGAGGAAGGCCTGATATGGTGGTTCAACATGGAGATTTCGGCCCTCGCGGCCCATCTGGTCCCCCTGACCACGGTTTCGCACCGGGTACCGATCTCCCCGCGCCTCCGATTCCTCTCCGAAGCCGTCAACATGACGGCTGCGCCGGAAATTTTCTACGGCTATCATCAACGTTTTCTGGAGAACGGGGATCTCGAAGGGGCAGCGGCCGCGGCAGGAGCCCCTGTCCTGTCCGCATTCGAAGCCGGCAGAGGATTCGATCGTCTCGAGGATGGGCATGAACAGATCATCCATCTGCTCGAGGGGCAGGGCGGCCTCACTGCATTGGCCATTGCCGGATTATGGTACTATAAAAGCATTGTCGAAGAGTGTTTTGAATGCAGCAATCTTTCCAGCATCGAAGCGGCCGGCCGGTCCCTGGCCTGGTCCGAAAGAGCCGGGGCCAACAATCTCCGGGCGCACGCCGCGATCTTCTATCTGTTTGCCTGCCTGGGAAATGCCGAGTTCGGCAAAATAGAAGCCGTTATCGCGGATGTAGAGGCACTCTGTGATCTCCCCGATGTCTCCTATCCCGCGAAGGCCATTCTGCTTCCGCATATCGGCATTTATGCGTTAATGAGGGGGCGCGTCGAAAAAAGCGAAAGACTCATCATCCAAAACAGACATGCCGCAAACGCAAATGATCTGCCCACGCATCTGCGGATGCAGGTCCACTACCATGCCGCCCTCCACGACGCTTTTTGCGGGAATGCAGAAGCATTGAAGGTCCAAGCCGATGACATCCGGGCCATCTCCTTTCCCCTGGATATGCCGTTTCATTCCTCCTATCTCCATTTTGTCCTCGGCATCGTTTTTCTCAACGCGAACCAGCCCGACAATGCCTTATGGAGCCTGCAGATCTCCGAGCAGAAAGCCGAAGAGAGCGGAAGCCCCTTATGCGAAAACCATATCATGATGCTTAGGGGGCAGATTCTGTCGGACAGGGGTGATTTCGATACCGCGGAACAACTGCTGAAGACCTGGCAGGGGATCTGGAGAGAGAACGGCCACAATCAGTATGTGATCGCCGCTGAAATGGAGATGGCCAACATCCTGCTGCTGCGGGGGCAAAAGGATAGGGCCCGGCGAAGATATGAAAATGCCCGGAACCTGTGGCCCCTGGAATCGCAGATGTATGTTTACGCCAGGTCCGCTGATTTCCCCGGGAAAATCGAAGCCGCGCTCTTTTCGGCCGGCCCGCGCCTGGAAATCCGGCCCCCTGAACCCTCCCCGCGGATTTACATACAGACCTTCGGGGAACTGAAAGTCTATATGGGTTCGGGCGCGGTCTACGATCGCCAATGGAAAAGCCGCCGGCTGAAACAACTCTTGAAAGCGCTCATCGTTTTAGGGCCCGCGGAGGTTTCCTTCAGCCGGCTCTGCCGCATCCTCTGGCCCGAAAAGGATGACGCAGCCGCTGATCTGAGAGCCGCGATCTCCCGGCTGCGGCGTCTCGATACCCGGCAGGATGAGTCGCCGCGGCCGTGGATCACCATGAAAAACCGGCGGGTCTCCCTGTCGCCGGCTTTGTGCCGGGTGGACGCGGTCCGATTCCGGGACCGGCTGGCATCGGCCCTGTCCCACGGCCCCGGCATCCGGAACATTCGGGAAGCGCTCGATCTCTATACCGGTGATTTTCTGGAAAACGATCTCAACGACGTCTGGATCACCCGGCACAGGGAGAATTTGAAATCGGAATATATCAAAGGGGTTCTCGTCCTTGCGGACCGGTGCGTCGAAACGGATTGTATCGAGACGGCCATTCCTTATCTCAGAAAGGCCATCGACCGAAACCGGTCCAACCCGGATCTCTACGCCAGCCTGATGGTGTGCCATCTTCGCGGAGGAGAGCCTTCCAAGGCCCATAAGCTCTATGGCCGGGCTGTTCGAGCCTTCAACGGGGCCGCCGGCGTCAACGGGCGGGAAGAACTGCAACGGCTGGCCGCTCTTTTGAAAAATGGGGATGGGGATGACGAGCGGAGCTGAAAGACTGATCCCTCCATACGACGCCTACCTTCGAAACGAGGAATGGGACAAGTACATCCGGACCCTGTCCGGGGAGGGGATGTTCTGGTGGTTCAACCTGGACATTCAGGTTCTGCGAATCCATCTTGCGCCGCTTCTCGATGTGCTGGGCCCAAAGCGGTTGCCGGACCGGCTCCGGTTTCTCTCACGGATCGCGGGCCACTCCCCGGACCCCGACGAACTGGAGCGGTATCACGCCGGTTTTCTTGAGAAGGGGGACGCGGAATCGGCCGCGGCCGCAGCCACCGCGGCCGTCATCTGCATCTGGAAAAGGGGCCGGGACTTCCAGCGGCTGACCCCCTGGCACAAAAGGATCGACGTTCTAACCTCCGGCCATGTCCAGGTTCCGATTGCGGCAAAAGCCTCCCTGATGGGGGCCGGATACCTGATCGCGTTTGCGATGAAAGGGGATCTGCGGGAGGCGATGGCCGCCGGCCGCGATGCCCTCCTCTGGTCCCGCAGGGCCGGGTCCAACAACCTCAGGGTGTACAACGCCATGATGTGCGTCTACGCCTGTCTCTGGAACACAGATCCGCTCGGGCTGGAACCGGCCATCTCCGAAGCCGGTGTCCTGTGCGGGCTTTCCGAGGTCTCCTTCATTCCCAGGGCGGTCTTTCAATTCATTCACGGCCTGCATCTGCTGCTCTTCGGAAACCCGTGCCGCAGCCGGCAGGAGCTGGAAGCGATTGCCGAGCATGAAAAGACCCAGGGGCTGCCGGACCATTTGTGGTACTTGGGCCAGTTGAATCTCCTCCATGCGGCCGCGGCCGAAAACGACGGGGCATGGATCGACCGGGTGATCCGTGCGATTCAGCGCCGCGGCGTCGATGAATCGAGATGCTACCAGGCCGCGATCCACCATTTCAGCCTCGGGATTGCCCGCCTGGCCCAGGGAAGAACCGACGAGGCCCGGGGGCTGGCCCATAGAGCGCTCGATTTCGGCCGCCGGAGTGGGGCATCGGCCCCGGAGCATCACATCCGCCTTCTGATGGCCCAGATCCATTCGGAAACCCGCGAAGATGACGCTGCCCTGGCCCTCCTGGAAGATTGGAAGGGGTTCTGGGAGGAACGGGGATACCATCTCTACGCGGTCACCGCAGACCTGGAAATCGCCCACATCCGGCTGCGGCGGGGCGAGACGGACCGCGCACGCCGCTCCTATGATCGGGCGGCCCGCGGCTGGTTCCCGGGAGCCGCGCCCCACGCGATGAACCGATCCCGGGAGTTTGTTCAGGAAATCCGGTCTGCTCTGGTCCGGAAACCGGAAGTGCGGGAAAGCCATCCATCGAAAGACCTGCCGGCCATTGCCATTGAAACCTTCGGGGGGCTTCGGATTCGTGCGGACGGTGCGGTCATAGAAGGAAACCGGTGGCGGGGCCGGAAGACCAGGGAACTGCTCAAGACTCTGATCGTCTTCGGCGGTTACAAGGTCTCATCGGACCGGATCATCGACATCCTCTGGCCCGATGCGGACGGGGCCCAGGCCGCGAAAAATCTGAAGGTGACCCTGTCCCGGCTGCGGCGCATCGGATGCGAAAAAGGAGAGCAGCCTCTGCCGTGGATTCTGGTGCGCCACAGGCGGATCTCCCTGGCCCGGGGCCTCTGCGGGGTCGATGCCTTCCGGTTCCGGGAATGTCTCCAACGCGGCCGTGAAACCGATATGGATCTGGAGAGCCTGCGGGAAGCCATCGATCTTTACAAGGGCGATTTCCTGCCGGGGGACCAGAGCGCGGAATGGATCGCGGACCATCGACAAAGGCTTCAATCCGAGTACGTCGACTGCGTCGAGTTGATGGGAAAACGCCTTCTCCGGATGGCCCGGCCCGAAGAGGCCGCGGCTGTGCTGGCATCTGCTCTGGAAAAGGTCGATATCGAGGGCGGTCTCTACGCCCTGCTGATGCAGGCTCACCTCGACATGGGCCGGCCCGACCGGGCACGGGAAGTCTTTTCCGCAGCGGCCGAACGGTTCAAAAGGGAGCTGGGGATCGACCCGGACTCGAAACTGGTCCGCTTTGCCCGCGCGGCCGGGATTCTGTAACCCTTCCCCCAATTATTTCTCAAAAAAATCCGATTCTGCCCTCAACTGTAACCTTTTTGTATCAGGCCGCATGATATATACGATGAAGAGCAAAAAATACGCGGGAGGCTGCAAATCTGGTCCAAACGCTGGAGGAGCATTGCATTTTTTAAAAGATATTTCAGAAATTTGAATGAATAAATATCAGGTGAAACCATGAATCGAAAAGCCATTATCCTCTTCGTACTTGTACTGGTTATCATCGGCTTCGGTTCCGCGAGGTGGCACCTCCGGGAACCCGAAAAGCCCATTTCCCGAATTGAGCCGGAACCTGCCGTCGCCGATCATCAGCCTTCTTCCCTGCAAGATCCGAAAGTCCCGGAACCCCAAAAAGAGACCGTTGAAAGCCTTCCCCTCCGGTTTTCCCCTGAAAACGGAGAGACCCTTGCCTACCGATTCGAAATCCATACCGATGCAAAGGTGGATTTCGGATTCCTCTACGCCCAATTGGACATGAACACTTCGACATCCCGGCCCCCGGTTGAATCGAAAAAAAGCCATATCCTATCGGAAGCTTCGGGAGTTCTGTGCCTGAAATTCCATGATCAGCGGGCCGGTGTCTGGAATGTCGCGGCATTTGTCGAAGACCTCTCCTACCGGCTGAACGATACGACACCTGCGTATGCCGAAACCATCGGTCTTCCCTTTGCCTTTACCATGAATGCAAAGGGGTATTTGAAAGATTTCCGGTTTGTCGAGGGGATTTCCGATGAAGCCAAAGGATTTATTCGCCAGTTGCTTTCCATGATGCAGACCGGCCTGCCCCCCGGAGCAGAAGCCGAATGGAGAACCAGAGAAAAGGATGCAAACGGCACATATATAGCGGAATATACGATCGAGGATGCATCGGATGCGCAGGTACGGCTGATGAAACGGAAACGGGAATATATCGCCCTTCAGACCGGAAAGATCATGCCGGGTTCCCGGATTCGGGTGGGGCAGAGCGAAAACAGGATTTCCGTTCCGCACAGCGGCGCATGGCTCCTCTCCTTTGAAGGCCGGGAATCCTCGTCATCGGTGCTGGAAGGCACTCTCTGGGGAGAGAGCAGGGGCCGGTTTTCCGCGCATCGGGTTTCAAAGGATCTGTCCGGCCGGTTTCCGGACCGGTTCGAGCAGTTTCTGGCGGATATGAACTCCCAGAAATACAAGAAAAACAAATATTATGCCACAAACGAACAACTGAATCGGCTCGGCCAAAATCTGGACATGGAGGACGCACTGGCAAAATTTATGGAATTGAAAAATTCCACCATGAATAACGCCCGGAATTATGCCGAGGCATTTCTGGTCAATTATCTCCGCAAAAATCCCCGGGCAGCCTTCGATCTGGTGGAACTGCTCGATAGTGATCCAAGGCGGGAGCGGTATGATCAGCGCACCCAGTTGATTCTCTGGAGACTGCTGGTAGAGGCCGGACACACCGAAGCCCAGGAAGCGGTCATCGATGCGGCAACGGACCCGGAATACAGCAGCCTGACCCATATCCGCGCAGTCGCCTACATTCATGATTTCGAGAATCCGGCCCCCTTTCTGGCGCAGAAGCTGTGGGAACTGCGCAGAAGCCTTCCCCCGGATTCAGCTCATCGGGATGAACAGGAGCTGAGGGTCATGTCGGCCTATGCCATCGGCAGCCTGGGACACAAGGACAAGCTCAACGATGAGACCAAGACCGACATCGGCAGACAGCTCACGGAAAATCTCAACAGTTCGGCCGATCCCGATGAACAGGCGGTCCTCCTCTCTGCCATCGGCAACTACGGCGGCTCGGAAGTACTCGATGATATCGCCCCCTATTTTTCCAGCACCGATGACCGGGTGCGGGCTTCGGCCTATGACGCGCTTCGCCGGATGGATGATCCCCAAGCCGTCGAACTGCTGGCGAGATCCGTAAAAGAGGAGACGTCTCTACAAGTCCGGAAGGACGCATATGCCGCTTTCGCGGCCATGCCGCCCACAGCCCGGGGAGTGGAATGGGCAAGGAATGAAGTCTTTGCCGTTGAAAGCTCTGCAGAGCAGGGAGCGCTGGTCAAAGTACTGGGAGAGAACCTGAAGCAATACCCTGAAAACGAGCAGACCCTCCGGAACCTGCTGGAGACAGACCCTGACAACCGGGTGAAGAAGGATATCTACAAGTATATTGTGCCGAAATAGTTCTCGGGAAGGACAAATATAAAATATGGATGTCGGGTACCTTTATCATCATCGAAAAAGGAGAGAAGTCATGTTGCCGTTGGGGAAAAAGTGTCTTGATGGAATTGTTCTGGTCGCACTGATCATACTGATTTCGGTTCTGTCCGGCTGTGACGGCAGTGATGATGACGGGGGGGCGGCCGATATCCCGCAGCCGCAACTGGTATCCGTCAGCGTTCTTCCGGCGCAGGCTTCCGCTGTTTCAGGAGAAACGGTGCAGTTCATTGCCCGGGGAGAATACAGCGATGATACATCGAAAGACATCAGTGCGCAGGTGAGCTGGTCATCGTCCGATACTGCCGTTGCCACCGTCAATGCGGAGGGTTTGGCCAGTGCGGTTTCAGCCGGGACTGCTGCGATCCTGGCAGCAGTGGACGGCATCACTGGTTCGGCGGATCTGACGGTTACCACCCAAGCTTTTGAACCGGCTGCTTTGATCTCGATCGAGATCACGCCACAGGAGGCATCGGTGGAGGTTGGAAGCAGCCTGCAGTTCAAAGCCGTGGGCACATATGACGACAGCAGCAGCCGGGACATCACCGCCCAGGCGGACTGGTCATCATCTGATCCCGCAGTTGCCACCATCAATGCGGATGGTCTGGCCAGCGCGGTTTCAGCAGGGGCTGCTGCGATCCGGGCGGAGATGGACGGCGTCACCAGTTCCGCGAATCTGAAGGTTACGGTGCAAGAGGTGGAACCGGCTGTTTTGACCGAGATCGGGATAACGCCGCAGGAGGCATCCGTGGAGGTCGGAGAAACCCTGCAGTTCGAAGCCGTGGGTACTTATGAGGACAGCAGCACCCGGGACATCACCGCCCAGGTCGAATGGTCATCATCCGATGCCGCAGTTGTCACCATCGATGCGGATGGGCTGGCCAGTGCGGTTTCAGCCGGGGCTGCTGCGATCCGGGCGGAGATGGACGGCGTCACCGGTTCCGCGAATCTGAAGGTTACGGTGCAAGAGGTGGAACCTGCTATTTTGACCGCGATCGAGATCACCCAGCAGGAGGCATCTGTCGAAGCCGGAAAAACCCTGCAGTTCAAAGCCGTAGGCACATATGACGACAGCAGCACCCGGGACATCACCACACAGGTGGACTGGTCTTCCTCCAATACGGGGGTTGCAACCATAAATGGCGAGGGCCTGGCAACTGCCACGGCATCGGGAACAGCGGAAATCCGCGCTGAAATGGACGGCGTCAGCGCCGCTGTTCCATTGAGCGCAACCACTCCGGACACGCCTTATATACCGCCCGCACCGGTCCTTCAATCCTTTCAAATTCTGCCCCCGGAGGCGCTGGCTGCTCCGGGAGAGACGCAGCAATTCACGGCAATCGGCAGATATTCCGACAGCACGACGGCAGATATCAGCGGTCAGGTGAAATGGTCTTCATCGGATACTTCCGCTGCAACCGTCGGCAGTGACGGGCTGGCAACCGCAGTTGACTGGGGAGAGAGCCGGATCGGTGCAACCCTCGGCGATCTTTCAGGGAGTGCCGAGCTGACCGTTCGCCCCCACGGTTTACCCCTGAAGCGAAGCGGCGCCGATCAGTTTCTTCTGCCTGTGGAAGTGGGGAATCAGACCCTGGATCTGCTCGTGGATACCGCTTCCGATGCCCTGCTGGTCTTCGAGGAACGGCTGGGGGCCGGCAATACCCAGGTCCGGCGGGAGGCCGGTCCTATCACCCTGACCGACACCCGGATCTCCAGATCCTACTTCCGGGTCACGCGCACCGGCGTTGCTGCAACCGCACCCATACGGATCGGCGAGTATTACGCGCCTGAAATGAAAATCATGGTGGTTCAGTCTCCGAATATCGCATCCGACCGGTCCCGGATTCCCCAAGAGGCCGACGGCATCATCGGGCTCCGCCGCACCCAGGGGTTGACCTATGAAAACGAGACGGTCGATCTGGACCCGCCTTTGAGTGCGTTGCAGCCTGCCATCCACATGTTTGAACTCGATCTTCCCCCCGCAGGGCCGGGAAGCCTTTCCCTGGGAAAGATGCCGATTTTCGATGCGGTTCACTCTTCTTACACCTTCAAAGCCGGTGCCCTTTCCCTTCCGGCCTCTTCCGATCCCCCGGGGCCGGATTTGCAGGTGCGGTTCCGGGCAAAGAGCAGTTTCGGCAGCGCCGAGGGCGAAGATCTGGATGTGCTGCTCGACAGCAGCCCGGTGAACAGACTGGTGCTGGATACGACAGTGGCCGAATCGCTGGGATACGATTCCAATACCGGGGAATGGGAGATCCCCGAAGATGAAGAGATCGAATTCAACCTGATCGGGCCCGACGGTTCCGTCATTTTCTATCCCAAATTCAAGGTGTCGGAGGTGAGCGTCGCGCCCTACTTCGCCATCGGCAGCAGTTTCGAGGCCGTGCTGGGCATCGACCGGTGGCAGCATCATGTCATCGGGTTTTCCGATGAAGCACCGGCGAGCGAAGAGACCGGAGGGACGGTCTTCATGCTCTTTCGTCCTGATCTGTGGGACGCCCTGGACAAGCCCCCGGGAGAGGGAGAGAATTATCAGGCCCTTCCGGAATTGAATTCGGCCGGCGATGACCGCCATCCTTCGGTGGATGGTTCCGGAAGCACCATTGCTTTCCAATCGGACCGGCCCGGTGGAACCGGCGGAAATGATATCTATCTCTACCGGATCGGAGACGGACTCCTGGATCTGGCCGGAATCAATTCTCAAGGGGATGACGCCGCGCCGGAGATCAGCGCGGACGGAACCCGGGTGGCATTCCATTCGGACAGATCCGGCAATTACGACATCTACCTGTATGATCTCGACGAAGCATCTTTTGTGGATCTTTCGGCGCTGAATACCGACGCGGACGAACAGTTTCCGGCCCTGAGCGGGGACGGCACGAAACTGGCTTTCCAGAGCCCCGGGACCGAAAGCACGGCGGGGAGTTCGGACATCCGGCTGTACGACCTGACCCGGGGGGAGGAGATTTCCCTCCGCACATGGGCCAATACAGCCGGCCATGAGGGAGGGCCCTCTCTGAACCATGACGGAACCCGGATATCGTTTGGCGGATCGGACCGAGCCGACTGTTTCAAAACCGGGTGCATCTACCTGTATGATGTCGAAGCCGGGGAACTGGTTCCCTTTCCCCACGGAGTCAATCTCTTTGCCGGACAGGGAGAAACCGCGCTGGGACCCCGGGGGAAGTACATGGCATATACGGCCTACACAGCCGATTCGAGCGCGGTTTACCTGCTGGGCACCGAATCCGGGGAAACCCTTTTCATGCCCGGCCTGAATGCCCCGGACGGCCATAACCGCACCCCTTCGGTTTCTGCAGACGGTGAATTTATCGTCCTGGAATCGGATCGTCCCGGCGGAGAAGGGGGATATGACATCTACATGTATCAGCGGGAGGAGGCCGACAATACGGTCTATACGGTTTCGAAATCCTATTCCCAGTCGGGAACCGTCACCGGCCCTGATGATGCGCCGATCCCCGATGCAGCGGTCAACGCCTACGACCGGGAAGAGAACCGGATCGCATCGGCCGTCACCGATGGCAGCGGCAGCTTCACCCTGACCATCCCCCAAGGGGTTCAACTGCCCATCACTTATGAAACTTCTGCTACAGGAACCGTGGTGGCCGGCGGCATCGGAAACGATATCTATGTGCCCGAGTTCGAGCCCGGAAACCTGAAGTTCAACGCGGTCCGGTTCGACGAGGAAGCAAAGGCCGGTTATCCTGTCACTATGGAATTCGACATCGAAACTACGACCCCGGCCTATGACATCTATGTCAAGGCTTCCCTGAAAGAAGGCACGCCTTCTGCGGTTCAACTGAACGGCGGCGCGGAATTCACCGCGGATTACGATCTGACGGGTCTGCTCATCGAAGAACTCGGACAGCGGGGCCCGGAGATCACCGAACCGATCGTCAAATCTCAGGGCGACGTGGTTACGAAGATCACCTATCTTCCGGGAACCGGAAACCGGCAGGCCCATGTGGAGCATACCTTTGTGGTTCCCGAGGATATCGCCGACGGAACCTACACCGCAGTATTCAGCATCAACGCGGTGGATGTGAACCCTGCAGACAATGCCCTCCAGGGGGAGACCGATACGTCCGACAATTATATGGCCGCGGCCAATGCCACAAGGATCGGAAATCCGGATCTGCCCAACCTGCGGATTCGATCCGCGGATCTTTATTCCAACAGCTTCGAGCTGCCGCCGGAACCGCCCGGCCCCTCGATCACAACGGAAAGCAGCGAACTGAGCCTGACTTTGGAAGTGGTCTCCCTGTCCCGGGATACGACACAGCCCGTGGATATCGTCTTCGAACTCGAAATCGACGGGGTGAAATATCCCATGATGATTGCAGAGCCCGATCCCGCGGAGACAGAACTCCGAAAAGCGGAAAAACAGACCTATCCGGTGCAGTGCATTCCGGAAGATGCACCGCCGGAGGAACAGCGGTGTGCTTCGCTCTTCCGGCAGCAGAGCAGGGGAAAGAACTATGATCTCTATATCGGCAGTGCCGCATACGGCATTCTGAAGGCAAAGACCTCGGATACGACCTGTACCCTGGTCATCACCGTGGACCCGGAGAACAGCATCGAGGAGTATGAAAACAATCTCGAAGACAATGTAAAGCGGATGCCGGTGATGTTCCTGAAGGAGCAGGCCCGCAGCGCCAGGGCCCGGCGCGGGGTCTATCCCAATGAGCTTTTCGACCTCAGAAAGGAGAACCGATACGGCAACGAGAATCTCCGTATCGGGTATGGCTTCGGGCCGGCGTTCTCCTATGCCGAGGATACCATTGACGGGATTACATTTCCGTATGCCGCAAACTTCGACGGCATGAACGAAATATGGGCAGATGTGTTCGACTACAGGGTCACAGTTCTTGCCGTCGGCGCCGAATTTGACTTCAATGGAGATGAACTCGTCAAAACCTATTTCGATTACGGCGTGACCATAATGAATGTCAAGGTGTACGGAGAGAAAATCAGTCTTACCGAGGGCGAAGAAGAACTGGTTCTGTGGGAGTCGGCGGATGCCAATGGGAATGAACGATTTAAACTTGAAAAGGAGTATACCCGGGAACAGTTGTTTCTCAAATACGGCGTGCCCATATCTGTTGAAGCAGGATTCGTGGGAGAAGTCGGACTCCGGGGGAGTGTCAAATTCACCACCGGCAATAAAATCGTTTTGGAGGCCGGCCCGTACGCGGCTTTAACGGGAATAGCCCAAATCGCGGCTATAGATGTTGTCGTAGCAGAAGCCGGGGTGGCCGGAGAACTTCTGCTGATCGATGTCTATCTGAAACTGACCCCAAGCGTTCAGATCGAGCGAACTTTCCCCATCGCTGTCTTCCGGTTCGAGGCGCCGATCGTCCTCTCCACCCTTGACGGGAGAATATACCTCTATGCCGAAATTCCGGTTGCCCCGGACATTCAATTTGATCTTATTTCCTGGGAGGGCCTGAAGTATGAGGTCCATTTCTTCCCGGGGCTGGCCCAGGCTTACGGGAACAATGACAAGTTCAGGGCGTTCTATTACGACAACCCTGATTGGAGCGGTACGGCCGAACCGATATGGGAGGATGAAATCAATCACGACTGGAAAGAGGGGGGGCCTTCGGAGACCGGTACAGACAATTTCTCGGCGCTATGGGAAGGGTATTTCTACTTTCCCGGAACGGAGATTTACGATGGCCAGGATACCGGCACCTATTTTGCCGGCCGATACCGGTTCAAGTCGGAGAGCGGCGATGATCCCATATCGGTGTGGGTGGATCAGAATGACGACGGCGAGTTCGATGATTCGGAGAAAGTCATCGACAGTAAAACAGGCAAGGAATCCAGCCGGAAGGAGATCAAATTCGGATATCACAAGGTGCTGGTGAAATACAGAGAGGGAACCGGCAACGCCAAGGCGATCGTTACTGCCGGGATTCCCAC
Source organism: Desulfobacteraceae bacterium (assembly GCA_011390345.1). Taxonomy (GTDB): domain Bacteria; phylum Desulfobacterota; class Desulfobacteria; order Desulfobacterales; family JAABSP01; genus JAABSP01. Next base: position 84,889 of record JAABSP010000009.1, read on the forward strand.
ATGGCCCCATATCGTGGAAGGGGATCTGACCGGAGATTCCCGGCTGGGAATGGAGGATGCCATCTTTGCCCTGCAGGTCGTTTCCGGTCTCCGGGAAGGAGCGGCAACCCTTTCGGATGCCATTTTCCCGCTCCGGACCCTCGTCGGTATTCAATACTTTATCGATGAAAACGAAGAGAACAATACCTTTGAAACCGCTACCAGCCTCTCCGGCCTCACCCAGGAAGGCGGCGACACGCTGCAAGCCTCCATAATGCCGACAGGAGATGTGGACTACTATGTCATCAGGGATGTCTCAAAAGATGATGTATTGAACATCTCCATCGATTCCGTTCCGGACAATATCGGGATGTCGGTGCAGATTTTCGATGCGGATCAAACAGAAATCGCGACATTCAGCGGTGGTGAGGGAGAGGCTCTCACGGGAAAAGAGCTGATCTCCGCCGGAACATATTATATCGCGGTCCGGGATACCGGAGATGATGAAAGTGATCCCGATCCGTATACGATCAATTTCAAGCTGGATTCATCGTCTATGGACTTTGCTTTTAGAAGCTCTCAGAAATATGATACCGGTATTCAGACATCGGTAGCCATCAATAACAATGGCGATATCGTAGAAGTTCATAAATCTGAGAATGATAATGAACTTTATTATCTTTTAGGCAAGAAGGATGGGAATGGTGTAAACTGGACTGTAAGTGATGGCAAAAACTATGACTCCGGACAAAAACCATCTGTAGCCTTAAACGACAATGGTGTCGTGGTGGAAGTTCATAATTCTCAAGGCTTTATAGGGATTGATGATGATGAGATTTGGTATCATGTTGGCCAACTCAATAACAGCGGAAACATCGTTTTCGGAAAGAGTCATGAATTTGGCAAAGCCATAAATTCTTCGGTTGCCATTGACAACAGCAACTGGTGTATACTCGTTATGGAAAATAACGATAAGCTTTGGTATCGGGTTGGAAAGGTAAATATAAGTGATAAAACGATTGCTTGGTACGCCCCGTATAAATATGATACCGGAAAAGCACCGCAGGTTGCCATGAACAATGAAGGAATTGTCGTCGAAGTTCATAACTCACAGGATGAGGAAGAACTTTGGTGCAATGTCGGAATCCTTAATAAAGAGATCGGAACCATCGAATGGGGTGACAGCCGCCAATATGATACCGGGGTTCAGCCAACCATCGCCATCGCTGACAATGGCTTTGTCGTCGAATTTCACAGAAGCAGAAATCATAACACCCTTTGGCGGCATGTCGGATGGGTCGATGTCGAAAAGAAAGAGATCGATTTTTCTTCCAGTAAAGAATTCGAAGATGGCAAAGAGCCTTCGGTGGCCTGTTCACCCGACGGATCAATGGCCATCGAAACGCATTCCAACCCAGAAGATTTTTATATTCATCTTTGGTATTCTTTGGGAGAGTTAACCTTCAAATAGTCCGATTGTTCATAATCCGGACAATGAAGACCATTCAGCGATAGAGCAGGCATAACCAAGATGGGCGGATATCCCCCTTCGCAGGGATATCCGCTCAATCTTGCCGGTGCGCATGAAGCTCGTCTGCGCAATCCGTCCTTAGCCGATGAACAATAACCCTACTCCCGCTTCCGCGTCGCCATCGCATAGGTAATCCGGTCGATAATAATAGCCAGAAAGACGATGCTCAACCCGGCCTCGAACCCCCGCCCCACCTCGATCCGGTTGATGGACAGCAGCACCTCCATCCCCAGCCCCCGGGCCCCGATCATC
>JAABSP010000060.1 GCA_011390345.1 Desulfobacteraceae bacterium
TCGATCAGCTCCCATCCTTCCTTTCTCAGATATTCGCCGGCTTTTTCCGATTCCTGAACAAATATGAAGAAATAGACCGTATCTCCCCCTTTGAAGCGAATCATATCGCCGACGGGCGAGAGCTTTCCGTTTCTCCGCATGACGGCTGCAATGAGTCCGGTTCCCTGATATCGGGCCAGCAGCGGTTTTCCGCCGTTTTCGCCATCGGTTTCTGCCATACGCTCCCAGAGCTGAAGGTGAACCTGTCTGTTCTTGAAGCGCCGGTTCCAGAGATCCACATCCAGATTGTGGCCAAAGGCAACGGAAGCGCCGGTCTGGTGGAGCATCTCCACGGTCAGAGATTCGGTGTCGTTCTTCAGCACCGAAAAGAGTTCGATCTCCTTGGTCTCCTCCCGCACCTTCTGGACAAAGAGGTAATTGACCTCGTCATTTGAGGTGACAGCGATTGCCCCCCGGCGGATGTCAACCTCTGCCCGCATCAGGTACCGCGACTGGAGGCCGTTGCCGAAGATGACCTTGGTGCAGTCGTTTTCCGCCTCCTTGCTGTTGTCCGAGTTGGAGTCGATGAAGACCACCTCCTGGCCGTCCTGTTTGAAGAGCCGGGCCATTGCCCGGGCCAGGGCATTGGCTCCCATGAAGACCCACCCCAAATGGCTGGGCCGGCGAAGCCCCAGCAGCCCGGCCATGAGGCCGCCGGTCAGACTCGCAAAGACAACGGTCGCGGCGATCACCAGAAAGACCAGGGCCCGGAGTTCATACCCCCCGGACATCCCCTGGTTTGAAAAGGAGACCGCGAAAATGGAGGCCACGGCCGCGGCAACGATGCCCCGGGGGCCGATCCAGGCGATAAAGAGTCGCTCTTTGGGCAGCAGCTCGGAAAACGCGGTTCCCACAAATACTGCCGCGGGCCGCACAATGAAGATCAGCACCAGCACCAACCAGACAGCCGGAAGACCGAGCCCCACCACATCAGCGATCCGGACATCGGCCGCCAGCAGCACGAAGAGCATCCCGATGAGCATCACCGTCAGCTCCTCCTTGAAGACATGCAGCTCCCGCAGGGCATAGGTGCTGTGGTTTCCGATGACGATGCCGGCCATGGTCACGGCCGCGATCCCGCTCTCGGGAACGAGCATGTTGGAGCCCTGGAACAGGGTCAGCACAATGGAAAGGGTGAAGACATTTTCCGTGCCCTCGGGGATCAGTCGCCGGACCCGGTAGAGCAGGATCAGGAGAATGGCTGTCAGGGCTCCGGTAACCGCGCCGAAGAGCAGCCGGGAGATCACATGCCACCCCCAAATCAAAGGGCCGCCGTGCGAGGGCCCCAGGGCAGTCTCCAGGGCAACAATGGCCACCACCGCGCCCAGCGCGTCGATGAGCACCCCCTCGGCCTCCAGCACCGTAGCTACCGAACGCTTGACCTTGAGCCGCTTCAGCAGGGGGTTGATCACGGTGGGCCCAGTCACCATCACCAGGGTCCCGAAAAGGATCGATATTCCCCATACCCAGCCCATGATGTAGTGCGCGGTGATCGCTGCCCCGGTGATGGTGATCAGCCCTCCCAGGAGGACCAGGCGGCGGATGGGCCGCTGGGCCCGGCGCAGCCGCTGTATTTTCAGGCTCATTCCCCCCTCGAAGAGGATGACGGCCACGGCAAAGCCGGTGAGGATGTTCAGCGCAGGCCCCAGGGTATCGGGCCGGATCACTCCTGCGCCGTCGGGCCCCAGGGCCACCCCGGCCCCCAGCAGCAGGACGATGCCCGGAATTCTCAGATGATAGGCCAGGGCCTGGGCGATCATGCCCGTGGCCAGCGCCAGGGCAAAGGTCAGCCCCGGACTGTTCAGAATAGATGTTGTCTCCATCGTGCATCTCCCTCTATCGATAATTCGGTCAAAATATTCCAGTTCCATAGGATAGAACATTTTCAAAAAAAAACGACCACCCAAGATTATAGAATCACAGGGAACGGTTTTCCACAAGCCATTTTCTATTTGGATATCTCTTCATTATAAGCGAAATGCCAGTGAGAAAAACATCAAATTCCCAAGGATTGAAGGATGCTGAGAGAGGCCGTCGGTGCGCATTTACAGATCACACTTCCACTGTCGAAGCGGTCTCAGCTTTCCGACAATCCCCCTTTTCTCTTTATTCTGATCTTTTACCATTAGTCACACCGCCTTTCTTGATTAATTTTGAAAACCTTCTTTCTTCTTCACCTGAAGGGGTTTTTTCCCTTTAATATTATTTTTATTCAAAAGCTTCAAATATTGCTTTGACACATCTTTATTTAATGTTATAGATTTAAAAGTATATATAAAAGCAAATTACCATGAATTTGCCATTGCAGAAGAGGATTGACATTATTTATCAGAAAGGAAGGAAAAATGTCTGAGGAAGTGATTACGAAAAATGAGGCGGTCATCAAGGTGCTGTTGGATGGCGGGGCCGTCAATTCCGTGGATGTGGCCCAAAAAGTGACCGAGGAAATGGGGCTTCCCATGAGCGACGGCGAGGCCACAAGCCTTCTTTCCAAGCTGCAGAAGACCGAGCTTGGCTATTTCATCGAACGGCGCAGGGAGGGCCGGCGCTATTTCTATGAGATGCTGGAGGAGGCGACCCACACATTGACCTTGGAACAGGCCCGGGGGCTCTCCTTGAAGCGGGGGAAGGATCGGTATTCCCTGGAGCAGGCGGTTGAGGAGTACCCGGAACTCGGCAGCATTGTCGAGGCCAAGCAGGCCGAAGAGTCCCTGCAGCAGATGGAGGAAGAAGAGGCCGCGGCTCCGGAAGAGGAGACTGTGCCAGAGTTTGTTGAAGCACCTGTACAAGAGGCCGAACCGCCTGCAATGGCCGAGGAGACCGGCGCGTTTCCCGGAATGGACGAAAAAGAGGACCTGCTGACCGAGCTGCTGAGGATTGCCCGCTCCGGCATAAAGGTGGATGTGACCCATGATGTGCGGGTGACGATCAAATTCGAGTAGAAATTTCATCCAGTGAAACCGGGCTTTGGTCTGGACAGGATTTTTCTGTAATGCATCCGGAAAAAAACGTCACAAAGGAATGGATCGGTACCATCATCGCCCAGTATCTGGCAGATCCAAAGGTCAATCGGCTGTCGGATGAAGATCCGGAACCGGCATTCGGAGAGCCGCTTGTGGGGTACTGCCCCGGGGATGATCCGATCTTTGAAGAGATCAAAGCCCACATAGGCTCTTTCTACTGGAAGCCTGCGGAGATCTTTGAAAAGACATTTTTGAATCTTTCCTTTTCTCCGCAGGATCTTACGGTAGTCGCATGGATTCTTCCCCAGACCCGGGAGACAAAGGCGGAGCATCGTCACTCTGTGGAATACCCCGGGAAGCGCTGGAGCCTGGTGCGCCGCAACGGAGAGGTGATCAACGAGGGGCTGCGCCGGTATCTGGTGACGCGGCTGGCAGGGGAGGGGATCTTCGCTGTTGCGCCCGCGCTTTCCCCTTTCTGGGAGCGGAGGGATTCCCAAGGGTTCGGATACGCCTCTACATGGTCAGAGCGACACGCGGCGTTTGCCTGCGGATTGGGAACCTTTGGCCTCTCGGACGGGCTGATAACGCCGGCCGGAAAGGCGGTCAGGATCGGATCGGTCGTTGCCATGATCGACATCGAAGCCGATCCGAGGCCCTATGCGGATCATCATGCCTACTGCTTGTATTTCAACGGGAAAAAGTGCGGCAAGTGCATGGATCGGTGTCCGGCCGGCGCGATAACCGACGCGGGCCACGACAAGGTGAAGTGCAAAGCCTACATCCGGGATGTCACCAGCCCCTATGTGGAGAAGCATCAGCTTGGGGTGAAGGTGAACAGTTGCGGGCTCTGTCAGGTGAAGGTTCCCTGCGAGTCGGGGATTCCGGTTCGGGAGGAGGAATGATGGGGGCGGGAAAAGCCGCTACCGCAGTCCGATCACCGTAATCTCGACTTTCCGGCTACGGGCCCGATTGTCGTGATTGATCACCACCACCTGCTGCCAGGTTCCCAATGACAGTTTCCCGTTTCGTACCGGAATCGAGATGGACGGTCCCATCATGGCCGCCTGCACATGGCTGTGGCCGTTCCCGTCGTGCCATGCCTTTTCATGCTCGTATTCCATCCCCTGGGGGGCCATCCGCTCCACGGCCTGTTTCAGATCCTCCACCACCCCCGGTTCGTATTCGATGGTCGTAATTGAACCGGTGGAGCCGATGACGGTTCCATGAAGCACCCCTTCCCGGATGGCCGAAGTTTTGAGAATGTCTTGAAGCTGCACCGTAACCTCTTTGATATCCGGCCCGACCTTCAGCGAAACCTCGACCCGGTCCATATGGATGTGCATCTCTCCCATCGTCAACAGGCTCCTTTCTGCGGATCGCAGGTGTTCCCGTCCATCCCCGTTTCCGATCCTTCATCCGATTTTTCTTTTTCCGATGCTGCCTCTTCTTCTGCCACTTCCGCTTCCATAGCTTCCAGGTCGTCCAGAAAGAGGATCTTCCCCTGTAGATGAAGGTATAAGATGGTAAAGAACCATCCGTTGATGATGGCGATTCCGATAAATGCCTTGATCATCTCGTCGAAGCTGATGAGCCAGAAGGCAAAGATCATGCAGGTGATGAAGAGCATCACCCATAGGCGGACCGTCCGGTCCCCCATCCCTCTCAGGTTTTCCCTGTCGATTTTTTTCTTTATTGCCATATCGTCTGAATCTCTGTTTCCGCATTACTATGATCTGTTTTTGCAAAGCGTTGGAGGTATGGTAAACTGAGAGATCCAGGGTGTCAACCACAATTCAATTGACAGTTAAGCCCCGGTTGGATAAATGGGGATCTTTTGCTTTCTGTGCGGTAACGCTCTAAAACGGTGGATTCAGGATATTCGGAGTATGACATTCGGAAAAAAGAAAAAGGAAAAAGAATCGGATCACCCCAAAAAGCCGGAAAATGATTATCTGCGCCGGCAGACCTACATCCTGTCGAGCATCGGGCTCTTTTATCTGATCATCATCGGCCTCTTTGCGGTTCCGCTGCTTGCGGCCTTTGTGGTGGTGCTGATCAAGGGCGTGATCGATTTTCGATATTTCATCTATGTCGGCGGGCTTCTGGCCTTTCTGCTGCTGCTGGTTCTGCTGGTCCGGTTTCTCAGGAGATCCTGGGGCCGGATGCGGCGGGATACCTTTGCGGCCGGACAGGAGATCCGGGGGAAGATGGGGGACGGAGAGGCGGTGCAGGTCTCGGTGCTGAAGGGGCTGTTGACCTTTACCTACGGGGGCCGGAGCGGGGAATCCCATCCAGCCCTGACCGGTGGCAAAGCACCCCGGTTGCTGCCGGAATCGACGGCCCCTGCCAAAAGCCCGGATCTGGTGACGCAGCTCCGGGAGCTTTCCGAGCTGAGAAACGAAGGCGTGATCAGCGATGCGGAGTTTGAAAAGATCAAGGCGCGGCTCATCAATTCTGATGATTAGATCCGATGATCCGATCCGATGATTCGGTATTTTCCACTGCAAAAGGTTGAGATTCGTCCGCCTTTCCTATATAAAGATGTTGATGCCCCCGCGGGGGATCTTTTTTAGAAAGGGAAGGGAAATCGGCGGCCGCCCTTCGTAGAAAAGGCGCGGAAGTCAAAGCAATTGCGATATGGATGATTTCAACGGAAAAGTGATAAAGGAGGGCGCAAATGGCAGGATTGAATAAAATTACGATCATCGGGAACCTCGGCCGGGACCCCGAAGTCCGATACACGCCTGACGGATTGGCGGTAACCAGTTTTTCCGTGGCCGTTACCGAGCGGTACAAGGGGGAGGACAATACCATGTGGTTCCGGGTATCGGCCTTCGGAAAGCTCGGGGAGATCTGCGGAAACTACCTCTCCAAAGGAAAACAGGTGTTTATCGAGGGCAAGCTGCGCACGAACGAGTGGGATGACCGGGACGGCAACAAGCGTTTCGGTCTCGATATCCTGGCAAGGGAGATGGTGATGCTGGGAAGCAAGAGTGATGCCTATAGCGGACCCGATTCTTCCGACGGGGGATATAGTGGCGGCGGGGGCGGCGGATACAACCAGCCGCGCCAGGCCCCCCGGCAGGAGGAGAAAAAACCCGAGCCGGCCCCTTCCCAGGAGCCGCCGCCCGATGAGGATGATATCCCGTTCTAACGCGCATGACCGGGAGGATCACTCCCGGTCATAAAAAAACCGATGTTTGCGACAGTGCCGGAACGGCCGATATCCGCCTTCACTCGCCGATGGCTTCCAGCTCTTCCCATCGGGCATAGGCCGCAAAGAGTTCCTTTTCCAGGGTCTCCAGGCGATCCTTCAACTTTGCGACCTCCGGGCTTTTCTCCCGGTAGAAGTCCGGGTCGGAAAGGGTAGCGTGGATCTCCGCCTGCTCTGCCTCCATCGCCTCGATGCGGCCCGGCAGCGCCTCCAGCTCCTGCTGTTCCTTATAGCTCAACTTTCGGGACTTGTCCGATGCTTTGGGTTTGGACGGGGCAGTCTTCTCAGGCTTCTCCTTCCTGGATGAAGGCGCGGGAGCCCCTGTCTGCTGCCGGAGCCAGTCGTCATAGCCCCCTACATACTCCTCCACCCGGCCATCCCCTTCAAACGCGTAAATCCCGGTGACCACATTGTTCAGAAACGTCCGGTCGTGGCTGACCAGCAGCAGGGTTCCGCGGTAGGCCACCAGCAGCTCCTCCAGCAGCTCCAGGGTCTCCATGTCCAGGTCGTTGGTCGGCTCGTCCAGCACCAGCACATTTGCGGGCCGGGTGAAGAGCTTTGCCAGCAGCAGCCGGTTTCGTTCTCCGCCTGAAAGGATCGATACCGGGGAGCGGGCCCGCTCCGGCGTAAAGAGAAAATCCCCGAGATAGCCGATGATGTGGCGGGCATTGCCGTCGATGATCACCTTGTCGTTCTTTCCGGCCACATTCTCCTGTACGCTCTTCTCCTCGTCGAGCTGCTCCCGGAGCTGATCAAAGTAGGCGATCTCCAGATGGAGCCCGTGGCGGATGTTTCCGTTGTCCGGGTGTAGGTTTCCCAGCAGCAGGTTCAACAATGTCGTCTTTCCGCACCCGTTGGGGCCCATGATCCCGATCTTGTCCCCCCGCTGGATCACCGTTGAAAAATCCTTCAGCACCGCATCCGGGCCAAAGCTGTAATCGAGATGCTGCGCCTCGATCACCAGCTTTCCGGTCCGCTCGGCCTCCTGTGCCCGCATTTTGACGGAGCCGGCCTTGGCCCTTCTCTGCCTCCGCTCCTCCCGCAACCCCTCCAGAGCCCGAACCCTTCCCTCGTTCCGGGTGCGCCGGGCCTTGATCCCCTGGCGGACCCAGACCTCCTCTGCGGCCAGCTTTTTGTCGGCCCGATGCAGCCGCGCGGCCTCGTCTGCAAGCACCGCCTCTTTCCGTTCCAGGAAGGTGTCGTAACTGCACTCGAAAAGGTTGAGATGCCCCCGGTCGATCTGGGCGATCTTTGTGGCCAGTCGCCGGACAAATTCCCGGTCGTGCGCGATGAAGATGAGCGTGGGCCCGTGCCGGCCCAGAAAATCCTCCAGCCATTTGATCGCCTCGATGTCGAGATGGTTGGTGGGCTCGTCTAAAAGCAGCAGATCCGGCTCTGCAACCAGTGTCTGTGCCAGCAGTGCCCGGCGCTTCAGTCCGGCCGAAAGGTTCTGGAAGGGCTCGTCGCCATCGAGCTGCATCTTGGAGAGGATCGTCTCGGCCCGGGTGCGGATCTCCCATTCCGGGATCTTGTCGGCTTCATCGGAAAGCCCTTGAACAACAACCGTAAGAATCGTTCCGGAGATGTCTGTGGGAACCTCCTGGGGCAGCCGTGCGGTGCGGACCCCGGTTTCGGTCACGACCTTTCCGCTGTCGGGCCGGATCTCCCGGTTGATGAGCCGCATCAGGGTCGATTTGCCTGTGCCGTTTCGGCCCAGCAGTGAGATCCGATCCCCCTTTTCGATATGCAGAGTGACGCGGTCCAGCAGGGGATGGCCCCCAAAGCCGAGGGTCAATTCCTGTACGCTGACAATGGCCATATGCGTTTACTTCTCCACCCGGTCAGCAAGGGTTTTGACCGCAGCCATATATTCGGAAAATCCCCGGTGGAGAATATCGTTATGATTGGCGCCGGGGATTTGAAGCAGGGTCTTCTCCGCAGCAGGAGAGGCCTCGTAAAGCGCCTCTCCGTCCGAAAAGGGGATGATATGGTCGCGCTGCGCGTGGATGACCAGCGTCGGCTTTGTAAAATTTTTGATCTTTTCGATGTTGTCCAGCTTTTTAGCGGTCGCGATGCCGACAGTTGACGTATCGACACCGATGAGCCGCAGCAGGGGCTCCGCGTAGGCAAACCCGCTTTCGATGATCAGCCCGTCGATCTTATCCCCATAATGTGCGGCCAGTTCCAGAACCGGCGCGCTGCCCAGGGATCTGCCCATGAGGATCAATGGGCCGGCATGGCCGTTGTCCGAAAGCCACTGGACCAGAAAGTCGAAGATATGATGCGCGTCCTTGATCATGGCCGTCACGGTCGGGGTTCCTGTGGAGCGGCCGTATCCCCTGTAATCGACGGCCAGAAAGTTGATCCCCATCCGATTGTAGAGGGGCCCAAGTTCGTCATAGTCGGAGACGATCTCACCGTTCCCGTGGAAAAAGAGGATATTGGCCTTGGATGTTCCGGCTGTGAAAATCCTCGCCCCGATCTTCTCCCCGTCCGAGACCGGGATCATCAGATCCGTTGCATCGGGAATCGGCTCGCTCGTGATCTCCTTTCGGGGATGAAACAGGTACATCGACACCTGTGGAGTGTCCAGTTCTTCGGGATAGCGGATATGTGTCAGATCGATCATGATGATTCTCCTTTTGGGGCGGGGCCGCGGGCTGGTATGCGGCCTCGAAACCATTCTCTTCCATAAGATCCAGATGGATCGGTTCGAACAACTGCAGCCCTCTCTCCTGAACTGTCATCACCGGAAAGCCGTAGGGCTCATTCTCATGTTTCAAAGGATTTTTTCTCTCCCCGGCTCGATTCTGCAAAAAATCGAGATGATCGGAAAGCCTTTTCCGGTTCCGCTCCCGGGCAAAGGGGAGGAAATTTTCCGCACCGGAAAGAACGGCCTCTCCAAAACCGGGTTCCCGCTCATAACCGATTGAATTCCGGCCCGCAGCCAACGCGGCACAGGTCGTGGTTCCGGTTCCGGCAAAGGGATCGAGAACCGTATCCTCCAGAAGAGAATACATCTGGATCAGCCGGAAGGGAAGCTCGAAAGGAAACGCGCCGCTCCTTTTTCGAAGGTTTTGATCATGCAGCCTCTGCCGCGTCCCCTTGAGATCGGTCCAGATATCGGAGAACCATATATTGCGCTCCTCCCAGAAATAGGCGCTCTTCCGCCGGCGCTCCTTCTCCGCTTCGGATGTAAATGCCCGCTTCTCCCCCTTTCGGAAGATCAGGATGTATTCATGCTCCAATGTGACATATGCTCCGGCCGGCAGCATCCCAGAGCCCATGAACTTATTGGGCGCGTTGGTCTGCTTTCGCCATAAGATCTCCGGCAGGGGAATGAATCCGATCTTCGTCATATGGGCCAGGATGCGGGAATGGTTCGGATAGAGGGCAAAGCGATTCTTGATGGTTCGGGTGGCGTCACCGATATTGATGCAGACGATTCCCCCCTGTCCCGCAACCCGAAAGAGTTCATCCCAGACCCGGTCGAGCTGATGGTGCATCTTTTCAAAGGCGGCCCATCCGTCGCCGGCCCCAACGGCCTCTCCGACCGATGGATCGGCCTTGGAGAAGCCCTCGTCCCACATCTCAATCATCGGATAGGGCGGGGAGGTGACGACCAGATCTATGGACTCATCTTCGATCTCGGCCATGTTTTGCGCATCTTTGAAATAAAATTGATGAAATGTCTTCATGGGGAGAGTATATTCAAAGTCTTGGAAAATGTACAACCCATTTTCCGGAAATTTATGGTATGGATAGAAGAATGGATCGACTACGAAAGGAGCGGAAATGACAGTTTATCTTAACGGAAAATACCTTCCCCGGGACGCGGCTATGGTCTCTGCCTTTGACAGGGGATTTGTCTTTGCAGACGGCGTGTATGAGGTGATTCGGGCATACGAAGGAAGGTTTTTTGGAATGGAGTGGCACATGAAACGGCTCCGGCGGAGTCTTTCGGAGCTTTTGATCCGAAATGTCGAGGTAGAGCCTCTTGCCGAGGTTTCGAACCGGCTGCTGTCGGAGAATGGCCTGACAACCGGAGATGCTACGGTCTATATCCAGGTGACGCGGGGAACCGCTCCCCGGGCTCATATCTTCCCGGACTCGGAGACCCGGCCCACGGTCTTTGCGGCCGCATCCCCTTTTGAAGCACCGCAGCATCTCTGGACCGACGGAGCCAAGGCGATTCTCGTTCCCGAGATCCGTTGGGCCCGGTGCGACATCAAGACCGTCGCGCTGGTGGCCAATGTCATGGCCTCCCAGAAGGCAAAGGAGGCAGGTGCAAAGGAGGCGCTCTTTGTCCGGGACGGCGCGATCACCGAGGGAGCCCACACCAACTTCTGCGCAGTCTTTGACGGGGTTCTTCAGACTGCGCCTTTGAGCAACTACATCCTCCCCGGCCTGACCCGGAAGGTGGTGCTGGAGATGTGCGCGGAGATGGACATCCCGGTGCGGGAGTTTCCGATCTTTGCGGATCAGTTGAAGGATGCGGACGAGGCCATGATCCTGGGGACCACAACCGAGGTGATGCCGATCGTTCAAATCGATGAGATGATGATCCGCGGCGGCAAGCCCGGCCCCCTGACCCGGAAGCTGCAGGAGGCTTATGTCCGGCGGACCCGCAAAGCATTGGAATAAATTCATGAACCTGCACTTTGAATGGGATGATGTAAAAGCCGGAACGAATATCAATAAGCACAAGGTCAGTTTTGAGGAGGCTCGGACAGTTTTCAGAGATCCACTGGCCTTTTTATTTGACGATGAGAAGCATTCCATAAGAGAAAGGCGTGAGATCATCATTGGAAATTCAGCAAACGGCCGTCTGCTGATCGTCTGTTTTACCGAGAGGAGAGAAGGCGTTGTCCGCATTTTCAGCTCACGCCCTGCTACCCACAAAGAACGGAGGGATTATGAAGAAAATAGATTCTTCTGAACGAGATGAGATGTTGCCGGAATACGATTTTGACTATAGCAAGGCACATTCGAACCGTTTCGCAGGCATGACAGATGAGAAAATAAAGAGGTTGATCGTTCTCGATCCTGATATTGCGCAGGTTTTCAGCACATCAGAATCTGTCAACAGGATTCTCCGTGCTATCATAATTGCCATGCCTGAAAGTGCGATTGAAAAAGATATTACCGGCGAGAACAGTTCATGAAAAATATCATAACTCCGGTTTGGCAACTTAAAACGCAACCGTTTGATATTACCGATCGCCCACAACCGGCTTTCAGCCGGTTTTACGGATAGCCTCGGAATTCATTCCGAGAGGAGGAAAAATGGAACCGGTATGGCTCGACGGCCAAAGCATGACATTGGAAACGCTTGCCGCGATTGCAAGATCGGGCGCAGGTGCCCGGCTCACCCCGGAATCCGGAGAACGGATTAGGGCCGCCCGGAAGCTGGTGGAGGAGTGGGTGGCGCAGGAAAAAGTCATCTACGGAATTACCACCGGTTTCGGCGCGTTGAGCGATGTCTTCATCTCGAAAAAGGATGCGCGGCAGCTCCAGCTCAACATTCTGATGAGCCATTCCGCGGGGGTGGGTGAACCCCTGCCCCCGGAGACGGTCCGCGGAATCATGGCCCTCCGGTGCAACGACATGGCCCGGGGCAACTCCGGCATCAGGCCCGAGACCGTGGCCCTGATTCTCGATATGCTCAACCGGGGGATCTGCCCGGTCATTCCCTCCAAAGGTTCGGTGGGGGCCAGCGGCGACCTCGCGCCGTTGGCCCATCTGGGCCTGGTCTGCATCGGCCTGGGAGAGGCGTTTTACAACGGAGAGCGGATGCCGGGAAACGAGGCTCTTTCCCGATGCGGCCTTGAACCGGTCCAGTTGGAGGCCGCAGAGGGTTTGGCCATCGTCAACGGAACCCAGGTGATGACCGCGATCGGGGGCCTTGCGGCCCATGACGCGCTGCGCCTTTCCAAACTGGCCGACATCGCAGGCGCAATGAGCCTGGAGGTGCTGCTGGGCAGCCGGACCGAGTTCGACCCTGCAATCCATCGGCTGAGGCCCCATCATGGTCAGACCCTCTCCGCGGACAACATGCTCCGGATAGTTGCCAACAGTGAGATCATCACCTCCCACAAGGATTGCGGCAGGGTGCAGGACGCCTATACCCTGAGATGCTCCCCCCAGGTCCACGGCGCGAGCAAGGACGCGATCGCGTATGCCGCGGGAGCTTTGGAGATCGAGATGAATTCCTCCACCAACAATCCCCTGATCATGCCGGAAACCAATACCTTTATGCTGGGAGGAAACTTCCACGGCCAGCCCATCGCGCTGGCCCTCGATTTCATGGCTATGGCCGCAGCCGAGCTGGCCAACATCTCGGAGCGGCGGATCGAGCGGCTGGTCAACCCGATGCTGAGCGGCCTTCCGGCCTTTCTGGTGAAGGATGGGGGATTGAACTCCGGCTTCATGATCGCGCAGTACACGGCCGCGGCCCTGGTCTCGGAGAACAAGGTGCTGGCCCACCCGGCCTGTGTCGATTCCATTCCCACATCGGCCAACAAGGAGGATCATGTCTCTATGGGGACCATCAGCGCGAGAAAGTGTAGGGAGATCGTGGAGAACACGGAGAGCGTGATCGCGATCGAGCTTCTCTGTGCGGCACAGGGGCTCGATCTCTTCACCAACCTCAAGCCCGGCAGCGGCTCTTTTGCCGCATACCGGGCCATCCGGGAGGCCGTGTCCCATCTGGATAAGGACCGGGTACTGGCTCAGGATATCGAAGCGGTTCGAAAATTGATCCGCGAAGACCGCATTGTGGAGGCGGTAGAGGCGGTTGTGGGGGAGATTGGCTGCGGCAGACCGCCGCAGTAGATCAGCCGGCTCAGGAGAATCCCTTGGGCGCGCCGGCCGCGCATGAACCGATGCTTTTGGTGTTGAAGAGGCTGGTGCAGCTCATCTGCCGCTTCACGGATTCGCCCTTGCACTCCGGGCAGACGATCTTCTCGTCATCTCCTTTGAAGGTCAGCTTTTCAAAGCATTTCTCGCAGGCTTCGCATTTGTATTCGTAGATGGGCATTTGGTGTTTCTCCTTTTGAAATCGCGGTTTTTTCCTTTTCCCTTTTCCTGAAATGTAAAGACGGATCTGCGGCTGTCAAGGAGACCCCATCGGGCCAGGCTACCCATTGCCACTCCCCATCCGCTCGGTCAGCTTCCGAAACTCGTCGCGCATCTGGCTGTTGTCGAAGGTGAGCAGGTCCGGCACCTGCAACTGGTCCAGGGCGTTGAAGAATCGGTCCGCATTGCGCATTACCTCCATCAGCGCGTAGGCGGTGGAGACGGTGTGATAGGTGTTTTCCGCGATCTCGTATTCCTTTACCACCTTGGCCTGGGAGGCCGATACCCGGTCCCGGTTCCGCTGAAGGTATCGGCGGTACAGTTCCACGGTATCGGCAGTGACGCTCTGGGCCGCCATATTGGCCTGATACTGGGCACTGTGACGGGATTCCGCTCTTTCCAGAAGGGCTTCGGTCTCGGCCATCAGCCGGCGGTTTTCATCTGCGATCCGGTCGAGCATGGGAACGTAGGCCCCATCGATCCGGTCGATATAGCCCTGCTGGAGCCGCAGCAGGGTCTTGAGCAGAATCACATGCATGCCGTAGTAGCGGCGGGCCGTTTCAATGTTTTCCGAGGAATCCTGCGCCAGGGTTTTGAGCTTTTCCGTCAGGATCTTGATATTGTTGAAGACCGCGATCATTCCCACGTCATCGTCGCCGGTGACGCTGTAGATCAGGGTATCGATCTGGGTCTGGTCCAGCTCGATGCCGATGGACGAGATCCGTTCGGCAAAGTCTTTTTTCAGAGCCTCGATCCGGTTCTGGTTATCGGCGATTGTCGCCTTGTAGCTCTCGATCTTCTTTTCGTAGCCTTCGATATCGCTTTTCCATATCTTCCACGCGGCCACTTCCTCCGGGGCCATCAGCTTTTTCGTCTGCAGCTCGCTGATGGTCCGGCGGCAGGATTGAATCCGCTCCTGGCACTCCCGGATCTCCTTCTTGACGGCCGTCAGATCAGAGATGTTGAGAACCTCGAGCGCATCATCAAGCAGATCCGCGATGTCGGCATCCAGGGACTGCTTGTCCTCTTTGAAAGGAACCCACGAAGCATCGGGCGCGACCCGCTTTTTCTCCAGCAGGGCCACGGCCTTTTCCAGGCTGGAATGGAGACTGCTCCACTTGTCCATCATCTCCTCGGCTCCAATAGCCGGGGGCCGGGCCGTGAGCAGAGCCAGGATCACCAGCAGGAACAGGGCCTTGGGGAAAAAGCGATTGCCGCGGATACGGTTGCCATCTTTCATTTGACTGACCTCCCGGATTGGGATTGAACACAGGGCCGGGCAGCGTGTGAAAAACCCATCGGCCCCCTCATCTTCCAGTAAAAGATACCCTTATCACCAACGGCAAAGGCGGTCAAGATCCGTATGCGCAGGATGGAAGGATTTACGGTTCAAGAAGTTTTTTGACGAATCCATATTCTGTTTGACCTTCCACGAGAACGACCACTTCCGCATAACTACTCATGGGTCGTGCCTCTCTGGATGACATTCTTGGTCCAGAGTTCGCCGACGGAATAATCCTCCAGCCATTCATTGAAATCCGCATGTTTCAGCCGTTGAAAAACAGATTGGCCTTCCTTGCGATTCACTATTCCTCGCCAGGAGGCGCAAGATTGGGCAGATTGTTGCTGCCGTTGACGTAGAAGGTATGGAAACGATACCGGCTTTTTTGCAGGCCATCCATTTTTGGCCTTTAAAGGACGAATCGTTTATAATATATCTGAAGGCAGATGCAGGGAACGCATCGGAAGGGTTCATATCGGCCCATATTCCGGCAATGACGCAAAACAGGAAACATTTGAATATGCTTGCATCAAAACTCTTTGAAATCATAAAGAACGGCGAAAACTCCGGCGTCGAGTTCAAGCGGGATGACATCGGGCCGGAGCAACTGGCCAAAGAAGTGGTGGCTCTGGCCAACCTTCGCGGCGGGATGATCCTTTTGGGGGTCGAGGATGACGGCCGGATCTGCGGGATACAGCGGCCCAACCTGGAAGAGTGGGTGATGGATACGGTTTTCGGCGCAAAGGTCCATCCCATGATCCTGCCCTTCTACGAAGAGGTTGCCCTCGAAGGGGGAGAGCGGGTGGCGATCGTCTCCTTTCCCCAGGGCACATCCAAGCCGTATGTGCTGCGCCACAACAACCGGGAGGAGATCTACATCCGCGCTGGCAGCACCTCCCGGCTGGCCACACAGGAGCAGCAGGCCCGCCTCTTTGCCAGCGGCGGTATACTGCATCCGGAACTGCTGCCGGTGGCCGGTGCGACCCTGAAAGCCCTAGATATGGTGCGCCTGCGCAATTACCTGGAAGATATCCTCCATGATCCGGAAGTGCCGGATTCGGAAGCAGAATGGCTGAAGCGGCTTACCGGAATGGGCTTTATGGCGGATGCGCCTGTGACCGGCCCCGTCTGCACCATCGCCGGGCTGGTACTCTTCGGCTTCTCTCCCCGGCGATATCTCCGACAGGCCGGCATCCGCGTCATGGCCTTTGACGGCATGGATAAGACGGACAGCGCGCTGATGGACGAGGTGCTGGACGGGCCCCTTGTGGCGCGCTGGCGAATCGACGAAAGCGGGAGTCGGACAGTGGCGGACGCAGGTCTCATCGAGCGGCTTCTGGATCATTTGCGCCCGTTTATCACGCAGGAACAGGACATCGCCGAGGAATGGATGCGCCGGACAAAGAAGTGGCTCTATCCCCGGGATGCGGTTCGGGAGGCGGTCATCAACGGGCTGGCCCATCGGGACTGGACCCGTTCCGTCGATGCGGAGACGGTCAGCTATTCGGATCGGTTCGAGGTGATCAGCCCCGGGGGACTGCCGAATTCCATGACCGTGGAGAAGATAATCGCGGGTCAGCGATCCCCGAGAAATCCGCTGATCGTCGAGGTGCTGCGGGATTACGGATATGTGGATGCCCGGGGCATGGGGGTGCGGACCAAGATCATTCCGCTCATGCGTCGGGAAAACCGGAAGGAGCCTATTTTCGATGCGGCCGAAGATTATCTGAGAACCGTGCTGCCCCGGGCCGAGTAGGGAAAGAACCCTGTACCTTTGATGATCCGTTGGTGGAGCAGCTTATCTCATCATCATCGCAAACAGCGGCGCTGCAGCAGAGCGTCGCCCGATTTTTTCTTGCCGCACGGGGATAAATTGATTAAGGTGTATCTTGATTGAGTTGTGGCTCTGATGGGGCGGAAAAATGTTTCAGCAAAGCCTTTTAAGGGCGATTTGGATATGATCATGAATAAAGACAAAATCTTGAGGATCGGATGATGACCGAAGAGAGAGCGATGGGGGATTTGCCGCGGCCGCGGATTTCCACCGGGGTTGAGGGGCTCGATGAAATCCTCTATGGCGGATTGATTTCAAAGCGGGCCTATCTGCTTAAAGGAGGGCCCGGCGCGGGGAAGACCTGCCTCTCCCTGCAGTTTCTGATGGCCGGCAGAAAGAGCGGTGAAAAGACCCTCTTCATCTCCCTGTCGGAGACCGAGACCCAGCTCCGGGAGAATGCCTGTTACATGAACCTGGATATTACGGGGATCGATATCCTCCATCTGGGGCCTTCTGTCACCTTTTTCTCGGAATTGGAAAGCTATGACATCTTCTCCCCGGCCGAAGTGGAACGGGGGCCTGTCACCGAAAAGATCGTCGAGGTGGTCGAGCGCCTGCAGCCGAGCCGGGTGGTCATCGACGCGATCACCCAGATGCGCTACCTCTCCACCGATCCCCAGCAGTACCGGCGCCAGGTGCTCTCCTTTCTCCGGTACCTGGTGGAGTCTGGGATCACAGTGATCTACACCTCCGAGGCCAGCCATGAGGCCCCGGACGAGGATCTTCAGTATATCAGCGACGGCGTCATCACCTTGGAAGCCTTTTCCGATCGAAGGGCCGCAAGCGTGACCAAATTCAGGGGCTCCGATTTCCGGGGCGGATACCACACCCTGAAGATCACCGGTGAGGGCGTGAAGATCTTTCCGAGGCTGGTTCCGGAGAATCACAGGCGGACATTCGTGCGGGAGCAGATCCCGTCGGGGGTTCCGGTGCTGGACCGGATGCTCTTCGGCGGGGTGGAGCGGGGAACCGTCACCATCATCAGCGGGCCTTCAGGGGTGGGAAAGAGTACCCTCGCGTACCAGTTTGCACAAGAGGCCGCAAAGCGGGGCGAACGCGCGGTGATCTACGCGTTTGACGAAGAGATACCGCTGATCCGGGCCAGGTACGAAGGGATCGGCCTTCCGTTTCAGAGCCTGTTGGAGAAGGATCTGCTCCGGATAGAAAAGATCGAACCTCTGCTCTTCACCCCGGACGAGTTCGCGGTCAGGGTTCGGGAGGAGGTGGAGGAGAGAGGCGCGCAGATCGTCATCATCGACAGCATGGCCGGCTACCGCCTCTCTATCCGGGGGGAGAACCTCATCGCGCAGGTCCACGCATTGACCAAATATATGGCCAATATGGGAACCACCATCTTTCTCATCAACGAGGTTTACGAGATCACCAACGATAACGGTGTGATCGCGGCCGGGCTGAGCTATCTTTCCGACAATATCATCTTCATGCGGTATGTAGAGCGGACTTTGGCTCCCGGTCATCTCGGGCTGGGGAAGATCATCGGCGTTTTGAAGAAGCGGCTTTCTGACCATGAGACCACGATCCGGGAGTTTCGGGTCACCTCGCGCGGCATCGAAGTGGGAGAACCGGCCCCGGTGGGCGCAGACCTCTTCAAATCCGCACCCGGGGGTCGGAAATGAGCTATGGGAAATGGCCTTTGAATTGAACCGCATCCTGCTGCTTCTGGAAAACCGGGCCAACCGGAAATTGCTGGGCGACTGGCTGAAGGAAAAGTACACGGTCCTTTTTCCCGAAGACGGAGCCCCGAAAGAGGGTTACGATCTCGGGATCGTGGACGGCGTTGCCCTGGAGCGCCACTGGGTCGATGTCCGAAAGCAGAAGGAGGTGGATCATCCTGTCTTTCTTCCCTTCCTCTTCGTGGCCTCGAAAAAGGATGTGAGCATCCTCACCCGTCATCTCTGGCGCACCATCGACGAACTCATCTACACCCCCATCGACAAGGCCGAACTCCAGGCCAGGGTGGAGATTATGCTGCGCGCACGACGCTTTTCCGTGGATCTGGAGTATCGGTACCATACCATCGCGGAGAAGAGTTCGGCCTGCATCTATGTGCTGCGCGACGGAAAGATCGTCTATGCCAATCCGGTGCTGCTGAAACGGCTGGAGACGACGATGGATGCCCTTTCGAGCCGCTCCCACCGGATGCTGTTCGACCCCGCGGATCATGAGCGGATCGAAGGGTATATCTCCGGCGCGGCAACACTCAACGGGGATTCCGACGATTCCCTTTCCGATGCGGTCAGCTTCCGGGTTCCCGGGGGCGAGTGCTGGGTGGAACTCCATGCCACCCCGATCCGGTATTTCGACAAACCAGCCTCCCTGGTGATGGCCCTCGATGTGACCGAACACCGCCGCATGCATCGGGAGCTGCAGCATTCAGAGCAGGAGCTGAGAAAGCTCTCTTCAAAGCTGCTGACCGCGCAGGAGAACGAGCGGAAGCTGGTGGCAATGGATCTGCACGATACCGTGGCCCAGAGCCTTACGGCCACGAAGATGGGGCTGGAGATGAGGCTTGCCGCGATTCGGGGTCAGCGGGCTTCTGGCCCCTCTCTGGAGACGATCATCTCCTCACTCCAGGACAATATCGAAGAGGTTCGCAGGATCATGCAGGATCTCTGGCCCCGCAGCATCGAGGAGATCGGGGTCATATGGACAATCGAAAAGCATTGCGGCCGGATGGAGGCGATATATCCGGAACTCCGGATTGAAAAGTCATATGGCCTGCAGGAGGAAGAGATTCCGGGGCCCCTCAAGATCGTCATCTTCCGGATCATTCAGGAATCATTGAACAATGTGGGAAAGCACAGCCGAGCAGACCGGGCAGAGATCCGGCTGGAGAAAGAGGAAGGGCAGCTTCTGATGACGGTGCAGGACAACGGGTTGGGGTTCGATCCGAAAAATCTTCCTGACAAGGGTAATGAAAAGTACGGCATCGGCCTTTCCAGCATGCGGGAGAGGGCACATCTTTCGGGCGGAACCCTTCTGATCCTTTCCGGTTCGATTCGTTTCGGGGACGGGCGCGGCACAACTATTGCGGTGAGATGGCCTTTGTCGGAATAAGAATCGGTTTTCAATGACATCATCAACAGCTTCAAGCCCCTAAGCTTCAATGCCCTATTTTGCAATCGAACGGATGAAAAAAAGGCGCCCGATATGCTGATCCCTTATATTCACTGCGCAATGCGGCAGGCCCATTATGAAATTCTTGAAGACAGAACTTATTACGGCGAAATCCCGTGTCTCGATGGGGTTTTTGCCAATGCAAAAACCCTTGAGGAATGCCGTGAGCAGTTGATGGAAGTGCTTGAGGGATGGATTATTCTGGGGTTGCGTTTAGGACATGATTTTCCGGAAATCGATGGCATTCGGTTGGCTGCGGCCACAGAAAATGCCTGATGCCGAAGTTCGGTCCTATTAAACGCTCTGAAATGATCCGCTATCTTCGGAAACTGGGTTGAGAGTGCCATGTACCTTGTGGGACTGAGCCGCACCCCGGGCCGAGGGGGCGCGATGGTAATACTGGAAAAGCGCTTGGAGCACCTGAAAAAGCATTATTATCTGACCCGTTACCATCCTTTACCTTCCCATACACCCCCCTCCGATATTGAAAATACCCTGATCCATGTTTATCATGATCGGCAGTATGCCGATTCCCGGCAGGTCTTCAGCCAGGATCGAAGGCCATCCAAGCGGGTGACCAAGCGGCCTGCGGTCCTTATCATGGCATCCGATCCGGAAGATGGGCTGATCCGTCAGTTGCGTACTCAGAAGATCCCGGCAGAGGCGGTGCTTCTTTCCGGCTCGGAAGGCTGGCATAAAGAAGAGGGAGAGGCGATCGGGCTGGGAAACCAGTATCATGTGCCGGAATTTGAACTGAAAAGATCCCTCGAACAGGTGGAAAAGGAAAAACGGCTCCACATCGTGGGGGAACGATCCCGCGATTTGAATTTTCTCTATGCGCTGATGGTGACGGTCTGGTTTGCTGAAACGGTCCGGAAGATCCGGCGCTATGGAGGGGGATAGTATAGAAATATGCGAAAAAAGGCCGAACAGGAGATCCGCCGCGCGGTGGCAAGCCTCGGGAGCATCGGCTCCCACCGCATCGACTTGGTTCGGGAGCGGACCACACTGATTCGGAAGGTCTTCGACAAGACGATACTCCATATGGCACAGGTGGGAACCATCGAGCTGGAGGGGGATGGCATCGAAGATCTCACCGATGAGGAGATCCGGGGGCTCATCTTCCAGGGGAGCCGGATTCATGTCAGCTTCTCATTTATCGACGGAACGCCGGAGCCGCTGATGCCTGACTCGGATACGGAGAAGGAGGAGGCGCCGGTGGAGCCGGTAAAGCCGGTCGATCCGGACAACGAGACGATCACCGTAACCATCAAAGGTGTTCCGCGGTATGAGTGGGAGCATTTCAAATACCTCTGCAGGCGCAAGGGAAAGATGCCGGCAAAGAAGCTGCTGGAGATGATCAGGGACTACAACCTTACCGGGTACGGAAATTAGATGGAAGCGGTTCTGCATCTCGACATCCTTCCGCAGCCGGACGACAATACCTGCGGACCCACCTGCCTCCACTCGGTCTACCACTATTACGGCGATTCGATTTCATTGCAGCAGGTGATCGGCGAGGTGAAGATGCTGGAAAACGGTGGAACCCTTGCGGTGCTGCTGGGAAGCCATGCCCTGTCAAAGGGGTACCGGGCCACCATCTACACCTTTGATCTGCAGATATTCGATCCGACCTGGTTTCAAAATCCCTTACCCGATATGATCGATCGTCTGACCCGGCAGAAGGCCGTAAAGGATGATCCCAAACTCCATGCGGCCGCGGACGCGTATATCGAGTTTTTAAAGGCCGGGGGAAAAATCGAATTCCGGGACCTGACGGTCTCCCTGATCCGGGGGCTGCTGAAGCGTAAAATCCCCATCATCACCGGTCTTTCCGCCACCTACATGTACGGAACCGAGCGGGAGCTGGATCTGGACGGCGAGCTGATCTACGACGATCTGCGGGGGGAGCCTTCGGGCCATTTCGTGGTGCTCTGCGGGTATAATGTCACGGACCGGCAGGCCCTGGTGGCAGATCCCCTCATGCCCAACCCCATCAGCGAAGATCCCGTCTACCGGGTCAAGCTCAACCGGCTCCTGCTGTCGGTGATGCTCGGCGCGCTCACCTTCGACGCCAATCTGCTGGTGATCCGACCCCCGAAAAAGAAGCGCAGTAAAACAGGAAAGGAGTCCCGTGTCCGCTCTCGTCGTCATTGAAAATCCCGAGGAATGTCCGCTCGCCTTCTCCGGCATCGAACCGGTTGCAGCGAGAATCTATCTGACCGATGCGGCCTATTCCTCCCGGAAGGGGGAGAAGATATTCAACATCTGCCAGTCCTTCCGGTATCAGAGCATCGGCTATTACGTCTCCCTGCTCGCGGAGGCCCGGGGCCACAAGCCGGTTCCCAACATCACCACCATCCAGGACATGAAATCGGTCGGCATCATCCGTCTGGCCTCGGACGAGCTGGACGACCAGATCCGGAAGCAGCTTCCGGCCCCGGAATCGGTGAAAAACGGGGGGAAGGTCAGCATCAACATCTACTTCGGCAGAACCCCGGAGAAGATGGCCGAGGGGATCGCGTCCAAGCTCTTCAAGTTTTTTCCCACGCCCTTTTTGCGGGCCGACTTCAGCTTTTCTGGACGGTGGCAGCTTCAAAACGTCTCCCCGCTCACCGTAAAGGAGATCCCGGCCGGAGAGCGGGAATTTGTTCAGGGAACCGCATCGGAGTTCTTCGCGGGCAGGCGCTTCTTCATTCCCAAGCGACAAGTGACGCGGTACGACATCGCGATCCTCCAGGACCCCGGCGAGCAGTTCCCGCCGTCGGATCAGCGGGCATTGAAGCGCTTCATCAAGGCGGCCGATTCCCTGGACATCGGGACCGAGCTGATCACCAGAGACGACTCCCGAAGGCTTTCGGAGTTCGACGGCCTCTTCATCAGAGAGACCACCAACGTGGACCACCACACCTACCGGATCGCGCGCAAGGCCGTGGCCGAGGGGCTGGTGGTGATAGACGATCCGGTCTCCATACTGCGATGCTCCAACAAGGTCTACCTCGCGGAACTCCTGGCCCGCCACAAGATCAACACGCCCAAGACCCTGATCCTCCACAGCAAGAACATCGAGGCCGTTATTGAGGAACTGAGCCTCCCCTGCATCCTGAAACAGCCGGACAGCTCCTTTTCCCAAGGGGTGATCCAGGTGAAGGATCGGGACCGGCTCATGCGGGAGGCGAAAAAAATGCTGAAGAAATCGGAGCTGCTCATCGCGCAGGAGTATATGCCCACCGAGTTCGACTGGCGGATCGGCATTCTGGACCGAAGGCCCCTCTTTGCCTGCAAATACTACATGGCAAAGGCCCACTGGCAGATCTACGGAAGGGACAAAAAGGGGAGGGTGGTGGAGGGCCGCGCGGACACCCTGCCGGTGAGCAAGGCTCCAAAGCGCGTGGTCAATACCGCTTTAAAGGCCGCAAACCTCATCGGCGACGGCCTCTACGGCGTGGATCTGAAGCAGGTGGATGGCCGGGTGGTCGTCATCGAGATCAACGACAACCCCAACATCGACAGCGGTGTGGAGGACGAGGTGCTGGAGGAGGATCTCTACTTTAGGATCATCGACGTCTTTGTCAAACGGATCGAAGCGGTCAAAACAGGAGCCAAGACGATTTGAAATCTATTCATCTATTCGAAGGGTACGGGATCGAGCTGGAGTATATGATCGTGGATCGGAAAAGCCTCGATGTGATGCCGATTGCAGACCGGATTCTTGAGGCCCCGGACGGAAAGATCGTCTCCGAAATCGAGCGGGGGGAGATCGCCTGGTCCAACGAGCTGGTGCTTCATGTGATCGAACTCAAGACCAACGGGCCGGCCAAATCCTTTTCGGGCCTTGGGGATCTCTTCCATCGCAACCTTACCGAGATCGACGGGATTCTCGAATCGATGGGGGGCCGTCTCATGCCGTCGGCAGCCCACCCCTGGATGAATCCGATGACCGAAACCCGCATCTGGCCCCACGAATACAGCCCCATCTATGGGGCCTACGATCGGATTTTCGGGTGTCAGGGCCACGGCTGGTCCAACCTCCAGAGCATGCATATCAATCTCCCCTTTGCAGATGACGACGAGTTCGGCAGGCTCCACGCGGCCATCCGCCTCTTGATGCCGATCCTTCCGGCCATCGCGGCCAGCTCTCCGGTGCTGGACCGGCGGCATGAGGGTTTTCTCGACGCGCGAATGGAGGTCTACCGCCACAATGCGGATCTGATTCCCGCCATCGCAGGCCACATCATCCCGGAGCCGGTCTTCTCCCGAAAGGCGTATGAAGAAGTTATCTTTAGGCCCATGTACAGAGCCATCGCGCCCCATGATCCGGAGAATGTGCTGCGGGATGAGTTTTTAAACTCCAGAGGGGCCATAGCTCGGTTCGAGCGGAACGCCATCGAGATCCGGGTGCTCGACATCAATGAAACGCCGTATGCGGACATCGGAATTGCAGCGCTGATATCGGCAGCTCTCCGGACCCTGGTCCAGGAGGAGTGGAGCGATTACGAGACTCAGCAGGGCTTTGGGGTGGAACCGCTTTCGGAGATATTTTTAAAGGTTATCCGGGATGCCGAGGATGCGGCAATCGACCTGCCGGGATATGCGGCCGCATTCGGCTATCCCGGCGCAGCAAACGGATCATCGCTCAAGATCACTGCAAAGGATCTTTGGGCCCATATCAGCGAATCCTGCCGTGAGATGGCCCAACTCGACGGAAAAACGGGCGGGGCCATCGAGTGTATTCTGGAGACAGGCCCTCTGGCCCGGCGGATATTGAAGGCACTGGACCGCGATTACCGGCAGGAGCGGCTCCATGAGGTCTACCTCGCGCTCTGCGAATCCCTGAGCGCCGGGCAGATGTTCATCGGGTAGAATGCAATTCGGAAATATCCTGAGCTATGACCGCAAATGACGGTTGGATTCTACTAACCATTTGATTTTATAACAACCAATTCAACTGGCTCATTACAGCTTTTTTAGCTTCGGCTAAATCCAGAAAATGAGATTTCCCTTCGGAGATGCGCTTTTCTCGGGCGCGCAATACATCTGCATGCCAGGATGGGGATGGTATATTCTCTGGTGTGCCGGCAAGGTCAGCCCAAATTTCTTCTATCGCATGTAGCTTCTCCTCGACGCTCATTTCTTCCAATGGAATGCTAAAGTGCATGATAATTCTCCAATATGTTCAAGTAAGCCGCTCCGAGGCAGAAAAAGAAGCGTCATCAACCCCTTGCACTTCGGCACGTTAACGTCGCTAATCAGCCGCGCGGCTTTTTGCGTCGGCTGAATTAGCCTTGTTAGCTTGCAACATTCCATCCGTTTTGGAAAATCTATCGGTGTCGATTGAAAAACCGTGGATTGCTCTTAATGAAAGCGTGAATCCACCTTTCAAGAAATGATTCGTTTCTGGCGGTTTTGAGGTAGCCATACCCAAGCACCGTGATTATCAAGGCTCCCAGGGTATCAACAATCAGATCCCACATTGTGTCGGTCAAACCAGAAGGATCGCCGAACATCTCCTTTTGCATATTCATGGCAAAGAAACTATCCATGCCAAACTCGAAGATTTCCCAAAGAGCGCCAATCCCGACTGCAAACAAGAAGGCAAAAAAAGCAACAAAGCCTGGTTTCATGTGTACGCCGATTTCTTCTGTTTCGTTTAATAAGTGCATCAATAGAAAACCGATAATACCCAGTAAAAATCCAGATCCGGCGTGAAGGGCGATATCCCACCACCAGTAACGTTCATAGTACCCACGAACTTCACCAAGAAACAGTGACGCAAAAACGAAGGTAATTGAAAGAAGTATAACCTCAGGCGGGATAAAAACGCGTAACTTTTTTTCCAGAAGCAAGGGGGCGAATGTTATCAAGATTATCCCGCTTGTGATCACAGCGGTAAACCATTGTTTTGCCCAGACTTCAGCGATGAACCCGACAACCAGAATTGCCTGGAGAGCAAAAGTCAATCGTCGGTGTATCATGTGCTCTCTCATTTATCCTTCCCAAAAATATTGGTCGCATGTGATTGATAGATATTTATCAGTTCCATGAAACATTTAAGCTAACGGCCTGCTCACCTGCCGGTGTGAAGCGACAGCGGAACACCGGTCAGAGTGAAGCAGAAAGGTTATACTTTTGGCTATAATCAACCCGAATCTTTTTGATGATTTTCGAGATGACTTCTATTTTCAGACTCTCAGATCATCAGCTTGAAGCCAGAGTAAGTCGACTGATAGAAGAAGCTCACGCCTTACCTATTTCTTCACAATCGCCACACGTCGATTCTGGGATCGGCCTTCTTGAGTGTCATTGGTTGCAATTGGAGCTAATGGGCCTACACCTTTAGGGATAAGCCTATTCGCATCGACATTATAGTGTGTAACCAATGTTTCCACTACTGATTCAGCCCGCCTATCTGAAAGGTCCATATTGTAATCAAGTTCCCCTCGGCTATCTGTGTGTCCTACTACATAAAAACGTACACCTGACTCTTGATTGATAAATTTTGCAATTTCCTCCAAAGCTGCTTCGGACTCAGCTTTTAACGTTGCCTTCCCGGTATCAAAATAAATCTCCTGAATAGAGACAGATCCGCTACGGTCGATCTCGCTGGCCATGGCCTCGGCGTCGATTATTATCTTGTCTTCTTCCATCGACTTTTCTTCAACAATATCCATCTGAATTCCGGGCCCATCAGCGGGTTGGGTTTGTGAAACAGTCAGGGCCACATACACATTCCCATCCTCTACCCGACTAAGCTCGGCGGACAGATAACGGAAATCCTCCTCGCTCACCAAAAGGCTTTTCTCCAGAACATCTGAGGGCAATGGCGAATTCACTTTCCCATACTCGTACAAAACAGACGTCCACCTCCAGGAAAGCTCTTGATTCGTCCCTGAAAACAATATCTCAAATCCTGCCTCTTTGAGGGCAGACTCATAGTTATGGTAGACCTCGTACGTGGAGCGCTCTTCCGGGGCTCTGTATTGGATTCTTGTTACCTGCCCAGCTACTCTTCGGCTCTCTGACAAATTTCTTTCATCATCAAGCCCTCCAAGCGGAAGGACATATTCATCAAAGTCGACCTGTTCATGATAGACAATAGTTGAACCAGGGAATCTAGAAATTAGAGGATGGTCTTCACTGCCCGCGACATCTGCTCCATAAGCTACACTTGAGAATGCGGCGGCCCACAAAAGTATTAACATGCAAAATCTCATAAAAACAGTATTTCGTTTCTCAATCATCTTAGATACCTCCTTTAAGAATAACATCGCAAATCACCGGCGGCAAAAAGCAGAGCGAGGAACGAGCGGCGCTTTTTGCGATCCGTGTGCAAGCAGTTGTTCAAGTAAGCCGCTCCGCGGCAGAAAAAGAAGCGTCGTCAATCTTTTGCACTTCTATTTCCAGATATTTCCCTGATCTCCAATTGAGATATATGATGCAATACCTCTATTGGCAGACATTGCCCACCAGACGAACCTCATTGAAGGAGAGGTATTATATCAAAAACGATACGAACGCCCTGGTACGACAAGACCATCGACGCCCTTCAACTGGCCGGAATGAGCGGCAGCACTCAGGAAGCCTACGCCCGTGCTGTCCGAAAGATCATCGAACATTTTGGAAAAGACCCCCGACAGATCACGGAAGAGGAGCTTCAGGAATATTTTCTCTTCCGCCGAAACGTCACAAAATGGTCGCCCAGTACGCTTAAAATCTGCTACTGCGGCCTGAAGTTCTTCTTCATCAATGTGCTCCGGCGGGACTGGCATCTTTTCAACATTCTCAAAGCCCAACTGGAAAAACGTCTTCCCTGCGTCCTGAGCCGGGAAGAGGTCATCCGTATTCTACAACAGGTGAAAACATTTCACAACTACACCTGCCTTACCACCATCTACTCATGCGGCCTTCGTCTTCAGGAATATCTTTTCCAAAGACGGGCTGTAGCATCCTACCCGTATTGATTTCTATCTGCCGGTTCATGCGATGTCGAAAATCTACAAAGCCAAATTCCGGGATCAGATGATCAAAGAGGGGGTGTACAATCAGATACCGTCCGATTTCTGGAACAGGGAGTGGAATGTCAATGTTCAGGCTGTCGGAGATGCGGAAAGATCCATTCGGTATCTGTCCAGGTATGTGTTTCAAACAGCCGGCTCCGATCACCGGATCGTCAATGTTGTCGGGGATCAGGTGACCTTTCGCTACAGAAAACCGGACAGCACACGGGATCGGCGGATGACCGTCGATGCTATGGAGTTCATCCGCAGGTTTTTGCAGCATGTGCTTCCATCGGGGTTCATGAGGGTGCGGATGTGCGGCTGCCAGTTCGCGGTGTCCGACTTGCCGTCGGTCATCATAATCTGAGGGATTCTTGATCAAATTTCCGCCTTGACTTCAATTTTCTGATTTCCGAAGGAAGATTCAACGAGACTTCGAGCACGGTTTTTCTCATCAATTTCTGTGTATATATTTATCAACTGATACTTTGATAAAACATTTAAATCCCTCTTCAAGCTTGCTGATGATCGATTCATATCCTTAGCAATCTGCCTTACAGTAATTTTTTTCTTATTCCGCAAATAGTGAATCAGTTCAGTTCGCTTGAGCAGTTCATTTATATCAGAAGGCTCGACCCATATGGTGTGTTTGCGGGTAATTTTTTTTCCTTCATCAATTTCCTTAGCAGTTTGTTTTGCAGATTCAAAAAAATCTTCAATAGAGCCGATTTTTATATTCGCTGTCATCTTATGAGTTCCTTTACTTCTTTTTCAAATCTTTCAACAAGGTCATGATAACTCACAAAATCATCAACCGGCATTATCTCTCCCTTATAATGTCTATGGAGATAACCGTGTGTATTATCATAACCTAGAACCCGACCGTTGTCATCAGGATAAATTGAATGATTGATATACGCCATACTATATTTAACAATATTTCTCTTCGAGTCTTCCCAATCTTCAATCTTGATAATTCCGCCTCCCCGCTTTGCTTTCACCGGAAAGCTTTCATCCACAACTTTTTGAAGAGGTCGTTTCACTTTTAATTGTCTCAATATTTTGCCGTTAAATAAAAAATATCATCAAAAGGGCATATTTTTGCATCATACGGTGCTGACCCCGAGGCGCTGCTCCTCGAAAGCTTCGCTTCGGACATGTGCTTCAAGAAGATGAGATATTGTGATTGAGCTTTTCGGCACGTTAACGCCCTGCTTCACCGGGCGCAAAATGCGGAGCGAGGAACGAGCGCAGCTTTTTGCGATCCGTGTGCAAGCAGTTGGTCAAGTAAGCCGCTCCGCGGCAGAAAAAGAAGCGTCGTCAATCTTTTGCACTTCTATTTCCAGACATTTCCCTGATCTACAATTGAGATATATGATACAATACCTCTATGGGCAGACATTGCCCACCAGACGAACCTCATTGAAGGAGAGGTATCATGTCAAAAACGATACGAACGCCCTGGTACGACAAGACCATCGAGGCCCTTCAACTGGCCGGAATGAGCGGCAGCACTCAGGAAGCCTACGCCCGTGTTGTCCGAAAGATCATCGGACATTACGGAAAAGACCCCCGACAGATCACCGAAGAGGAGCTTCAGGAATATTTTCTCTTCCGCCGGAATGTCACCGAATGGTCGCCCAGTACGCTTAAAATCTGCTACTGCGGCCTGAAGTTCTTCTTCATCAACGTGCTCCGGCGGGACTGGCATTTTTTCAACATTCTCAAAGCCCAACTGGAAAAGCGTCTTCCCTGCGTCCTGAGCCGGGAAGAAGTCATCCATATTCTACAACAGGTGAAAACATTTCACAACTACAACTGCCTTACCACCATCTACTCATGCGGCCTTCGTCTTCAGGAAGGTCTCTTCCTTCAGGTGTCCGATATCGACAGCCATCGAATGTTGATCCATGTCCATCGCGGCAAAGGGGCCAAAGAGCGGTTCGTTCCCTTTCCCGGGAAGACTCTCTATCGGCGAATCTATATCCGATCCCTCCAATACTCAGGTTTTCTGTGAAGATTTGCGATCGCAACAACCAGGATTTCCTGTTCCCGTATCTGGTAAATAATTCCGTATGGAAAACGACGAGTTTGACATCGTCTTGTTCGTTTTAAACACGGTTGCCATGCTTCAGGAAAATCGCAAATCCTATCCAGGGCATTCAACACTTCCGTGAGAAACACATCGCCAAGACCAGGGATCTCATAATTGTAATACTCGATGGCTTCATCCAACTCGATTTGGGCAATTTCAAGAAAATTGATCTTCATTCTGAACGCTGCCTGTATTTTTGAAGGACTTTTTCCAAAGATACCGCCTTTAGTTTTCCCTGATCATAGGCATCAATCCTATCTTCAGCCTCTTTAGCCCATAATTCATCAATTTTCCTATCCGGTTTATCAAGACTGGAAATCAGCTTATCGATGAGTTGTGCCTTTTCGAAGGGTTTGAGCGTTAATGCTTCTTTAAACACTTTATCTGTAGCTGTCATTTTCTTCTCCTTATGCTTTCGTCTTACTCCAAATCATTTTCGTAAAATCATCATAC
The DNA here is from genome assembly GCA_011390345.1 of Desulfobacteraceae bacterium. GTDB lineage: Bacteria > Desulfobacterota > Desulfobacteria > Desulfobacterales > JAABSP01 > JAABSP01. Next base: position 30,093 of record JAABSP010000060.1, read on the forward strand.
GCAGAATCTTCAAATCAGCCGCTATGCGTCAGAAAAAGAAGCGTCATCAGCACCCCTTGCACTTCTATCCTCATTCCGCGGTGAAGCTGGAGGCGGTTCGCTACGCCATCGGGTTGTGCCA
>JAABSP010000193.1 GCA_011390345.1 Desulfobacteraceae bacterium
ACGACAAGGATCTCTGCATCGGGTGCGGCTACTGCTTCTACGCCTGCCCCTTTGGCGCGCCCCAGTTTCCGGAGCAGAAGGCCTTCGGCATCCGGGGGAAGATGGACAAATGCACCTTCTGCGCGGGCGGCCCTCTGCCCGACAACTCGCCCGAGGAGTATATCAAATATGGCCGCAACCGGATCGCAGAGGGAAAGCTGCCCCTGTGTGCGGAGATGTGTTCCACCAAAGCGCTGCTGGCCGGCGACGGCGGCATCGTCTCTGAGATCTACCGAAAGCGGGTGATGGCCCGGGGAAGCAACATGGAGTTCTGGCGATGGGAAGCGGCCTATCCCCCCGGCAAATAGGAGTCTTTGACATGAATAAGAGAAAGGTTTCAGTCGGTCCGGAGAGACCGCTGATCCCAAAAGGAAAGGAAATGAAGACGCCTTATAGCACTTTATTACCAAAACCTGTCGCGGCAATGATCTTTCTGACCCTTTTGGCGGGCCTGTCGCTTCTTGCGCTCTCTGCGGTCCCGGAGATAGGACCCAATCCCCGTGCCGACTTCTGGAGGGATGTCCGGGAGGGGGTTCCGGGCGTAACCGTGGTGGACTCCGAAGCCCACAGGATTCTCATCCATAACGGAGGCCAGAACTGGCGGGAGATCCGAAACGGCCTCATCTCCTGGACTGGGGCATTGCTGATGGCCGGCGTTCTGGCTGCAATCTTCCTCTTTTTCATCATCGTGGGAAAAGACAGGCTGCACGAACCGCGGACCGGAATGCGCATCGGCCGCTTTTCACTGTTCGAGCGCATCCTTCACTGGTACACGGCCTTCTTCTTCATCGTGCTGGCATTGACAGGTCTGAGCAACCTCTACGGTCGGGCCGTCCTCATCCCGCTCTTCGGACTGGAGGTTTTTTCCGGCTACATGCAGTGGGCCCTCTGGATTCACAATTTCAGCGGCCCCCTCTTCCTTGTCGGACTGCTGATCGAGATCATCATCTGGGTCAAGGACAACATCCCCAAAAAGATGGACATCGTATGGTTCAAAAACTTGGGCGGGATGATCGGTAAAGGGCCGAGGCCCCATGCGGAGAAGGTAAACGGGGGTGAAAAGGCCTGGTTCTGGCTGATGACCTTTGCCGGCATCGCAGTCGGCATCACCGGAGTGATCCTCGATTTCCCGATCTGGGGCCAGAGCCGGGGAACCATGCAGGTGTCGCACATCATCCATGCATCGGTCGCGATTCTCTTTATCGCGGCCTCTTTGGGCCATATATACGTCGGCACCATCGGCGCGGAGGGAACCTTCGAGGGGATGTGGCGCGGGAGCGTGGATGAATCCTGGGCAAAGCAGCATCAGGATCTCTGGTATGAAGAAAAGACCGGCAAGCGGGCTTCGTAAGCCTTGAAAGAGTCCTGCTTGAGGCTATCTTTCCGGGCTTTTATTGAAATGCCCGAAGTTCCTCGCGCAGGACCCTGTGTTGGCAAACAATAAGGATCGGGCATTCCTATTTCGTGCAGGAACCGATCCTTTTTCCGTTCATCTGATTGGTCATGGTCATCTGCCCCTGCCCCGGCACATCCACAGTGGTCTTGGCCGACCCTTTGAAGGTATCTCCGCTGTAGGTGATCTCCCCCCGGCTTTCGGTCTCTCCCGGATCACCGGTGCAGATCATCCGCCAGGTCACCTTGCTTCCCGAGACATTGTAATCCACGGTCTTGCAATTCTGTCCCGGCTCTCCCTTCTGTGGAACCATGTCCTCCTCGGTCAGGCAGTGGGTCTGGGTGATCGGCGGAATCGGAACCGGAATCCCCGGCATCTCGGTCTTTATGGTCACCTGCCACTGGCCCGGGTTCATGGGCGGCGCGGCAGACGCGGTTCCAACAAGAAGAAACAGGAAGAATATTGCCGACATCAGCCGCACGGGTACCGCTTTTTTCACCATTTTCATCTCCTTATTCTGTTGTATGTGATGATTACCTGCCAGAACGGTTCTTTTCTATCACAGGTTTCGGGGGCTGTAAATACTCGGTGACACATAGTGGTGCAACGATCCGAACCGACCGGAGAGTAGCCAGACAGGACTTTTCCAGTCGTCTTCAATTCGCCGATATCCAGATTCATCCAAGATCTCCTCCCAGGTTCCCAGATCCTTTCCGCGTCAAATAGAGGATACTTACCCTGAGATGCCATCATCCTCGCAGGTCATTTTGTTATTTTGCAGGATTGTGCGGATATGATCGGCTTCGGGGATTTTCATGCGGCGGGCGTCGGTCAAGGACTGGCAGAGGAGATGGTTGGCTTCTTCCCTGCGGGGTGGATTAAGTTTCAGATAAAGCAAGGCTATGTTAGCTCTCCCAACCACTAAATTTCTCAAATCCCTTAGACGCTCATAGACCGGAAGCTCCTCTTCCTGATGAATCCGTAACGCCTCGTCCAAGTCTCCACGGGATCTATAGATATCGGCTATTTTACCCATCGTCACCGCACGGGAGCGCACATCCCCCAGACGCTCATAGACCGGAAGCTCCTCTTCCTGACGAATCCGCAACGCCTCGTCCAACTCCCCACGGAATTGAGAG
>JAABSP010000141.1 GCA_011390345.1 Desulfobacteraceae bacterium
TCCGATCTAAAGGATAACTGGGGCGGCGATGCTGAAAAGCGGATGCGCCTGCCGGTCGAGATCATTTCTGGGGTTCGGGAGGCTGTGGGAGAGGATTTCATCATCATCTACCGCCTCTCCATGATCGACCTGGTGGAGGAGGGAAGCCTCTGGGAGGAGATCGAGGAATTGGCCCGGCGGGTGGAGAGGGCCGGCGCGACGATCCTCAACACCGGCATCGGCTGGCATGAGGCCAGAATTCCCACGATCGCGGCAATGGTTCCCAGAGCTGCATACACCTGGGTGACGCGCAGGCTCAAGGGGGCGGTGAATCTCCCGCTCGTCACCACCAATCGAATCAACATGCCCCATGTGGCTGAAGGGATATTAGCTCAGGGGGATGCGGATATGATCTCTATGGCCAGACCGTTTCTCGCGGACCCGGATTTCATGCGCAAGGCCCAGGAGGGCCGGGAGGATGAGATCAACACCTGCATCGCCTGCAACCAGGCTTGTCTCGACCATGTCTTCTCCCGAAAACGTGCCACCTGCCTTGTCAACCCGAGGGCCTGCTACGAGACCGAGCTGAAGTATCCTCCGGCTGATCCTGTGAAGCGAATTGCGGTGGTGGGGGCAGGGCCTGCTGGCCTCTCCACAGCGATAGCGGCCGCGGGAAGAGGCCACCGGGTGACGCTCTTCGAGGCATCGGATCGGATCGGGGGCCAATTCAACATGTCGATGGTCATCCCCGGCAAGGAGGAGTTTGCCGAAACCCTCCGCTATTTCCGTCGGCAGATCGAGCTGACCCGGGTCGATCTCCGGCTGAATCATGAAGTGACCGCATCGGAGATTATGGAAGGGGGATTCGACGAAGTGGTGATCTCTTCGGGAGTCCGTCCGAGAATCCCCTCCATTCCCGGCATCGATCATCCGATGGTTCTCTCCTATATGGATGTGCTGCTGCATAAAAAGCAGGTGGGAAAAAGCGTTGCCATTATCGGCGCGGGCGGCATCGGCTTTGATGTGGCCGAATTCCTCTCCCATGCCGATGTCTCTGCCGGGGCTTCCCATGAGGAAAACCTGTCAGATGAGGAAGCAGAACAGGAGCAGCGTCTGCCCAAGGCTTTTCTGAACGAATGGGGGATCGATCCGACCCTCTCCAACAGGGGCGGTCTTTCCCCGAATCGGGTGCTGCCCGAATCCCCGCGTCAGATATATCTGCTCCAGCGCAAGGCGGACAAATTGGGGAAGAATCTCGGCAAGACCACCGGATGGATTCACCGGCTCACACTGCGGCACCGAGGGGTGGAGATGATCCCGGGTGTGACCTATGAAAGGATCGACGACAGCGGGCTGCACATTCAGGTGGACGGGAAAACCCGGCTGCTGGAAGTGGAGAATGTGGTGATCTGCGCGGGCCAAAAGTCGAGAACCGAGCTGGTTCCGGCGCTGGAATCGGCCGGCATCCGATTCCACCTCATCGGCGGGGCCAGGCTGGCCGCGGAGCTGGATGCAAAACGGGCGATCTCCCAAGGGTGTGGGCTGGCCGCATCTCTGTAGCGTAGCGGAAAGGCCGGCAGCGTTACGTTCTAATGTTGCCGGTATCCTTCCGCAAACCTTCATTCTCCCGGATCTTCCTCACCCGGATTTCATTTGGCTTCAATATCCAATTGAAGGGGAAAATCCGGAAAAATCTCAGAGCATTTGATCTTATCCCCCGGGATGAAAAAGGCCATTTTTCCCGCTTCGTCACAGAGCCAGACCTCCCGGGCTCCCCTCGAGAAGTAGAGCGCCTTCTTCTCCTCGATCTCCGAATCTGAATTGGATGCGGAGAGGATCTCGATGCAGATCTCCGGCGCTATGGAGCATTCGGCCCCATCTTTGATCCGGGCAAATGTTTGGTTCGATGCCCAGGCCACATCAGCCACCTTTGTGCCCTTGTGGGTGCGGATGGCGCATTCGGTCAGAATCTTTCCCTCTTTTCGGAAAAACCGCAGAAGCCCCGCGATCTCCCCCTGAAACATGGAATGGTAGACCTTTGCCGGAGACATGACGATCTGTCCTCTTTCGTTCAGTTCGATCTTAAAAGGGAGATCCCTGAGATCGGGATGGTCGCAGACCTCTTTCCAGTTCATGGCCCTCTCCTTAAAAAAATGGCCCTGTTCATTTTTTCTCTGAATCTGTTCATTTTTTCTCTGAATCTGTTCATTTTCTCTCTCAATCTCTTCATTTTCCCTCTGAAAAGGGTAGAAGAGTTTCCCCTTTCTGTCAAATCGATCATGCATATTTTTATTCCCGGCACAGCACTAATCAGGGGCAAAAGCATTGATCCGCGTCAAGATCTTCTGCGCTCTTCTCTTTTTCCGATCCCCGAATTTTTCTTAGCGACCAAACCGGTTGTCAAGCCGCGGAAAATATCGTAAAAGAGGAGAGTTCTATTGTAAGATCGTAAGATCGCGGCAGAGGAGCAAAAAATGAGGTGTAAAGCATGAAAAAGGTTCTCATCGCGGAAGATGACGCGGGGCAGCGGATGCTGATGTATGAGTATCTCCAGAAGTATCGGGATCAGTTTGATGTTCTCTTTGCCAATGACGGTCTGGAGGCGATGGAGATGCTGCGCCGGGAGCCGATCTCCCTGCTGGTGACGGATCTGAAGATGCCCAGAGTCGAAGGGCTGGTGCTGCTGGCCTATGTGAGCCGGAACTTTCCCGAGCTTCCCTGCATCGCGATGACCTCCCTGCGGATTCCCCATTTGAAAAGAAAGCTCCAGCAGGATGTGCTATATTATCTGGAGAAGCCCTTTGGGCAGGACCGCTTCTGCGAGGCCATTGTCTCCGCTCTGAACCGGGAGACCCTGGAGGCATCGGTGGAGGGGATCTCGGTGGGCAGCTTTCTGCAGTTGATCGGGATGGAACTCAAGACCTGCATCTGTGAGATTCTTCTGCCGGACGATGATAAAGGGTTCTTCTATTTCAAGGATGGGGATCTGTACGACGCTTCGTTCAGGGATCTGACCGGCGAGGCCGCAGCACAGGGGATGATCCGGGCCGAGCGCGCGGTGATCAATATCCGAACCCTGCCGGTGACGGAGATCGAACGGCGAATCCAACGGGATCTGACTGGGATCATTCTGGATGCATTGAAGGGGGAGGCATGACCGAGGAACAGACCCGGGAGAATGGGGACGCGCCCCGCGGCAAAGAGAAGAGCGAGCAGATCCTCGATGCAGTGAAAGAGCGGCGGAACCGTCAGCGGGAGAGTGCGGCTGCAGAGGAGAAGACCGTCAATCTGGTGGTTTTTATTCTGGACGGCGACTTCTATGGGTTCTATGGTGAGGAGATCAAGGAGATCCTCCCCTATGAACCTGTCACCTTTGTGCCGGGGTGTCCCGACGACCTGCTGGGCATCATCAATGTCCGGGGGGATATCGAATCGGTGGTGAATCTCCACCGGATGATGGGGATCTCTCCGGGGGAGCCGACCCGGGACACCAGAATCGTCATTGCATCGGCCGAGGGGATCCGATCCGGTATTCTGGTGGATGGGGTGGAGGATGTGCTCGATGTGCCCCAGAGCGAGATCAAACGGCCCCTGGCGACCCTGGACAGGTCCATCCGGGAGTTTGCCGTGGGCGGGGAGACCCTGTACAACGAGAAGTATGTGACCATCCTCGATGTGGGTAAGATCTTTTCGAAGATCGTTCATTGAAACGAACAGGAATCCATGCAAACCCAAACCCTTTTTCTTCTCCTTTTCACTCTCAAAGGAATCCGTTTCGGCGTGGATATGGAGGGGATCTGCGGAATGGAGCCCTTGAGCCGGACATCGGAAAGGGAGATTCCCATCGGCTGGTTCCATGAGGTTCTCTCCCTGGAGATCTCACGCTCTGACTATCAATCGCCCATGGTTCTCTATCTCCAAAATGCCAAGAGCCACTTTGGGGTCATCATCGAAAGCCCTGAAGAGGTGAATCGGCAGATCGATCTGGAGAACATCCGGCCCCTGCCGAAACTGATGGAACAGTTGTGCCGTATCTCGCCGGTCTGGGGAGCGGCACTGACCTCCGGAAAAGGAGAGAAGGGCATTGTCCTGCTGACAGATCTCTTCCGGTGGCGCGACTTGTCCTTGAAAATCGAATCCAAAACGGCTACAGTAGCTCCGCCTGCTGTTTCTTAACCCGTGAAAGGGGAGTATGCTGCGATGAATTCAAGCTTTTCGATCAAAAATTTTCCGTTGCGATTCAAACTTCTTGGCGTCTATTCCTTGATCTTCTTCTTTGTCAGCGCGATCGGTCTCAGCGCCATCTGGTTCTACACCCGGGGAACCATCAAAGCCGAGATGGAGAACGAACTGCAAAACACCACCGACGCGATCTGGAACCTCGTCACCACCACCGCAGACGCCTCCATCCGAAACCATCTGCGAGCAGTGGCCAAGACCAACCTGGATATGGTGGAGGAGATCTACGCCAAATACCAGGCCGGGCTCATCTCCGAAGTCGATGGACGGGCCCTGGCCGCGGATCTTCTCCTGAGCCAGACCATCGGCACCACCGGATATGTCTATACCCTCAACAGCGATGGAACCGTAACTGTCCATCCAAAGCCCTCCCTGGTCGGGGTCAATATCTCCCAGCACGCCTTTGTCAAGGAGCAGATGAGCCTCAAGGAAGGGTATCTCGAATATGAGTGGCAGAATCCGGGGGATGAGACCAAACGGCCTAAGGCCCTCTACATGACCTATTTCGAACCCTGGGACTGGATCATCTCGGCCTCCTCCTATAAAACCGAGTTCCTCCAACTGGTGCATGTGGAGGAGTTCTCCGCCAATGTCCTCGATATCCGGATCGGGGATACGGGATATCCCTATCTGATTGACACTAAAGGGAATCTCATCATCCATCCCATCCTGCAGGGGAAGAACATCAGCCAGGAAAAGGATGCCACGGGCCGGATGTTCATCCAGGAGATGCTAGATCAGAAGAACGGCATCATCATCTATGACTGGAAAAACCCTGGTGAAAAGCAGTATCGGAAGAAGCTCGTGGTCTTCCGCTATGTTCCGGAGTTCGACTGGATCGTCGCATCCACAGCCTATTACGACGATTTCATGGGGCTGCTCTACCGGATCGGATACATCATCATCATTGTTTCGGTCATTGCCGTGATTCTGATGATCCCCCTCACCCTGATGCTCAATTCCCGGATCGTCCGGCGTCTGAACATCGTGGGCCAGACTGCAAGACGCCTCTCCAAATGCGACCTCACCGTTGAGGTGGAGGCCGGGGCCAGAGACGAGATCGGCTATCTCCTGGCCGCGATGAAAACGATGGTGGAGAATCTCCGGGAGATCATCACCAGGACCACGGAAGTGGCCAACCAGGTCAATGATGCGGTGGCCGACATCTCAGGAGCGCTCGCGGAGCAGTCGGCCACCGCGTCCCAGCAGTCGGCATCGGTCTCCGAGATCTCTTCTACAATGGAGGAGTTCTCGGCCTCATCGGCTCAGATAGCGGAGAATGCCAACTCGGTCGTCAATATCTCGGACAACGCGCTTCAGAGCAGCCAGCAGGGGGTCCAGTCGGTCTCTGACATGATGGCCAAGATGGAGGTGATCAACGACGACAACCAGAACAATATCAAAGAGATCATGGCCCTGCGGAAAAAGGCCGAGGAGATCACCAAGATCATGGAACTGATCAACAATATCGCAGATCAGACCCGGCTCATAGCATTCAATGCGGCCATCGAGGCCTCAGGAGCCGGGGAGGCAGGCAAACGCTTCGGCGTGGTCGCGGTGGAGATCCGGCGCCTGGCCGACAACGTCACCGAATCGACCGGGGATATCGAAAACAAGATCAACGAGATCCAGGAGGCCGCAAACGGGATGGTCATCTCCTCGGAGAAGAGCACCAAGGGCATCCAGGATGCGCTGGTCTCCTTTGGCCAGACAACGGATCTGCTCAACGAGATCCTGGGCGGCTCCCAGGAGACCACTGATGCGGCCAAGCAGATCTCCCTTTCCACCCAGCAGCAGAAGACCGCGACCCAGCAGATCGTCACCGCGCTCAGAGACATTGCAGACGGTTCGGAACAGACATCGAGATCCATCAATCAGATCTCGGAGGTGAGCACCAGCCTGGCAGCGCTCTCCGAGGATCTTCAGGCACTGATGGGCCGCTTCAAGCTCCAATAGATCATTGAAAAGATGACAGTGAGAAAAGAAGGCGGAGAGACAAAGCCCATCCGGGTGGTGGTGGTGGAAGATGACGATTTTATCCGCGAGCTGATGGTTGCGATCCTCTGTTCCGAGAAGGGTATCGATGTGGTGGGAGAGGCCGCAGATGGCCGGAATGCGGTGGAGAAGGTCTCCCGCCTGAAGCCGGACATCGTGACCATGGATATCAATATGCCTGGCATGGACGGCCTCGAGGCGATCCGGCAGATCATGAGCGCGGTTGCGGTGCCGATTCTGGTGGTCACCTCCAGCAATGACGCGAATATCGCGTATCAGGCCATCTCCCGGGGCGCGCTGGAGGTGATCCCGAAGCCGACCGCGGATCGCTCTGCCGAGTTTATCAGCAAGATCCGGCTCCTCTCCAGGGTCAAGGTCATCTCTCATATCCGCGGACATGCGGCCCAGAAGGAGATCCTTTCCCCAAAAAGTCGTCTGGGCGTTGAATCGGAAAAGCATTCCATCGTTGCCATCGCCTCCTCCACCGGAGGCCCCCGGGCCCTCTCCACGGTTCTCTCTGCCCTGCCGGCCGATTTCCCCCCTTCCATTGTCATTGCCCAGCACATCACCGACAATTTTGCATCAGGGCTGGCCCAGTGGCTCGACAGCGTCTGCAGGCTCAAGGTCAAGACCGGCGAGCCCGGGGAGCCCCTGGAGAAAGCCACGGCCTATCTCGCGCCCTCCAAAAAGCATATGCTCATCGACCGGAACCGGCGGATCTGCTTTCAGCAGCGCCGGCCCCAGGATATCTACTACCCCTCCTGCGATCTGCTTCTGAGTGCTGCGGCCCATGTCTTCGGCCCCAGAACCATCGGCGTGATCCTGACCGGCATGGGCGACGACGGGGTGGCCGGCATGAAGCGGATCAAGGCCGCAGGCGGAGAGACCATCGCACAGGACGAGAAGACATCGGTGGTCTTTGGCATGCCCAGGATCGCCATCGAGAGCGGCTGCATCGATGTGGTCCTGCCCATCTCCAATATCGGAGCCAAGATCCTGAACCTTTTGAAAGCCCGGACATCGGGCAGGAGGAGCGCCTATGGATCTGATGGAGTGTAAGGCGCTGCTTCGCCGGCGCACGGGCCTGATCCTCAAACCCGATATGGAAGAGCGTCTGGCAAACGAGATTCCCCGGCTGATGACCCTGCGGGGCAGCCCTAACCTGAAGGCGTATCTGCAACTGATCCGGCAGAACGAAGAGGCCTTCAGCGAACTGGTCAACCTGCTGACGGTAAACGAGACCTATTTCTTCCGGGAGCCGGAGCAACTGCGGGTTTTTTCCGATCACCTGATCCCCAATCTTCTGGCCGAAAAGAGCGGGCCCGAGCCCCTTCGCATCCTGAGCGCGGGATGCTCCACCGGCGAGGAGCCCTATTCCATTGCCATGATTCTGGCGGAAAAGTACGGCATCCGGGGCGCGCAGAGCCGCTTTTCCGTGATGGGCGCGGATATCGATTCCGAGGCCCTGAAAAAGGCCCAAAGCGCGATCTACCACCGCCGCTCTTTCCGGAATCTGGAAACCCTGCAAAAGGAACGTTTTTTCAAAGGGGTCTTTTCAGATCGGTTTCGGGTGATCGACGAAATCCGGGGGATGGTAAAATTCTACCCGGCCAATCTTCTCCATTTCCCCTTTCCGGCCCCGCTGCAGCGGATGGATGTGATCTTCTACCGGAATGTCTCCATCTATTTTGACGCGGAGATCCAGAAACAGATCTTCACCCATCTTTCGCAGATTCTTCTGGAGGGCGGATATCTCATTGTCAGTGCCACCGAAACCCTATCCCACGATTTCAAGGTGCTGAGGCTCAAGGAGATCGACGGGGTCTTTCTGTACCATAAACCCGTGGGAAAGCCGACCGTCTCCCCTATCGCCGGCTTTGCCGTCCCCGGAACCGCAGCTTCCGCCAAAGCCCCTGAACAGAAGCGGCCCTCCCCGCGGAGACCGGAAAGGGAGACCCGGGACTCATCCGGCTTTGAAAATGCCCTGTCCCTGGCCCGGAACAAGAATTATGAGGAGGCCGTTGCCATTCTCGATGGACTGCTGAAAAAAGGACCTGTCACTCCCTCTGTCTACACCCTGAAGGCCGCGATTCTCTTCAACCGCAGAGAGAACGAGGCCGCTGAGATCCTATGCCATCGGGCTCTGGAAAAGGATTCCCTCTGCACCGAGGCCTTTCTGCTGCTGGGAATGACCGCAATACAGACAGATGATGATGAGACCGCGATCCGACGCTTCAAAGATGCCATATACAGCCAGACCGCGAACTGGCTGGCCCATTTCTACCTTGCCAGGATCTACCAGGCCCGCCAGGATATCCGGGGAATGCGACGGGAGTATGGAATCGTCATCCGCCTGCTGGAAAAGGGGGGCTTTGACGCGCACGGCCTCTCCTTTTTTCCGCTGCCCTTTACCGAAGAACAGATCATCCACCTCTGTCGCCAGAACATGGCTGAGTAAGGAAACCGCCAGTGCCGTTCGACAAATCCAAATTCCTCCCAAGATTCCTCGATGAGGCCAGAGAGCATATCAAGGGGCTCAACGAGGGGCTTTTGACCCTGGAGAAGAACGAGGCCGATGCCGAAAATCTGAACTCGATCTTCCGTTCGGCCCATACCATCAAGGGCTCTTCCCGGATGATGAACCAGATCGCAGTGAGTGAGTTGGCCCACAAGCTCGAAGATGCCTTTGACAGCCTCCGCCAGGGCAAAATCTCCCATTCCGGAGAGCTGATCGATCTCTTCTTTACAGGAGTCGAGGCCATAGGCGGAATGATAGAGCAGATCGCGGCAGGAGAGACCATCGAAGAGGCCCCGGAGGAGATCTGTCAGAAGCTGGAACGGGCAGCGGCCGGAGAAAAACCCATCTCCGACAAGACCACTACGTCCACTAAGTCCACTCCGTCCCCTCGGTCCACTGAGCCCCCCCCTGAGCCAATCCAGGAAAAAGAAGAACCAGAACAACCCAGATCG
>JAABSP010000010.1 GCA_011390345.1 Desulfobacteraceae bacterium
CCTGAACCCGGCCTGAACCCGGCCTGAACCCGGTTTGAGCCCGGCCTGAACACGGAATTTGCAGGAGAAGCCTCCCCGGACTCGCCTTCGGATATATTATAATGGCCGGGTGTACTCGGTCGTCTCCAGCCAGACAAACCCATAGGGCCCCAGCTCCAGGGGCCGGCCCGCGGGAAAGGTGATCCCGGAGACATGATCCATGAACCGGTATCCGAGGCCGTAAACCCGCAGCCGGTTCTCCCCCATACTCTGAGGATGCTCTGAAAAGTTGTTGACGATCAGCATCCGCTGCCCCTTATTATGGCGGATATAGCCGAAAAGATGGGGATTTTCCGTGCTGATCACCTCCATGCCCCCGTTTCTCAATGCCGGCAGGCTCTTCCGCATCTTGATCATGGCCGCGACCTCCTTGAAAAGACGCCGCTCCAACGCCTCCGGGTCGCTCCACCGGTCGGTTCCCCAGTGGATCTTGGGCCGGTGAACCCATCGGCTGTCCCCGGCCTTCCGGGTGTCGGTGATGTAGGAGTAGTCGTTGAGCATCCCCCACTCCTCCCCGAGATAGATCAGCGGAATACCGCCGATGGAGAGGACGATGCTTCTGAGCATTACGATTCTGCGGATCGCCATGTCGATGAGGAGCGGGTCGTTTGCCAGAAGGGCCTGCTCCAGCCCCGCGAGGGAGGCCAGGGTTCCCGAGACCCGCTGGTCTCCGCTCTCGGCATTGAACTGGAACGGTATCCCCCGGGCAAAGGAGCCCGGAAACTGCCCCGTATAGAAATCGTTCAGAAACCGCCGGTGCGCACCTGGATCGATTCCCACCTCCCACGCGTCGTTGTCGTCGAAGGTCCAGCCGATGTCGTCATGACACCGGAGATAGTTGACCCAGGAGCAGTCATTGGGAATCCGGCTCCGCTTTCGCATGGCATGCTCGATGAGCCGGGTCCCCCGGGTGGCCAGGGCCTCCCATAGAAGGGCCATGAGCATGGGGTTGTAGGAGAGGCGGCATTCATCGGTGTCGATGTAGCGGATCACCTCGTCCGGGTGGACAATGGCCTCGGACTTGAAGAGCAGAGACGGGGCCGCGATCCGGCAGATGGCATTGAAGGCCTGAATGATCATGTGGGCCTCGGGCAGGTTCTCGCAGTCGGTCCCCATCCGCTTCCAGATAAAGGCCACCGCATCGAGGCGCAGCACCTCCACCCCGACATTGGCCAGGAAGAGCATCTCCTCGGCCATCGCGCGGAACACGGCAGGGTTGGCGTAGTTGAGATCCCACTGAAAGCTGTGAAAGGTGGTCCAGACCCATTTCCGCATCCCCTCGTGCCAGGTGAAGCTCCCTTTGCGGACCTCGGGAAAGATATTCCTCAGATTCCGCTCATACTGATCCGGCAGGGTCCGGTCAGCAAAGAGATAGTAGAAATCCTGATATTCGGGCTCCCCCCCCTGGGCTCTCAGTGCCCACTCATGCTCGTCCGAGGTATGGTTGAAGACAAAATCGACCACCAGGCTGATCCCCTCCTCTCGGAGACGATCCCCCAGTTCTGACAGGTCCTCCATTGTCCCCAGAGAGGGATCGAGCATCCGATAGCTGTTGACCGCATAGCCGCCGTCGCTGTCCCCCGCAGGAACCGCAAACGGAGGCATCAGATGGACGTAGGTGAGCCCCAGCTCCTTGAAGTAGGGGATGTGCTCATGCAACTGGGTGATATTGTCGCTGAAGAGATCGGCATAGAGCACCCCGCCCACCATCTCCTGGGACTGGAACCACTGGCCGTCGGCCTCCCGGGCCTCGTCCAGAGTCTTCAGGGCTTCGGGCCGGTCCAGCCAGCTTCGGGCGGCCGTAAAGAGGATCTGTTCCAGGTGGTAGAAAAAATCATAACGGCTCCCGTAGAGCCGGATCAGGATGGCAAAGAGGCGGGGCCAGTGGCTGTCGAGCCGTTTTTCAAAGGCGTCCCAGTGCTGCGGCATGGATTCGGCGGCCTCTTTGAACTCGGCTCGGAGCCGGGGCAGCAGACGCTGAAGCGAAATCCGGGTCTGTTGTCGGATCCATTCATCAGCCATAATTATCTTATTCTCCCTTCTCTCATGATTCCCATATCCGTATAGTTTACCACCGATCCTTCAGCGATTCAACCGCAACTGCGCGACCGGCCCCTTAAAAAAAATCGATCGATTGCCATAGCCGCGGGGCCTTGTCCATGCTATAATCGTAGACCAAAAGGATGGAACCCCGAAACAGAAGATATCCCAAAATCTTCTGTAAAAGGATTTTCCCCGATATCATGTATCATGGCAGAAGAAAAGAAAGATGCAGCGCATCATGAAAAGAATGACTTTCCTTCTCCTTTGCTTTCTGCTCTCCCTCATCCTCTCCCCGACATGGGGACAGGAAGTGGCGCAGGAGGTGACAAAGGAGAAACTGACCCTCTACCATTCGGTCATGTGTGAGGATGTGCAGGATCGGAAGCCCTTCAACCCGACAGTGGTCTTCCCCATCTCCCGGGGGAAGGCTTACTGCTATACGCTCTTCGAACCGGTTCCCGTAAAGACCTATATCTATCACAACTGGTACCGCCGGGACGTTCTCAGCTTCACCATCCGACTTCAGGTGCAGCCCCCCTCCTGGGCCACCTACAGCAACATCCAGCTTCGGGAATCGGATCGCGGGCCCTGGCGGGTGGAGATCACGGATGCAGAAGGAAATACCTTTCAAACACTACGCTTCAGCGTTACGGAATAAATCGCTATGAACAGCTTCTGGGAATTTCTGTCGGGAATCCGATGGCAGGATTTCGTTGATATCCTCTTGAACAGCTATATCATCTTCCGGCTCTATGTGCTTCTGAGGGGAACCACGATCCTCTATATGCTGATGGGGGTGGCCCTGCTCTGGTTCTTTCAGCGGATCGCGGTCTCACTGGGGCTGATCGTCACCAGTTGGCTCTCCCAGGGACTGACGGCTGTGGCCGCGCTCATCGTGGTGATCATCTTCGGCGGGGAGATCCGGGCAGCCTTTCGGGGGAAGGGACTGAAGGCAGTCTTCTGGGGTTTTCCGAAACACAATCCCCCGTCATCGGTGGAGGTGATCGCGGATGCGGTCTTTGACATGGCTCAGAAGCATACCGGCTCCCTGATCGTCTTTCCGGGAAAAAAGAGCCTCAAGGGGGTGGTGCAGAACGGTATCATCTGGAACGGAGAGGTCTCCAAGGAGATGATCATCAGCATCTTCTGGCACAACAACCCGGTCCATGACGGGGCTGCGATCCTGGATGGAAACCAGATCACGGAGGTGGGAACGATTCTCCCGCTCTCCCAGCGGATGGATCTGCCCAAATACTATGGAACCCGACATCGGGCCGCGATCGGGCTGTCGGAGAGTTCGGACGCGCTGGTGGTGGCGACATCCGAGGAGCGGGGGGTGGTCATTGCGGCCAAAGAGGGGGAAGTGAAGGTGATGCACAAACGGAGCGATCTTGCAAACCGGCTTCGAGAGCATCTCGGCATCTCTGTCAATCGTCCCCATTTCTGGGCAAAGGAACGGCTGCTTTTGACTGCAGCAGGGGTGCTGTCGGTTCTTCTGGTGACAGGCGTCTGGTTCAGCCTGACCCGTGGGTGGAACAGCCTGCTCATCACCATGGAGACACCCATTGAATATACGAACCGGGATTCCCGGCTGGAGATCCTCTCCACCTCCGCCAATACGGTCCGTCTCCACCTGAGCGGATCGTATATCCTGCTGAAATCCCTCCGGCCGGACCAGGTCCGGGTGCAGTTGAACCTCGAACCGGCCAAACCGGGCCAGAACGTCTTCTCCATCACCCGCAATCAGGTATCGGTTCCGCCGGGGATCATTCTCTCAAAAGTGGAGCCGTCCACTGTCGAAATGGAGATCGACCTCTCCGTCACCCGGACCCTGCCGGTTCAGGCTGACTGGAAAGGAGAACTGGCCAGGGATCTTCTCATCACCGATGTGAAGCTCTCCCCGCAGACCGTAAAGGTGGTCGGGAGCAGCAGGGAACTGGAGAAGATCAGCACCATCTACACACAGAAGATTCCCCTGGAAGATGTGGACAAGAGCGGCACCCGGTCGGTTCCACTGGCACTGGGCCGGCAGATTTCCGTAGCGACGGATACTCCCCGGCAGGTGACGGTCTCCTATAAGGTGGAGCCCAGAAAATAAGCTTCTCCGCCTTGGGTTGAAACAGGGGTGCGGGCGTCTCTATTAACCGGAAATCGTTGTTTTGAACCCAACCCGAGCGAACGCAAGGTGAAAAAGGTCGAAACGCGCAATCTCTCCCATCCAAATTTTTTTTTGCTCCGGATAGGGCTTTCTTCAGTACAGCGTCAGGAGATCGCCCGCTGCCGCAGGAGATGATCGGCCAGCACCAGGCAGACCATGGCCTCGCAGACCACGTTGATTCTGGGGATCGCGCTGATGTCATGGCGGCCTTTGACGGAAATGGTTCTCTTCTCTCCGAAACGATCAACAGTCTCCTGGGGCAGGGAAATGGAGGGAATCGGCTTGACTGCAGCCCGCACCAAGATGTCGTCTCCATTGGAAATCCCGGCAAGAATCCCGCCGGAATGATTGGAGGCAAAGCCCTCCGGAATGATGGGATCATTGTTCTCCGATCCGAGGCGGCCGGCAACGGAAAAACCGTCGCCTATCTCCACCCCCTTGACTGCGCCGATGCTCATGATCGCCTTTGCCAACTCCGCATCGAGCTTGTCAAAGACCGGCTCCCCCAGGCCCGCGGGAACGCCTTTGGCCACCACCTCCACAATGCCGCCCACCGAATCCCCTTTTGCCTTCACGGCTGCGATGCGCGCCTCCATCTCCTTAGCCGCGTCCGGGTCCGGTGAACCGTATGGGTTCTTCTCCACCTCGGCCCGAAACCGGTTTCTGGCCCGGACCCCGCCCAGCTCCAGGGTATAGGCCCAGACATCGATCCCCTCCGGCTCCAGCAGGGCCTTTGCCACCGCGCCTGCGGCCACCCTTGCGGCCGTCTCCCTTGCCGATGCCCGTCCCCCGCCGCGCCAGTCCCGGGCCCCGTATTTGGCCTCATAGGTGATATCCCCGTGGCCGGGCCGGTAGAGATCCTTATAGGACAAATAGGCTTCGGAGTTTGCATCCTTGTTTTTCAGCAGGATCGAGATGGGGGTTCCGGTGGTCAACCCCTCGAAGACCCCGGAGAGGATCTTTGCCGTATCCGGCTCTTTTCTGGCGGTGCTGGCGATTGAATTTCCCGGCTTTCTCCGGTCGAGCATGGCTTGAATCATGGAGGGCTCCAGCGGAATCCGAGACGGACATCCGTCGATGACGACACCGACGCCGCAGCCGTGAGATTCTCCCCAGGTGGTGATTTTGAAGAGCTGTCCGAAACTGTTTCCCGCCATTTCAGGCCTCCTTTTCCGTATCCTTTAACCATTTCAGGATTCGATCCGCAACAGCTTCGGGAGGAAGCAGATCCGTATCGATTTCCATATCGGCCGCGTCTTTATAGAGGGGAAGGCGCTCTTTCAAGGTCTCCTCGATCTCATCCCGGATCTCATCCCCCATCTCATATCGGATCTCATCCCCGATCTTATCCTTGTTCTGATTATCGGGAATTCCGCTGCTCCTGCCTTTTTTCAGCGCGGGGCGAAGATCTGCGGTAGCCTCGTCTCCAGCCATCCGGCTTCGAATCGTACCGATCTCGGCTGTCAGCCAGACTATCTTTCCGCTCTTCTTCATCGCAAAGACATTGGCCGGATCGAGGATTGCGCCGCCGCCGGTCGCGACCACCCCATCGGTTTTCCGGCTCAATCGGGCAATGGTCTCCTTTTCCAACCTTCGAAATGCGGGCCAGCCGTTTTTTTCCACCATCTGAGCAATGGTCATGCCGCACCTTTCCACGGCATCGGCATCGGCATCATAGAACCTTCTGCCGAGCTGCCGGGCCAAAAGGTTCCCCACACTCGTCTTTCCCGTACACCGGTATCCGATTAGATAGAGGTTCATACCCGGTACAGCCCCTCGAAGACCTTCCAGAAATCGGGAAAGGATTTCCCCACGCACCCCTCCCCCCGGATGAAGACATCCGGAACCCGAAGTCCGGCAACCGCAAAGCTCATCGCTATCCGGTGGTCATTATAGGTGTCGATATGCGCACCCTCAGGAGCGCCGCCCCGGATCACCAGCTCCGCATCCCCGGCTTCGGCTTCGATGCCCATTTTTGAAAGCTCCGTCGCGACCGCGGCCAGCCGGTCGCTCTCCTTGGCCCGCAGATGGGCCACGTTCCGGATCACGGTCGTGCCCTCCGCGAAGGCTGCGACCACGCCTATTGTCGGGACCATGTCCGGCATATCCCCCATGTCCGCATCAATGGCCTTCAGAGGCCCGCCCGTGACACAGATACCTCCATCCGCGTCCGACACCGAACATCCCATCTCTTCAAACAGCTCCAGCAGGCGGAGATCCCCCTGGCGGGAATTTCTGGAAACCCCTTGGACGGTTACCGCGCCGCGGGTAATGGCCCCCGCAGCCCAGAAATAGCTCGCATTGGAGATGTCCGGCTCTACCGAATATTGGCCTGCGCGATAGACCTGCCCCCCGGGAACCCGGAAATATTGATACCCCTCCCGTTCGACCTCGACCCCCAGCCGGGCCATCACATCCACGGTCATATCGATATAGGGCCGGGAGACAGGGCCGCGGGTAACTTCGATCTCCAGACCCTCTTCGGCAAAGGGTCCGATCAGGAGAAGCCCCGACAGATACTGGCTGCTGAGACTACAGTCGATCTCAGTCCTTCCGCCTTTGAAATCACCCCCAGAAATCCGGATCGGGGGGCAGCCGTCCCCATTGGCCGAAACCCCCGAAACAGAAAGCTTTTCCAAGGCATTCAACAGCTCCCCAATGGGACGCCGGCACATCCGCTCGGTTCCGGTGAGGGTGACCTCGCCGTTGCAGAGGGCAGCAACCGCAGCCAGCAGCCGCATGGAGGTTCCGGAATTGCCGAGAAAGACCGCTTTTCCCGGAGCAGAGAGTTTCCCACCGCTCCCGCTAACCGTAAAGCTCTTCCCTTCGGCTCGGATTTCGACGCCCATCGCGTGCAGTCCATCCCGGGTCAAAAGTGTATCCTCGCTCAACAGGGGATTTTCCACCGTACAGATCCCATCGGACAGGGCCGATGCTATGAGCATCCGATGCGTATAGCTTTTCGATCCCGGAACCGAAACCTGCACACTTCCGATCCTGTGGGGCTTGATCTCCTTCATCTGATTCCTTTTTCCTGTTCTTTAGATTCGGCTCTGCAGGGCCTCGCGTACGGCCCCTTCCATGATCTCCAGCGGAGCCTTTTTTCCGGTCCACAACTCAAACTGAAAAGCCCCTTGCCCAATGAACATGGCAAGGCCGTCGATGATCATGCACCCTTTTCGGGCCGCGGCCTTTAAAAAGGCGGTCTTCAAAGGATTATAGACGATATCCATCACCACCATCTCCGGCTCCAGGACCGATGCCGGAACCGGGACCGCATCCACATCCGGCGTCATGCCGACCGAGGTGGTATTGATCAGGATATCCACATTTTTCCCGTTGAAGTCATTCAGCGGAATAAAATCCGCATTCAGATCCCGGGCAAGGCGCTCACCTCTCTCCGGAGTACGGTTTACCACTGTCACGGAAGCCCCTTCTGCACGGAGGCCGAATCCGATGGCCCGGGCCCCGCCGCCGGAACCGAGCAGTGCAGCCCGCTTCCCCCTGACCCTTGTCTTTCGGGAAAGGGCAGAAATGGCCCCTGTACAATCGGAATTGTATCCCAGAAGACGCCCATCGAGATTGACCACCGTATTGACCGCGCCGATCTCTGCCGCAAGCCGGTCCAACTCGTCCAGATGGGCCATCACCGCCTCTTTGTGGGGAATGGTGACGCTCAATCCGCCGATGCCCAACGCGCGCACCCCGCGGATCGCCCCAGCCAAATCCCGGGTTCCGAAGGCCGCATAGGCCCCATTGTACCCGATTTGGGCAAAGGCCGCGTTGTGCATGACCGGGCTCAGGCTGTGGGAGACCGGATCGCCGATCACCCCGAAAACCCGGGTGTCCGCATCGGGAAACAATCCCGCAGTTTCATCTATGGGCATCCTACCGCTCCCCCCTTTCCTGTGTCTTGGGATAGGAGCCGAGCCACTTGAGAAAGAGGCAGAGTTCTCCCATCCGGTCAATCGTCTCCGACACCCCCCGATCCTCCAGATGCCCCTCCACATCCGCAAAGAAGAAGTAGCTCCAGTTCTCGTGCTTGGTGGGCCTCGATTCGAGCTTTACCATGTTGATCCCCGAATCGGCAAGGGGTTTGAGCACTTTATAGAGCGCCCCTGGAATGTGGGAGGTGACGAACATGAGAGAAGTCTTGTCCTCACCGGTTCGATGAACCTCGTCATGGCCGATGATCAGAAAGCGGGTGGTGTTTCTGGCCGTGTCCTCGATCCTGGAGGCGAGCACCTGCAGGTGGTACATCGCGGCCGCCTCGCTGCTGGAGATCGCGGCCGTATCCGGGGTGTTGGACGCTCTTCTGGCCGCATCGGAAGTGCTGTTGCATTCCACACGCTCCGCATCGGGAAGGTATTTCCGCAGCCACTCCCGGCACTGCGCGAAGGCCTGTGGATGGGAGAAGATGGTCCTGATCTCATTCAATGAAGAGGATCGGGAGAGCAGGTCATGGGAGATGGTCTGGTAGATCTCCGCACAGATCTTCAGATCCGACTCGAAGAAGAGATCCAGAGTATGGTTGACCGCGCCCTCGATGGAGTTCTCCACCGGAACCACGCCGTAATGGCAGGCTCCTTTTTCCACCTCTTTGAAGACATCCCGGATGCTCGGCTGCGGGATCAAAGAGACCCCGAGGCCGAAGTGCTTCATTGTTGCGATATGGGTAAAGGTCGCCTCGGGTCCCAGATAGCTCACCCGCTGGGAGGTCTGCAGATCCTTGGACGCGGCCATGATCTGGGCGAAGATCTGCTTTACCGCATAATCGGCAAGAGGACCCGCATTCCGCCCGGACAGCCGGTTCAGAATCCGGATCTCCCTTGCCTTGTCGATCACCTGTGAACCCTTCCGGGCCTTGGCCCTGCCGATCTCCTGCGCGAGGGTCAGCCGCCGATTGATCAATCCGAGGATCTCGTCATCGATGGCATCGATCTCCTCCCGCAACTGGGAGATCGGAATTTCAGGGGCCGTTTCAGAACCATTTTCGGCCTCTATGCCTGGCTTCAAATCCGCTTCCTTATCATTAACCGGTAAAGATACCATAAGATGGCTGCCTATTTTTCGGTGATGGTTTCATCGATCCGATGCCCGAAATGGCGGCCGCAGGCTTCGCAGGCCACCAGCACACGATCCCCCTTTTGCAGCGACACCACGGAGACCGGCTTCCCCTCGGGACTGGTGAGGCGGATGGTCTCGGCATTCTGAACGATGGTGCTGATGGATCTGCCGCCACTTATCGCGCGGATGTACATCAGGGGCCGCTTCTCCATTTTTATCCGCCCCACCACCGAAGCTGTAGTGTTCCCCGCATAATCGACCACCAGTACCGAATCCCCGGCCGAAAGCTCGGAAAGGTACCGCGTCTTTCCGCCGGGAACACGTGTATAGGCGTGCAGAGGCCCCGCGTTGACCCGGAAGGGCCGCGGTGAGACATAAGGGTTTTCGATGCTCTCGGCATGAACCAGAAAGAGCGCGCCGCTGCTGTTGCCAACCAGCATCCCTTCCCCCAGCCCCATCGCGGTGCAGGTATCCACACAGATCCGATCCCCCATCCCGACAGGCCGGATCTCGGTGATCTCGGCCTCCTCCAGCCGCGTTACTCCCTCGTTCCCCTTCAGGGTATCCAGGGCCTTTTTGAGATCCGCGGGATTCTTCGGATGGTAGAGGATACTGTTGACCCCCTTTTCGAGGATGCCGAACGCAGTCTGTGCATCATCGATGCTTTCCACCTGGGCCACCACATCCGCGCCCCTGGCAATGAGGTTTTCCAGTGGGATGATGCTCCAGTCGCTGCACTGGAGGACCACCCGCGCTTCCCGGCTCAACCGTAGGATCTCATCCTCGTCCGCGCCGCTCTGGATGGTGTAGAAGATCACATCCTGACCCGGCACGAGATCGCCGTCCTCGGCCACGGTCTCGATCTTACCGAGCTGCCGCACCTTCTCTGCATACCCTGGAGGGATCACCAGCGCATCCGCGCCTCCTTCGAGGGCTGTGGTGACCACATCCTTGTCCCAGGGATCGATATTGACCCAGATCGTCCGCATGATATTCCCCCTATTCCAGAATCCGAAGGGCTTCGGCCACGGTCGCCTCTTCATGGACGATCGCGGAGATGGCCTGCACCATCTTTGTCGGGTCCCGGTGCTGGAAGACATTTCTGCCGATGGAAACCCCGGAGCCGCCCGCGTCGATCGAGCCCTTGACCATCTGCAGAATATCCCCATCCGAATCCATCTTGGGCCCTCCCGCGATCACCACGGGGACCTCGCACCCCTCCACAACCTCCCGGAAGGTCTCCGGAGATCCGGTGTAGGAGACCTTTACGAGATCCGCGCCCATCTCATATCCGACCCGCGCCGCATGTTTGACCACGTTCACATCGTATTCGTCTTTGATCTTCTCTCCGCGAGGATACATCATGGCCAGCAGCGGCAGCCCCCAGTTGCGGGTCTCATAGCTGATCCGGCCGAAGTCTGCAAGCATCTCCTTCTCCTGTCCGTTGCCGAGGTTGACGTGGATGGAGACCGCGTCCGCGCCCAGCTTGATGGCCTCCTCCACCGAGCAGACCAGGGTCTTGGCATTGGGGTACATGGATAAAGAGGTGGAGGCGGAGAGATGTATGATGAGCCCGATGTCGGTCCCCTGCCGGCGATGGCCTTCGGCAATCAGCCCCTTGTGCTCCACGATCGCGTTGGCCCCGCCCTTCGCGATCTTGGCAATGGTGGTCTTCATGTCCCGGATGCCGTCGATGGGACCCACGGATATGCCGTGGTCCATTGGAACGATGACGGTCTTGCGGGTGTTTCTGTTGATGATGCGCTCCAGCCGGATCTGTTTGCCCAAAATGGTCATAATGCTTCCTCCTTTTAAGGATACTTTGATTATAAGGATACTTTGAGCAAAAAAGGCCGGGAAGGTCTCTTTTCAGCCCCCCGGCCTTTAAAAATCAAAAAGCCGTGGGAGCTTTTTCGGTCTCCCCACGGCTTTTTTGCTATGTTATGGACTTCAGCCCATCAGCGCGCCCCAGGCAAACCTCCGGCGTAAAAATAGTAAAAGTAAAAAAAGCCGAAAAAGTTACCTGTGATGTGATGAGCCATTATAAATTTTGGATATCGTTTAAATTGCTGTTCCGTAAAAAAATCAAAGAATGAATACTTTGAAAAACAGGGAATACTTCGAAAAACAGGTTTTTTACCTGTAGTTGTCAAACTGATACGACACCTTATATCCGGCCACTTCCCCTTGTCAAGCATTTTTTTCATCCCGTTCAAAAAAACAGAAATGATTCAAGAAGAGCTTGACAATGATCCTCAGATATATAATAGGATAAAGAGTAAGAAGACGACCGAAGGAGAGGATCGGATGATATCTGAAATCCCCAATGAATGGTTTACCACCTGATGAATCTGCAGATATGCAAAAGAGTTCGAAGCCGATTATTCATAGTGCCTGCCGTTTCAGCGATATTTATCCTGATGGGCTCATGGGCTTGGGCAATCGATCTGGGCAACTCTCTTATACGAGATTATCCCATATCCCTCACCCTTCCGCAGAAGTGGGTCGAAGTCGGTCTCGACGCCATGCGGATCGACAATAATCTCGTATTGAACGACGCCCCCCGCGGAACGACCGGGCTCTCCGGCCTTGAGGACATGAACCGCTTCAGAGGGCTGTTGAACTACGGCCTCTTTGACAGGACCACGATCCATGCGTCTCTCTCCTATACGGATATCGATTTCAGAAGAGAGGGGATGACGGTGAAGGCTGCAGATATCTCGGTGAAGCAGAATCTCTATAACGAGATATATGGCCTGATGCCGTTTCTCGCGATCGACTTCGGAATGCGGAACAACTATGGAGATGATCTGCCCGGATACAGAGATCTCCAGGATCAGACCTTTTACGGACGAATGACCGCGGGGAAGATCTTAGGCAATATCTATCCCAACCTTTTTCTGGAGTACGGCCACAGCTCCATAGATATCCACGGGGATAATGCCCAAATCCCGACAGGACCCATGGACAAGAACTACGATCAGCTCAAAGGCGGCATATCAATGCTGATCAAATTTCCCTATAAGGCCATCGCGGCCCTTGAATACAACTACCTCAGAATTCTTGAGGATGACATCGATGGGGTCGAATCCAATCACATCGCCCGGGCCGAGTTCAACTATTTCTTTACCCCGCAGTTCATCCTCAATGTCGGGGCGACATACTACCACCGGGGGTTGAATGGAACGATCCCATTCCTGACGCCGTTGAGCCGTCAGGAGGATAATGAGGAACATTATATCGGGGTACATATCGGCGGAACCTTCCTGTTTCAGGGAGATTAGCTTTTCTGGTGTGTATGCGCAAAAAGAATATCTCATTCCATGCAAATTGTATTGACATTTATGGGCGCAGGATTTATAAGAGGATACCACAAATGATCGTTTTTCCATCGGGAGGGATTGAATACCGTTGACGCTGGGTGAATATTTTTATTGACGGGGAACCCAGAAAAGATAAAGATATGAGGATAAAGAAGGTTTTTTACAACAAAAAAGAAGGAGGAAAAGAAGATGAAGAGAAAAAAGAGTTTGGTAAAGGTCTTGTGTCTGATCACGGCGCTCATGATGCTGTTTTTTGTGGCGGCGTGTGATGACAGTGATGATGATGCCCCAATAGTCACTGGCCCGGTAAATGATTCCACAACTGTAACAAAAACCATTAATGCAGGGGATACTGTCAACACGTTTGGCGATGATATGCAGGATGTGCAGACGGATATAGTGGTGAGCATACCGGCGGGAACACAGGCCATTCTGGAAGATCAAGCGCTGTCGGATATGTTTCCGCTGGACATTCAACTGGAGGTCAGCGACCCGGGTTCCGAGGCAACCTTTGAGAATGCTGATTTCGACATTAAATTGAGCGATGGAACCGATGTGGAGTTCGACTCATTGGGCCATGTCAAAGTCGTATCCATTCAAGATGCAAATGGAGATGGCGTAATCGGCCTGACGCAGCCCGTCACAATTGTCATATACTTTCAGGACGGACTGGTAAATCCCTTGACAGGAGGCGGACTTGCAGCAGGGGATACTGTCCAGATTTGGAGTTGGCAAGACGAAAGCCCTATAGCACTTAAGAGCGTTGCCGTTGTCAAAGCAGATGCAGACGGCCGTCTTTATGCTCCTGTAGTGGTGAATTCTTATGCAGCTACTATCGCCCAAGCCAGGGCTATGTCTGCTGCTGCTCAAGCTGCCTTACTAGATGTGGGTACCATTCCGGGGCTCGGTGTAGCCGCCGCGGTAGCAAAAGAAAAGGGAACAGGCGTGCCCGTGACCGGAGGCAGCGGCGGGACGATCTAAATAGAATCAAATCGCTGTCGATAATAGAGAAAAGGCCGGGGAAAAAGTTTCCCGGCCTTTTCTATTTATGATGACTTGTAGAATGTTTTATATTTCCCAGCAAATCCAGTTAGGGACTCAGAAAATATTGGCATCCCGTTTTTGAAAGATGAATCGATGCACTTAGTTGGAGGCAAAGACACAATTAATGGCATATCGGAAAACACCGAGTCCCTTACAGGATTTCATGCATAGCATCTTCAATCAGAAGCCTTTCAGTTTCAAGTAGGCTTCCCGCAGCCGCAGAAGATGCTGCCGGATATACCGCTCATTCAGCCGATCCTCATTATAATAGACCCATTCCAACCCGTGCAGTTCCCGCGGAATCACTGCAATCTCCGGGTTGATAATGTTCCGTTCTCCCTCCTCTGCAATCGCGGTCTGATGCTCATATGTCCAGTGATCCGATCCCGTCACCTGAACATATTTCGGCTTCATATCCTTCCGGGGCGTTAACGGCAGCGTGATCCGGATGCCGCCGGACCGCTCTCCGGTATCGGTTCCGATATGCCGGTAGAAGAAGGTGATGGCCGTATCCCCGAAAAACCGCTTCATCTCCAGCGTCACGCCTTTATCCTGATACCAGTATTGTCCGTAGGTCCCCTCCAGAAACAGATCGAGCCGCTCCCAGTAGAACCGATAAGATCCGAGCCATATCTCCCTTTCCAGATCGGTCGCATCATCCTCGAAGTATCCCAGCCGCAGCCCCAGCCGATGCCTTCCGTTGCCGGGGCTCCAGAAGGTCTGGTTCATGACGCCGGTGTTGTCTTCCAGATACTGTCCGACGCTGAACTGGGTCATCAGATCCGGTGAGATCTTCACCGCCTGATGGAGCATCACCCGCTCCAGTTTTGCATCGTCCCGATAAGGCTCCCAAGGCTCCCCGTCATCGAAATTCTCGCTCCAGAAGATCGGGATATCCCACCTCGCGGCAAGAACACCGCCATACCAGAGATGCACCCATGCATCCGGCTTCAAAGAGACCAGATAGTCAAAGGCGCTGATCTCGGTTCCCAGAAATGTCCGCAATCCAGGATAGAGTGCAATTCTCGGAATGAAACGGCTCGAATTGAGCTTATCCCCGATAAACAGGACATCTTCGACACCGGAGGAGGCATCCGCGGAAATGGCAAGCGCCTCTGAAAAGGTTTTTTTCTGCCCCGAACCCACCCGCTCTGCCAGCAGGAAGTCCCGGGCCTGTTCCACAGGTACTTCCACTTTGATCATGGGGATGCTCCGCTTTTTCAATACCACCATCATCCGACCCATCTCTTCCGGAGCCATTCTGGCGGCAAATCCCATCACCAGCCCCAGCCCGTCCAGTTCATTATGATTGTATCGGTTGTTTTCATATTCGATATAAAGGGTATCTTCACCGACAATGCCGGCTCTGACATTTTCAAATCCCAGCTTCACGAGAAAATCCTTGAGCCGGACAATTCGATCTGCGGCCGTCCCCATATCCGATTCTTCACCATCCCCATCTGCAGGAGATCTATCCCACATCTGACGGGAAGGCGCGACAGGTTCATATCCGGCCGAAGAAATGGATTCTCCATCATCCAGCATATCTTCATCCCTCTGACTGTACCCCAGCGGAATCTGAAGGCTTACCGCCAGATCCAGTTCACCCGGCTCATGATCCAGAGAGGTCTTTGCCGTAAGGCCGAGCTGCGCGGGATAGCCGAAAATATGCGGCGTCAGCAGCCGGATACCCAGGTTCTCCTCATCCGTATCATGTTCGGCCAGAAGATAGAGCCAGTCGAATACCCGGACCTCCGCGCCGCCGAAGATCCCATCGAGCCGGTCCGGCCCCGTGCCATATCCGAAACTGAGCCGAAGCGGCGCGATCTCTTTTGAAAATACGAGGTATTTCGTCTCGAAATGGGTCGAACCGCCGCCGATATCCTGAATGCCCAGAGCGATATCGGGAAAGTATCGGCTTTCAAAAGGCAAGGGTATCTGCACCTTTGCATTCGCGGAGAGGTCTCTGATGCCGTCCGGATGCTCCTCCGTAAACCGGCCCCCGATCTCGAAGTAGGGGAGGAAACCGATGGAAAAGAGATAATTCTCTGCACTATCCTGCAGATGGCGCCGATACGGCTCCACCTGATCGGAAAAGAGCATGTAGAGCCGACCGTTCTGCGTTACCTCGGCATTGGGAGTATTCAGCAGTCCCGTATACCCCTGGAGTGACAGCGCATTGTGCAGCTCTTCGGCATGTCCTGATGAAGAGAGCAATAACCCCGCAATAACCCCGATAAAAATTCCAAAGCGCCCGATGGATCTCATAAGCCTTTTGCCCTTCCTTGATGATTGTGTTCCTGGGTAGATGTCTGTAAACATTGATTTAAGATAACTTCCGCATATAACAGGTGTTTCTAAATACCAGAATTAAAACCATTTGACAAATGCTTATTTTACCGATAGAAATCATTCTCCTACAGGAATACTGTTTTTCAAACGATCACCGAATAACCGCAATACAGATCATGCAGGGAATTATGAAAAGACACAGCACAAATATTGTAAGAATGATCACATGTATGGGAATCCTTCTTCTGGTTTCGGTCTTCCAGACAGATGCTCAGGCACAGCGAAGAACCCTCCCGCTGAAGATTACCAATGCCACACAGCTTCAGCAGGCTCTCCAGTCGGGGAGATTAAGCGAGGAAGATCTCAAAAAAGCCATTGAAGAAGGACGGGTGAGTCCGGAGGCCGTGGATCTTTATCGGAAACAATCGGCCGGCGGCATGGGCAAGCTTACCCCGGAAGAGATTGAAGCCGGAAAGCGGCTGATCGAGAAGGAAAAGGAAAAGGAAAAGCCTTCAGCAGAGAGCCCTGCTGATACTCCCCGTGAAAAAAGAGATGAAGCAAAGAAAGAGGTTCAGCCTGCCGACGCGGAAAGAGAACCCTCCGAAGAAAAAATAAAGGCCGAAGAAAAGGATAAGGAGGAGAAACAGAAGCTCACCAGGAAAGAGGAACTAAAGGAAATGGTAAGGCCTGAGGATTTGGAAATCTTCGGCCACAATCTGTTTGATGAGACGCCAAGCACATTCGCTCCGATTCAGGCGGTCCCGGTCTCCAATGACTATATCATCGGTCCGGGAGATGAGATCATTGTCAATATGTGGGGCCGTCTCGATGAAAGCTACAGCCTCGAGGTCAATAATGAAGGGGTACTCAATTTCCCGAAGATCGGCCCCCTGACCGTTGCCGGCCTTACCTTCGGAGAACTCAAGGAGTTGATCCGCCACAAGGCAGAAGCCATCACCGGCGTCAATGTCAATGTTTCCATGGGGAAGCTGAAAACCCTCCAGGTCTTTATTCTGGGAGAGGTGAAAAATCCCGGCATCTATACGGTAAGCTCTCTTTCAACAGTGATGAACGCCCTCTTTTCCGCGGGCGGCCCAACGGAACTGGGCTCATTGAGAACCGTTCAGCTCAAACGGCAGGGGGAGATCGTTGCGGTCATGGATCTTTATGATCTTCTGCTCTCCGGGGACACCTCGAGGGATACCAGCCTGATGTCGGGAGATGTCATCTTCGTTCCGCAGGCAGGTTCCATGGTTTCGATCACGGGAAATGTCAAACGGGAAGCGATCTATGAGTTGAAAAATATCAAGACGCTGGAATACGCATTGAATCTCGCCGGGGGTCTGGCGCCAAGTGCATACAAGCAGCGGATTCAGATCGAAAGAGTCTCCCGGAATACGGATAAGATAGTCATGGATATCTCTTTTGATCAGTTGCAGCAGGATGCCCCGATTCCGCTGCAGGACGGAGACCTCGTCCGGGTCTTTACCATACTTCCCGATGCGATCAATGCGGTCTATCTCTATGGCAATGTCCGCCGCCCAGGAAGGTATGCCTATAAATCGGGGCTCCGCATCGGTGATGTCATTGAAAACCTCGATGAACTCCAAAAAGACACCTATCTGGATTATGCGCTCATCAAAAGATACCGGTATGAAGATTCCAGAGCCGAATTGATTCCCTTTGATCTGGGAAGACTTCTGATCGCAAAGGATGGAAGCCAGAATATCCGTCTGATGCCCCGGGATGAGATCTACATCTTCAATCAGGAGATGTTTCAGGACGAGGCATATGCCGTGGTGGAGGGGCAGGTTCGAAAGCCGGATCGGTATCTCATCGATGACATGACGATCAGGGATCTGATCCTGAAGGCCGGAGATCTGGCACCGGATGCCTATCTTCCCCGGGGAGAGCTGATCCGAATCGATAAGGACCGGAACCGCCATACCATCTATTTCGATGTCGCTGCGGTCATGGACAATGATCCCGCTCACAATATCAGGGTCCAGAACGAAGACATCCTCGTTATCCATTCGGTGCTGGACGAACAATGGGAGGAGGTCGTCACCATCCAAGGGGAAGTCAAAGCTTCGGGTGAATATCTGCTGACCGAAGGGATGCATCTGAAAGATCTCTTCTTCAAAGCCGGCAATTTCACCCGGGACGCCTATATGGAATTGGGCCATCTCCGCCGGATCGATCCCCGGACCAAAGAATCGACCATTCATACCTTTGATGTCCGAAAAGCGATCCAGGGAGACCCCTCTCATAACCTGCGCCTCACGGATCAGGATGAGGTGAAGATTCACAGCATCTGGGATTATCAGGAAAAATATTCGGTCTCGATTCGGGGATTGGTCCGAAATCCCGGGGAGTATCCCTATGCGGTCAATATGATGGTGAACGACCTGATCCTGCTGGCCGGGAATGTCAGGGACGCCGCGTATATGAATGAGGCAGAGCTTGTCCGCTTTTCCATTGAAGATGGCAAAGCGGTTGAGACGAAGATCATCCGCTTCAATATCGAACTTGCGCAGCAGAACCATCCGGAACACAATCTCAAATTGGAACCGATGGATGTTGTCACCATCAAGATGATCCCGGACTGGTGGGATGAAAAGCGGTCGGTTACCGTCTCAGGGGAGGTCTATTTTCCGGGGACATACCAGATCCGGAAGGACGAACGGCTCAGCGATATCATTGCAAGAGCCGGTGGATATACGGAATATGCCTATCTTCGGGGTGCGGTGTTTACCCGGGAATCGGTAAAAAAGATCCAACAGTCCAGGCTCAATGAAATGATCAATGAACTGGAACTGGAGATGGCCAGGCTCACATCGGAAGAGGTGATGGAATCCCTCTCTGAAGAGGACCTTGCTGCCCAGACCGAATATATGAAATCCCAGAAAATATTGATCCGGAAACTTCAGGAAGCCAGAGCCACAGGGCGGGTTGTCGTTGATCTGGAACCGCTGGCTCAATTCAAGGGAAGATCGACAGATATGATTCTGGAACATCAAGATGAACTCTATGTTCCGAAGCAGATGAACACTGTCAATGTTCTCGGTGCTGTTTACAATCCGACTGCACTGATTTTTGACGAGAGCCGACCCGAACTTGAAAATTATCTCAGTATGACCGGCGGCCCGACGGAAAGTGCGGATGTGGATCTGATGTATGTGATTCGAAGCGACGGTACGGTCGTCAGCAAGATGAGTGAAAGATCCTGGTGGCAGAAGTTCGAAAATGTCCGGCTCTATCCCGGTGATACCATCCTCATACCGGAGAAGGTGGTCCGAACCAGCTATATGCGGGATGCTAAGGATATCACCCAGATCCTCTACCAGATTGCCACCACCGCAGGCGTTACTGCGGCGCTGTTTTAGGGAGAAACCGATGCATCCAAAGGAAAAAAACATCGACAACGATCATCCTCATCCGCCGATTCCCCAGCCGCTTCACGGGCAGACGCAGCCGCAGCCTCCGTGTGCAGATCCCCCCCAGTATTCAGATGAGGACGAGATCAATCTTCTTGATCTCTTTCTGGTACTACTGAGGCATAAATGGCTGATCATCGGAGTCGTCTTCCTGGCCGGGTTTCTTGCTGTGATCTACAGCTTGAGCCTCGAAAACATCTATAGATCCGAGGCAACCCTCGTTCCCCGGGGAGAGGAGAAGAGCGGCCCTTCTTTGTCTGCACTGGGAGGACTTGGGGGAATGGTCGCCGGTCAATTGGGGATGGGCGGCGGCGAGAACCTGCAAAAGATGGAAGTTGTGCTCAACAGCCGGGAATTGACCACGAAGATCATCAGCAAATATGATCTGATGCCAATCCTGTTTGAAGATATCTGGGATGCGGAAAAAGGAGGCTGGTCTTCCGAAATTGAAGAGCCCCCGACGATTCAGGACGGCCTGAAGGTCATGAAAGAGGGGATGCTGAAGGTCAGTTCGGATATCGAGAAAAATGTCCTTAAAGTCGGTTTTGAGCATAAAGATCCGAATACAGCGCAGCGGATCACCCAGTACTACATTACTGAGCTGAGCCAGACCTTGCGGGAGGCCGTTCTCGTGGAAGCCACCGAGAACCAGCGGTTTTTCCGGGAACAGATCGATCGGACCGGCGACGCGCTGTTAAAGGAAAAGATCTATGGCCTGCTGGCCCGGGAGATCGAAAAGGAGACCTTTGCCAGAGCCCAGAAATTCTACGGCTTTCAGGTGCTGGACCCGCCGATCGTGCCGGATCTGAACAAAAGGGTCGCGCCCAAGCGAAGCATCATCTGCATTCTCTCGGTCTTTGTGGCTTTCTTTATGGCGGTATTCCTGGCCTTCTTCATCGAATTCGTCCGTCGGATCAAGCAGGATGACCCGGATCGGTATCAGCAGATCAAAGACGGCCTGAAACCCTGGAAGGGGATATAAGAACGCCTTGCCGGACTGCATCCGTACCGGTTTAGAAGGTTTTCTCGATTCACCGCGGCCGGATATTGCCGAATGCCGGATGGGGTTGCTCTGCAATCCGGCATCGGTAGATCATCGATTCCGCCATGCCCGAAAGCGGATATCGAATCGCTTTCCCGGGCAGCTTAGGGCTCTTTTCTCCCCGCAGCACGGCTTTTTCTCCGAAAAGCAGGACAATATGGTGGAATCGGATCATTTGCACGATCCGATGACCTGTCTCCCGGTCTTCAGCCTCTATGGAGAAACACGGATTCCGACAGAGGAGATGTTCGATCCCATCGACATTCTGCTCGTTGACCTTCAGGATGTGGGAACAAGGGTCTATACCTTCATCTACACGCTATCCTACTGCATGGAGGCCGCAAAGCAGTTCGGCAAAAGAGTGATCGTTCTGGATCGCCCCAATCCCATCGGCGGTATCCAGGTGGAAGGAAACCTCCTGCTTCAGGAATATGCCTCCTTTGTGGGCCGTTTTCCGATCCCGATGCGCCACGGGCTGACCATCGGAGAGATCGCAAGGCTCTTCAACGATTATTTCGGCATCGGCTGCGATCTTACTGTAATCCCCATGAAAGGATGGCGGCGGAGTATGTATTTCTCCGATACCGGACTGCCGTGGGTCGCGCCCTCCCCAAATCTTCCCACGCCGACCGCTGCAATGGTCTATCCGGGCCAGGTGCTTCTTGAAGGGACAAATCTCTCCGAAGGGCGGGGAACGACGCAGCCTTTTGAATTCTTCGGCGCGCCCTTCATGGATACGGAAAAAATCCTTTCGGCCTTTCTTAAAATTGTTAAAATTGATAAAGCAGATCCGGAGGGGATGGTTTTACGGCCTCTGGCGTTTGAGCCGATGTTCGGGAAATGGAAGGGGCAGTTGTGCAGAGGCTTTCAGATCCATATCATTGATCGGTGGAAATACCGCCCCTACCGGACGACGCTGGCGCTGTTGCGGGCAGTTTTGGGCCATCACAGAGATGAATTTGCCTGGAAGCCGCCGCCCTATGAGTATGAGTTCGAAAAAACCCCCATCGATCTGATCACGGGCGATCCTGAGATCCGGGAGATGATCGAAGGATTCGCGCCGGTTGAGGAGATGGAAGCCCTTTGGCAGGATGATCTTTCCGCTTTTCAGGAGATCAGCAGGAGCTGTCGGCTCTACGAGGATATCTGATCTAATCCGTAAAAACCGACACGAATGAAAATCGGGAGACATCCACAAGCCCCTTGTCGGTGATTTTGAGATCCGGAATTACCGGGAGTGCCAGGAAGGATAAGGCCATAAAAGGATCAAGGAGATGGGTCCCCATGTCATGGGCCGCTTGAATCAGCCGATCCATCTTCTTTCGAACCGAATTCACCGGCTCCGGAGACATCAGCCCGGCAATGGGAAGGGGCAGCCTCACATCCAATTGATGCTTCTGCTCCCGGCATACTGCGGCCAGCCCTCCTCCCATCTCGATAACAGCTTTTACCGCAGCCCGCATATCCGCTTCCTCTACGCCTGCAACAATGATGTTGTGGGAATCATGGGCCACGCTTGAAGCCAATGCCCCCCGCTTCAACCCCAATCCCTTCACGAATCCGATCCCTTTCCCGCCTCTTCCGGTATATCTTTCGATGACTGCAATTTTGAGCAGATCCCGCCCGGGGTCCGATACGGCAAAACCATCGAACACCGATACCTCCATTATCCGCTCATGGGTGATGAGCTGACCCGGAACCAGTTCCATCACTCGGACACTTTTTCCCTCTGCCGGCAGCGAGAAATCGATTTCCGCGTCCGGAATATGCATAACCGTCCGCGGAATCTCCGAATGAGAAGAGATAGCCGCGATGGTTTTCCCCTCTTCCGCAACCCGTTCTCCCCGATGAAAGACCTGCTCGATCCGCAGATCCGTCAGATTTGAAACGACCAGAAAATCGGCCTGCCGCCCCGGAGCCAAAGCTCCCAGTTGATGAAGGCCGAAGTATCGGGCCGGATTCAGGGTGCCGATACGGATGGCCGTTACCGGATCGATGCCGGAGCGGATCGCCTCCCGAACCATTGAATCGATATGCCCCTCATCAATCAGATCATGGGGATGCCGGTCATCGGTACACCACAGAATTCGATGCCAGTTCCGTTCATTGATCAGCGGTAGAAGCGTCTTCAAATTTTTGGCCCCGGTTCCCTCCCGGATCATTATGTGCATTCCGGCAGCGAGTTTTTCCTCTGCCTCCTCCAAATCCGTGCATTCGTGATCGCTGGAGATCCCTGCGGTAATGTATGCGGATAGATCGGAGCCCCTCAGTCCGGGGGCATGACCGTCAACCGGCTTTCGATGTTCCCGGGCTAGCCGGATCTTCTCCAGCACATCCAAAGCCCCATGAATGACGCCGGGAAAATTCATCATCTCGGCCAGCGCACAGATCCGCTCCTCTCCCATAAAGGGTTTCAGGTCACTGGCCGAAAGTTGGGCGCCTGATGTCTCCAAATCGGTGGCCGGAACGCAGGATGGGAGAGTAAAGAAGATGTTCATGGGAAGGTTGCGGCTGGTCCGGAGCATATACTGAATGCCTTCGGTGCCGAGGACATTGGCGATCTCATGGGGGTCCGCCACGACTGTTGTGGTGCCATTGGGCAGAACAGCCCGGGCAAATTCGGGCACGCCGGCCATGGAACTTTCGATATGGACATGGGCGTCGATGAAGCCGGGGCAGACGAAACGCCCTTTTAGATCGATCCGCTTTCGACAGTCGTATTTTCCGAAGCCGATGATATGGCCCGAAGCCACAGCGATATCCGTCGAAACGATCTCTGCCGAAAAGAGATTCACGAGCCGTCCATTCTCCAGGAGCAGATCCGCGGGAACATCTCCGCGGGCCACACAAAGGATGGATTCAAGGGGAAAATCGGATGGTGCCATTATCAGCAGCTCCTGTCAATGACGCTTTACGGAGTCGGCCAGTTTTTCCATCTTCCGGAAAATCTCGTCCGGCTCCAGCGTCAGCAAAATTCTATCTCTCAGAAGAAAACGGCCGGCAACCATTACATGGGTGACATCGGCTCCTCTTGCAGCATAGACGATATGGGAGGCAGGGGAATAGAGCGGCTGCAGATGCGGCTTTTCCATATCCAGAAGAATGATGTCCGCCTGTTTCCCCGGCTCCAGAGAACCTGTCAATTGACCGAGTCCGATCGCTTCGGCGCCCTCTATGGTGGCTATTCGTATGATGCTCTCGGCATCTGCGGCAGTGGGGTCCAAAAGATGAACCTTTTGAAGTTTTGCGGCAAGATCCATCGCCCGAAAAAGGTCGAGCGTATTGCTGCTGGCCGGGCCATCCGTACCCAGACCGACCTTTATGCCCCTTTTTTGAAATCTCGGAACCGGAGAAACCCCGGAGGAGAGCTTCATGTTGCTGGCCGGATTGTGGGAGATCGCGGCCCCGCATCGGACGAGAATATCATCCTCTTCCGCATCGATCCAGACCCCATGAACCAGAAGGGTCTGCCGGTCCAGACCCCCGGCTTTTTCAAGATAGGCCACAGGAGTCATTCCATGATTCGCCAATATTTTTTCCCGCTCCTGCACTGTCTCGGCCGCATGTATCTGAAAAAGGTTATCTCCCGCGGCAGATTTTGCCGCGTTCAGCGTCTCTTCAGTGCAGGTATAAGGGGAGTGACAGAAGATGGAAGGGGTGATCAAAGGGGATTTCTCTTTCCATTCCTGCAAAAAGGCTTGAGCCGTTCGGATATTTTTGGCCGGATCAGGGACACCGGGCGCGGGGAAATCGATCACCCCTTGCCCGAGCACCGCTCGCAGGCCCGCGGCATTGACCGCCTCGGCTACACAATCCTCATGGAAATATCCGTCACAGCAGGTCGTGGTTCCAGAGAGGATCATCTCCGCACAGGCCAGCAGGGAACTCCAATATACTGACTCCGGGTTGATGTGAGCGGCTTCGGCCGGAAAGATATGATCGTTGAGCCAGGTCATCAGGGGGAGGTCGTCGGCGAGCCCCCGAAAGAGCGTCATCGGCAAATGGGTATGGGTATTTACAAGCCCCGGCATGACGATACCGCCCTTTGCATCGGTTCGATTCCGGGCATCGGGCAGATCCGCATCATCTTTTCCTTTCCCGATGCAGGAGATCCGGCCATCTTCAATCCCGATATAGCCGTTGTCGATGATTTCGAAATCCGCGTTGACCGTGACGAGGACCGCATTGTAAATCAGATGATCGAGCATGGCCGGATTCTCTTTGTACTATCTTTTTCTTGTGGCCTTTCAAAAATATGGCAAACCTTTCACCCGTGACATAATGGCCGACAGGAGAGATTCCTGTCAACCCATATCCAATGCCGGCAGAAAGAAAAATCCCGCGTACCGGAACCGGTACGCGGGATTTTTCTCCTGCAACTGCAAAACCGGGAAGGTTTCTACTTCTTGTCCTCGTTCACCTCTTCGAAATCGGCATCCACCACATCCTCATCCGCAGAAGATTTGCCGCCCGATGAACCGCCGCCGGCCTCGCCCCCCGGCTCTCCTCCCGATCCCGCCTGCTGATCCCCCGAGGCCTGCTGGTACATGGCCTCAGCCAGCTTATGGGATGTCTGGGTCAACTCTTCGCTCAACCGATTGATCTCCTCCGGGTCATCCCCGTCCATGGCAGTTTTCAGACGGGAGATCGCCTCCTCCACATTGCTTCGGGTCGCGCTGTCGATCTTATCCCCCAGATCCCGCATCGATTTTTCAGTCTGGTAGATCAGCGAGTCGGCATTGTTTCTCGCCTCGATCATATCCCGCTTCCTCCGGTCCTCTTCGGCATGAGACTCGGCATCCTTCACGAGCCGGTCGATCTCCTCCTTGGAGAGACCGCTGGAGGCGGTGATCCGGATCGATTGTTCCTTGCCGGTGGCCGTGTCCTTGGCAGAAACATTGACGATGCCGTTGGCGTCGATGTCAAAGGTCACCTCGATCTGCGGAACGCCTCTCGGCGCCGGGGGAATACCCACCAGTTCGAATCGACCCAGGGTCTTGTTGTCGCCCGCCATCTCCCGCTCGCCCTGGAGAACATGGATGGAGACCGCAGGCTGATTGTCCGCAGCCGTGGAAAAGACCTGGCTCTTCCTTGTGGGAATGGTGGTATTCTTCTCGATGAGCTTAGTCATGACGCCGCCCAGGGTCTCGATGCCCAGAGAGAGCGGAGTCACATCCAGCAGCAGCACATCCTTGACATCTCCTTTAAGTACGCCGCCCTGAATGGCCGCGCCGATGGCCACCACCTCGTCCGGGTTGACGCCCTTGTGGGGCTCTTTTTCAAAGATCTTCCGCACCCGCTCCTGCACCGCAGGCATCCGGGTCATCCCGCCCACCAGGATCACCTCGTTGATCTCACTGGCGGCAAGCCCCGCATCCTTCATGGCCATCCGGCAAGGGCCTTCGAGATTGTCCAGCAGATCGCTCACCAGAGATTCGAGCTTTGCCCGGCTGATCTTGATGTTGAGATGCTTGGGGCCGCTGGCATCTGCCGTGATAAAGGGAAGATTGATATCGGTCTCCCGGGAGCTGGAGAGTTCCATCTTGGCCTTTTCGGCCGCCTCCTTGAGACGCTGCAGGGCCATTTTGTCGTTTCTCAGATCTATGCCCTGATCCTTTTTGAACTCATCGGCCAGAAAGTCGATGATCCGAAGGTCGAAATCCTCGCCGCCGAGATGGGTGTCGCCGTTGGTGGCCTTGACCTCGAAGACCCCTTCACCGATCTCCAGAATCGAGATGTCGAATGTTCCGCCCCCCAGATCGAAGACCGCAATCTTCTCTTCGCTCTTCCTGTCCAGACCGTAGGCCAGCGAGGCCGCGGTCGGCTCATTGATGATCCGCAGCACGTTTAAACCCGCGATTTTGCCCGCATCCTTCGTGGCCTGCCGCTGGCTGTCATCGAAATATGCCGGAACGGTTATCACCGCATCCGTGACATTCTCTCCGAGATACTCCTCGGCCGTATGTTTGATGTTGGCCAGAATAAAAGAGGAGACCTCGGCCGGGCTGTACTGTTTGCTCCGGATGCTTATCCGGATATCGCCATTGGATGCCTCTTCAATTTTATAGGGGAGGATCTTGGCATCTTTCTGCACCTCGGGAGAGGAGAATTTCCGGCCGATCAGCCGTTTGACGCCAAAGACCGTGTTCTCGGGATTGGTGATGGCCTGCCGTTTGGCGATCTGCCCCACCAGCCGCTCACCGCTTTCCGATACCGCGACACTGGAAGGGGTGGTCCGCCCCCCTTCCGGGTTGGTGATCACCTTTGCTTCACTGCCCTCCATCACAGCGACGCAAGAGTTTGTCGTGCCGAGATCTATACCGATTACCTTACCCATTGCATTCCTCCTTGATCCTCAATAATCCTTGAATTATTTCTTCGCCTTCGCTGTTTTCTAAGCTTTACCACTCGATACGACAACCATGGACGGCCGCAGCAGCCTGTCATGGAGCAGATACCCCTTTTGAAATTCCCGCGCGACCGTATTCTCCGGATATTGATCCGAAGGCTCCTGCATCGCTGCCTCGTGAAAGTTGGGATCAAAGGGTTTTCCAACAGAATCGATCGACTTTACACCGAATTTTTCCAGCACCTTGAGCAGTTCCTTCCGGGTCAGCTCCACCCCTTCCAATATGCAACTGCTTCCGCTCTTCTCCTCCCCTGAGGATTGGATCGCCAGTTCCAGATTATCCATCACCGGCAGAAGCGCCTTGAGAAGGGATTCGTTTGCATATTTCCGGAAGCTGTCCGTCTCCCGTGCCGAACGCTTCTTGTAGTTTTCGAACTCGGCCGATACGCGCAGAAGACGATCCTGCAAGGATTTCGTCTCCTCCTGAGCCGCCTTCAGCCGCTCTTCGACGGCATTGACCGCATCTGGCTGTTCCACCTCCGGTTGAGGGTCCTGCGGTATACCATCATCATCCTTTGCTTCGTTTTTGGGCGCATCCGGTACAGCTTCAGGTGTCTCTGTTTTCAGGTCTTTTTTCTCCTGATCCGCCTTTTCCTCGGTCATGCCGGCATCAGGATTCACCTCGGCCTCTTCTTTCCGGCTCTGCTCTTTCTCTTTGTCCGTCATCAGTCGATACGCTCTCCAGGTTCGATTAAAAATTTTACGGTCCTTTATCCTTAAATCTCTTATTTTAATTGAAAAATCAGCAAGAATAGAAAAGCACTGCTAAAGCAGTATCCGTAAAAGAAAATAATACGATCTGGTAAGTTGTCAAGCAGGCGAATCTTTAGAAAAATGGTCGGTAATGAAGGAAGATTGGTTGGATGTAAAATTGGGAAAAAAAGAAGAAACGGTTGTGCACCCCCTGGTCGAATCCGTATCCCGACGGATCAGGACCATATAAATGACCGGGATCGATCCGCGACACAGACGCCATCACTTATCGC
Organism: Desulfobacteraceae bacterium; assembly: GCA_011390345.1. Lineage (GTDB taxonomy): Bacteria > Desulfobacterota > Desulfobacteria > Desulfobacterales > JAABSP01 > JAABSP01. The sequence continues at coordinate 27,841 of JAABSP010000010.1, forward strand.
TGCTTCCTTCCGGATCTGACGAGGTTCGCGAGTGTCTGTTGCACGGCGGCCGGTCAAAATGGCCGAAGATCGCCGGGTCTGAATCCTCGAGGGGGATTTCAGCCCCGCATAAGCGGATTTCGGGTTCAGGGCACCGCTAGCTCCCCGCTTAGCACAACCGAACCTTAACTATAATGCATTTGAATTCTTTTTCAAGGGTTTTTTTATTGACATCCCGGATGTGAACCGATATTTTTTCGACAATGAGCCCGGACCCACGGATAGCGATAGTTGAAGAGACCCTACGATCCCATCAGATGATCTTCCCTTACGACGCGGTGTTGACAGCCGTATCCGGAGGGCCCGATTCCGTAGCTCTTCTCCACATCCTCCATTCTCTTGCCCCGGCCATTTCCATCCGATTGGGAGTGGCGCATCTCAACCATCAATTGAGAGGCCATGAATCGGAAAGGGATGCATACTTTGTCGAATCCCTTGCAAAAAAGCTCGATCTGCCGTATCATGGCGGGAATATGGATGTGGGCGAATATCGAAGATCGCAGAAGCTCTCCTGGGAGGAGGCGGGGCGACTGCTTCGATATTCCTTTTTTGAAATAACTGCAAAACAATATGGTTACAACAGAATCGCCACAGCACACCATGCCGATGACAATGCGGAACTGGTTCTCATGCGCCTGATCCGGGGAAGCGGCCCGGCCGGTTTTTCAGGCATTCCGCCGGTGCGGGAGGGATGGATTATCCGGCCGTTGATCCGGCTCTACCGGTCCGATATCATGGAGTACCTGAAGGAAAATGGCCTCGACTATGTCACGGATGCCTCGAATCAGGAGTTGAAATACCTCCGCAATCGCATCCGCCACCGGCTCATCCCCGAGTTGTCCAATGATTATAATCCTTCCGTCCGCCGGCATCTCAACCGTTTTGCCGAGATCATTCGGGATGAAGATCATTTTATGGAGGAGATCATTGACGAGTGGTTCGAAAAAGCGGCAGATCCGGCCGAAAAGGGAGGAACCGCGCTTCGAATCTCCTCTTTAATGCCCCTGCACCGGGCCCTCATCCGAAGAATTCTTCGCAGAGCCATAAAAGAGACCAAAGGAGATCTCCGGAAGATCACCTTTGACCATATTCGATCAGCCATGAACCTGTTGCCCGAGACATCCGTCGGGAACCATCTGGACATGCCTGACGGCATCGGAATCGATCGGACAAAGGATCATCTCCTGATCACAAAGGGAAAGCCGGAGGAGAGCGATTATGAATATCGGATCGATATCGATCTTCTTTATCATCATCGCCGTCTCTTTCTTCCCGAAGCAGGGGCTGCGATCCGGTTTTCGATCATCGAATCTTCAGCGGTTCCTCCTTCCGGGTCAATTGACCGGAATACGGCCTTTTTCGACCTTGAAAAGATCCGCTTCCCCCTGCTGATTCGAAACCGGAGGCCCGGAGATCGTTTTGCTCCCTTTGGGATGCAGGGCCGCCAGAAGGTCAAAAAATATTTTATCGATCACAAAATCCATCGGGAGGCCAGGGTACGGTGTCCGCTGCTCCTTTCGGCCAATGGCCAAATCCTCTGGATCGCCGGCCATAGGAGAAGCCGTGAGGCTCCGCTCCGTCCGCACAGCCGAAAAGCCCTCAAAGCCGAACTTTTACTTGCCTGAACCTTCAGAATGGTTAATATTATAATTTGTTCATTCAACCTTTTTCAGGAGGTATTTTCGATTGAATCCGTTTTATAAGAATCTGGCATTATGGCTCGTCATCACCCTGATGATGATCATGCTCTATAACCTCTTCAACCAGCAGGCTACTCCGGATACGAGCATCAGCTATACGGAATTTCTGAGCATGGTGGAAAACGACCGGGTCTCGGAGGTGGTGATTCAGGATCAGGAGCTGTTTGTCACGGATGCCAACAACAGCCGCTTCAAGATCTACGCGCCCGAAGACGAGGACCTGGTCCGAACCCTTCGCAGCAAAGGCGTCTCCATCAAGGCCAAACCACCGGCCGAATCCCCCTGGTTCATCTCGGTACTCGTCTCCTGGTTTCCGATGATCGTCCTCATCGGCGTCTGGATCTTCTTCATGCGCCAGATGCAGTCCGGCGGCGGAAAGGCCCTCTCCTTCGGCAAAAGCCGGGCAAGGCTGCTGTCGGATCAGGCTGAAAAGGTCACCTTCGAAGATGTCGCGGGGGTGGACGAGGCCAAGGAGGAGCTGGAGGAGATCGTCGAATTTCTGAAAGATCCCAAGAAGTTTACCCGTCTGGGGGGCCGGATCCCTAAAGGAGTTCTTCTGATGGGCCCTCCGGGAACCGGAAAGACCCTGCTGGGCAGGGCCATTGCCGGAGAGGCAGGGGTTCCCTTCTTCAGCATAAGTGGCTCCGACTTTGTGGAGATGTTCGTGGGCGTCGGTGCATCCCGGGTGCGGGATCTCTTCGTCCAGGGGAAAAAAAATGCCCCCTGCATCATTTTCGTGGATGAGATCGACGCGGTGGGCCGACACCGGGGAGCAGGTCTCGGCGGAGGCCATGACGAGCGGGAGCAGACCCTGAACCAGCTCCTGGTGGAGATGGACGGTTTCGAGTCCAATGAAGGGGTCATCCTCATCTCGGCCACCAACCGGCCCGACGTTCTCGACCCCGCGCTGATGCGCCCCGGCAGATTCGACCGCCAGGTGGTGGTCTCCCTTCCGGATGTCCGGGGCCGGGAGATGATTTTGAAGGTGCATATGCGGAAGACCACTGTTGCCGAAGATGTCAACACCCTGAACCTTGCCAAGGGAACACCCGGTTTTTCGGGCGCGGATCTCGAAAACCTTGTCAACGAAGCTGCGCTCCTCGCGGCCAAGCGGAACAAGGAGAAGGTGGACACGAAGGACTTCGAGGATGCCAAGGACAAGGTCTATATGGGGCTGGAGCGGAAATCCAAGGTCATCTCCGAAGAGGACAAGAAGATCACCGCATACCACGAGGGGGGCCATGCACTGGTGGCCCGATTCCTGCCGGAGACGGATGCGGTCAACAAGATCACCATCATTCCCCGGGGCCGCGCGGCCGGCGTCACCTGGTTCCTGCCGGAAGAGCGGGATTTCAAGTTCAAGGATCAGTTGCAAAGCGAGCTTTCGGTTGCCTTCGGCGGGAGAATTGCCGAGGAGATCATCTTCGGAAGGATCAGCACCGGTGCTGCCAATGATATCAAGCAGGCAACGAACATCGCCCAGCGGATGGTGCGCTCCTGGGGCATGAGCGAGGAACTGGGGCCCCTTTCCTATGCCAAGGGGGAGGAGCAGATCTTTTTGGGCCGTGAGATATCACAGCAGCGGGATTATTCCGAGGAGACCGCCAGGAAGATCGATGAGGAAATCAACAAGCTGGTGAAAAACTCCTATCAAAAGGCCAAAAAGGTTCTCCAGGAGAATCTGGATATCCTTCACAAGCTGACGGAGCTGCTTCTGGAAAAAGAGACCGTGCTGGGTGCGGAGCTGGATGAACTGATCCATACCATGCGGCCCGGAATCAGACTTCCCTCGGCCAAACCCTCGGAAGAAGCCCCAGAGCCTGAACAGGAGCCTGAAGAGGATGCGGATCTGAAATCGAAATAAAAAGAGAAACGACCACTCCCATGCGAACGCTGTTTCGAATCGAATGGAAGGATCATCTGCTGGAATTGGGCAGACGCACCTGCGTGATGGGGATCTTGAATGTCACCCCCGACTCCTTTTCGGACGGGGGGCATTTTTTTGATCATGGCATGGCCCTGGCGCACTGTGAAGAAATGGTTGAACAAGGGGCGGATATTATTGACATCGGCGGAGAATCGACCCGCCCCTTTGCCGAATCCGTAGATGCGGAGGAGGAGACCCGAAGGGTCGTACCGGTCATTGAAAAACTGGCGCCCCGGATAAAAGTACCCATTTCCATCGATACCTTCAAATCGACAGTGGCCCGTCGCGCCATCGATGCAGGCGCATCCATCATCAATGATATCACTGCCCTCGACGGAGACCCGGATATGGGAGCCGTGGCCGCGCATTATGATGTTCCTCTGATCCTAATGCATATGAAGGGCACGCCTCGAACCATGCAGATCGAACCGGTCTATGAGAACCTGATGGGGGAGATCTGTACCTTTCTAGAACATGCCCTGCAGCGCGCAAGAGCAGCGGGCATCTCCGATTCAAAACTGATTGTCGATCCCGGTATCGGATTTGGAAAAAATCTTTCTCATAACCTGGAATTAATTGCAAGGCTTCATGAATTCAATGGCCTTGGCGTACCGATTCTCATCGGATCATCACGAAAGGCTTTTATCCGAAAAATCCTGACACAGAAAAGAAATATGGAAATGTCGCCGGATCGGCCCGAAGTGGAGATCGGTTCCCAGGCGGTTGTCGCCGCATCGATTCTGAACGGCGCACATATGGTGCGTGTCCACAATGTTGCCAATACACGATCGACAGCAGATATCATTGATGAGATTCTGGCACAACAAGCATAATGGATTAGAGGGAAAATTCATGCAGAGCAAAGTATGGAAGGCCATTGCAGTCATATTGCTTCTTTCAGCAGCCCTTATTTCCTGTGCAGGGAAAAAAAAAGAAGCCTTGCAAGGACAGGCGGAAGCCTCTATAAATCTTGGAGAAGCCTATATGAATCAGGGGAATTTTACAGCCGCTTTGCGGGAGTTTTTAAAGGCGGAAAAACTGCATTCGGAAGATTCATACCTGCACAATAACCTTGGGATTGTGTATATGGCAAAAGGCAAGCTGGATATAGCCATCGAGCACTTCAAACGATCTCTGGAGCTGGATCCTTCCTATTCTCAGGCAAGAAACAATCTCGGGACCACCTATCTTGTAAAAGAAGAATGGGATGCCGCCATTGAAACCTTTGAACAGGTCGCCGAGGACATATTGTATCCAACCCCTCATTATCCCCTTACTAATATGGGGTTTGCCTACTACAATAAAGGTGAGTATGAGAAATCGGAAAAATATTATAAAGAAGCGCTCGATCTTCGTCCGGATTTTGTCATCGCCTTAAAGGGATTGGCTCGAACCTACATAACAATGGCAAGATATGCGGAAGCGATCAATAAACTGGATGCGGCCATTCAAAAATCCCCGAAAAATCCCTCCCTTCATCTCGATCTCGGGAAAGCATACCTGAAGATCAATAATCGCCTGAAAGCAGTTGAAAGCTTTAAAACGGCAATTGCGCTTGCCCCGGATTCGGAGATTGCAACAGAGGCTGAAAAGGAGATACTGCAGGTAAGGAATCAGCGGTAAAAAAACCTCTGCACGCCACCCACAATGCGAGATCAAGAGATGCCCCATTACCTTCGCCTCCTGTCACCTCTCCCTCATTACCGACTATATCTGATCGATGGATTATGGGATTATTATGGAGAGCGTCGGTTCCTCTGACTCCTGTTTAAGCCAAACAAACCGCAACTAACTTCTATCATCTTCAGTAAAAAAAAGCACCCTCCTCATTTTGCAACCAAAAATCGGAGGGCGCTTTTTTCATCAATTTATCTCGATCTTAGAACAAGAAGGATGTAGTTCTTTCGCTCTGGATAACTTCTCCTGCAGAATTTAACAGATCTAAGACGATCACATCTCCACTTGAAACAGATATGGTTCGGGTATAGGGATATCCGGTCCATCCGGGAATCATAGGATGTAGGCGAGAATCGAGGAAAGTGTAGTTCTGCAACACCTCCGGTTCGGTTGCATCATCACTCTCCCGCATCACTCGAAGCACCGTTCCGCTGACAGGCGGATGACCGTATTGGTCTTCGATTGTCATGACAAATTCCACCTGACCTCTGGATACCATCTCAGAAACCACATTCATCTGCAGGGTATTCTCGTCACTGACGACGATCGGGATTCTGGCCATGATGGTATTGGTCAGCCCCTCTTCGTTCTTTATCCATTGGGGGGAGCCCTCGGCTACACCGTTTATTGCCCGATGGAAACTGATGCCCTGCCCGCCGATATACAATCTAGTATCCCCTAGATAATCCGCTGTCATGGCCATGGCATGCTGCGGCGGAACGGTTCCGGGGAATTCTTCATCCGTCAGCGTCTCCGTATTTGCGACCTCCCAGAAGCCACTGTCGGCCAAATATCCGGAGCCATCGCCTGTGAGCTGAAAGACAAAGACATTTCCATCTCCGTAGGGAGAATTCTCTTTGCGGAAATAGGTCAAAGCATAGAGGTTGTCATTGATCTCATCCACGAGGACATCCTCTATGGCCAGCAGCGGCAATTCCTCCATGGTCATGCCTTGCTTATAGTTTTTCCAGCTCTGGCCGCTGTCGATGCTCACCCAGACCCCTGCATCCTCTGTACCGGCATAGATGACATCGCTGATACCTTCAGTAGCCGGGCTCGGATAGATGGCCAGAGTCGTGATGGAATTACCGGCAAAAGCAGTCGTTGGACTCCATCTTTGGCCGCCGTTCGTACTCCGGTATACACCGCTTGAAGTCCCTGCATAGAGGATGGCGCTTTCACCGTGGGTATCCCGGCCCCGAACGATATCGCGGACTTGATGCCCGTTCCCCAAATCGATGCTCTGTTCGAATTGGGGCTTCGGCTCCTCATTGCTGTTTACCGTATAATAGACGCCTCTCCCGTTGGTTCCGATCCAAAGGTAAGGAAAATCATCTATAAAGGGGGATGGACTATGGTCTACGAGTACAGTCAGTACCGCAGCATCGAAGGATTCCAATCCATTCCACTGGGAGGCATCATTGCTGTTCCAGGTCAATCCGCCGTCGAGGCTTCGGTAGAGGTTTCCCTTGCCGGCATATCCGGTGGCCGCATACACGACATTCATATGGTCCGGATCGATGGCGACATCGTTGACATAAGGATCGATCCAGTTCTGCCCCTTGATCTCCGATGAACGGCTGACGTTTCTCCATGTCTGGCCGGAGTTTGAAGATTTGTAGACTCCGCCTCCGTCGGTTCCGGCGAACATGATATAATTGGCCTTGGCATAGGGATCTTCAGGGGCAAGTGTCAGAGAGGTAATTCGGGTTGTCGGTCCTCCAGTAGTTTCTGCGGTTACAGATATGACCCCATTCAACGGAACTGCGCCGGCCGAAGGATCGAGTGTTCCGGTCGCCACTCCCGCGCTGTCTGTAAATGCATTGCCGGGATAGACAAGTCCGCCGGTATTGTAGGTCTTGAAAAAGACCGGTGTTCCCTCTGGAACAGGGTTTCCGAATATATCACCGACATTCACAGTGATCGGTGTTGTATCCGAGTACGGCAGGTTTAGACTTCCGGAATCGATGCTGAATTCCTCGCCTACCGGAAGCCCGGCTTCAATGATGATCTGGGGCGAGATTGTTGTGATCACTTCCTGGGTATCCGGGTCGGTATAGGTTGCCTTCACCGTAACGGTTCCGGGTTTGGAACCACTGTATACCACCGTTCCGACCTGTCCACTACCATCGGTTTCAACCGTAGCCGGAGAAAGTGTGGCATCGATATTTCCGGCAGCTGCTTCTGGAAGTGAAAAGTTGATTTCAAAACCAGCGCCGACAGGCGAGCCTACAGCATCCTGCACGACAAAAAACACCTGAGATGCCGTCTGTCCGACACCACCTCTTTGGACACGGATGGTTTTGGGCTCCGGCCCTCCGGACAACAGAATAATGGCCGGTTTCGGTACAACCTCCTTGGTCAGTTCAACCATTGTCGAATTGCTGATATTACCGGCGGCTGCAATAATCGTCGTCATCCCCGATTCCTCTCCGGAAATCATGGATATCGTAACGGAACCGCTGGCATCCGGTGTTCTTACCGTATAAGTCGTCTCCTCATTGGAGAACCTTGCACCGATATCGGAAGGCTGAACGGTAAATGTCACCGGCGTGCCTTGGGCAACGGCCTGGTTGCTCAAGTTATTGACAGTTGCAGTGATTGCCGATGAGCTGTTGCCATCCGCCGGGATGCTTTGCGGGTTTGCCTGGACTGTGATGGCACCAATCTGCTCTTCGGTCTCCTCCGTGAAGACCAGCGTCGTCTTGTTGGTAATGCCGCCGGATTCGGCGATGACCTCAACAGCTCCGGGAGTCTCCCCGGCTATCACGGGAACATCTATTGCCCCACTTTCACCCGGCAAGTTTACCGTAATGCTGCTCTCGCCATTTCTGAAGGCTGCACCGATATCTGCGGGCGACAAGGAAAAATTGACAGTCGTACCTTGGGACATCGGTTCTCCGGAACTGTTCATCAGCTCTGCCGTAACGACTGAAGAACTGGTTCCGTCTGCAGGTATGACTTCCGGATTTACACTGACGGAGATGGAAGCGACCTCATTCTGCGCAGTCCCCGTCAAGATGATGGATGTCTTATTTGTAATTCCACCCGCCTCGACGACGACATCTGCCGTTCCTGGTGTACTTCCTGCGATGACAGGAATGGTAATTGTTCCATCATCCGTAGGAATACTCTTTGATAATGTCGTACCTCCCCCGCTAAAATGCGCACCTGTTTCATTCGGCTGAAGGGTAAAAGTGACTGGCGTACCTCTGGACATCGCTTCCCCAGTACTGCTGGTGAGGGTTGCGGTTACAGCCGAAGAACTGGCTCCGTCGGCAGGAATCGTTTTGGGAGCCGCCACAACCGAAATTATCGCCACCTCCTCATCGATCAGATTTAAGGAGACTTGCGCTGACAATTCATCTTCCGTTGTGGCTGTGATATTGACAGCGCCGCCCTCTCGGCCCGACTGGTAAGTAGCGGTAACGGTTCCTCCACTGGCAAATGTGGTATAAGTTTTCTGGCCACTTTCGGAAAATGTTCCCCCGCCGGAAATGGTAAACGTAATTCTGGTATTTCCAGAGGCGGGTTGGCCGCTGACATCCACAAGAGTTGCGGTAATCGTACTCGTACTGTTGCCGTCTGCCAGCATTTCATAGTCAGATGCACTTAATGACAACTGTCCCCGGCTCAATTCGATCTCCACCGAAGCCGTCGCATCACCAGACAATGCTCTCGCCCTTATAACAATTGGATTTTGATCCGGAGTCGGTTGATTTCCGGCCCGATAAATGATCGATGCAATACCGCTGGAGGTGTATGCTTTAGTCGTAGTCGCGTAGGGAAAACCGCCCCATCCGCCGGTATCATTAGGCGGTACCAATGTAAATTCGATCGCGGTTCCGTCATTGACTATATTCCCCTCTGCATCCAGCACAATGGCCTGAATCGTGCTTATGCTCTGGCCATCGGCGGTCAGACTTTCCGGCTCCGCAGTGAGGGTGATTTCCGCGGCCGGTTTGGTCTGATTATACGGAGAATGTGGGAGGACACAACTCTGGGAATCAGATGCTGCCCAAGGGAGCCAGAATGTATAAGTAGATTGTGTCTCCGACCCGGCGACTGTGGTCGTAGCCGTTATTTGATCCCTGATCCATCCGGCCGATTCCTTGACATATACCAAGTCGAATTCGGCAACTCCATTTTCTGCGGTTGTCACCGTACTGGGGAAGAGAGAACCGGCAGCAGTGCTTGGGGGTGTAAGTCTGCCGTCATTATCGTCATCCTCTCCTGGATCCAAAATCAGGTTTCGGTTTTCATCTTCATTGTCCAGTACATCAATTCTATTTATGCAACAACCTTGACCATTGATGCAGGATGCCCAAAAGCCAGTAGCATATTGAACTGGCCAGGTGCCAAGTGTAACTTTGGCATTGGGTACCGGATTACCGTTGGCATCAGTAACTAGAACCGACATGGTCAACTCATAAGCTGTCTCGCTGTTGACCGATTCGATCACGGTACTCTGACCGATGATCACCGAGCCGGCTGTTCCGCCGATGATGATGTTGATATCGTCGGATATGGTCGGCTTTCCCACAACCGTTGCAACAGCCTTAACCCCTTCTGCTCCGGAACTCAGGGACCCGGAGGTGAAGGTGGCTCTGGCGATGCCGAAGCTGTCACTCAGCACCACCACCGGGGAAATGAACTCTCCTCCGCCGGTTGTATTCTGCAGAGAAAAGGCCACGGCCGCGCCGCCAACCACCTGATCATTCGCGTTTTTGACCACTGCTTTGAGATCAACGATATTGCGGTTCTCCGGGTCAAAGGTTGGAGCCACCACAGATGAACTTGCCTGAAGGGTAAGCTTGGCGGCCTGATCCGAAGGCGCAGATACCGCAACTGTCAGCAGATCAAACGTCAGCACATCCGCAGCATCTGAAACCTGAACCGTTGCGATGCCGGCCTGGGTGGCTGTCAAAATCGCAGAAGCCTGCTGATTGGCAACAGGAACCTCGATGACCTGGGGCGTCTCACCGGCCGGGACAGTTCCGCCTTTCCAGTGACCAAAGGTTGTGGAAAAGTAGACCCGCTGCTGAGTGGGGGCATTGATAGTGACAATCAGATCCTGACCGATTCCCAAGGCCACCGGGTCCGTCTCCGGCACGATAATCCGAAATGCCTCTCCGATAGAGCTGATCGAATACTCCTGCTGTGCCCGGGCGCCCAACGATTCGACAACCAACTGAACCTCTTCCCCCACTTGATTGCCATGCACATTGATTCTCAATGTCCCGTTCACATCGGTACGGCAGACCAACTCTCCCGTTTCATTTACAGGGCAGGAGCCGTATCCTTCTTCAGGCTCCCATCTCAGTGCTTCCCGGGGATCAGAGGTAATGATCACCGGCGCATCATAGATCGGCTCTTCGCTGGCATCCCGGACAGTGATAGTCAGCTCACTCTCATTATCGCCGCCAATCTCTAAATTCCTTGTATCTGTCGACAGGGACACTGTGTTGCCCCGGATCAGAATCGGAATCGACTTCGCCATCTCCTCGTTGATGGTAGCGGTGATCGTGACAATCTGATTTCTTCTATCCACATTGCCGGCCGAAAAGATGACTTGGGCCTGACCGTTCTCGTCCGTTACCGCTCTGGCTGCGCTGAGCTGACCGCCTGTCGCATTGAAATTGATCGTAACTTCTTGAATAGGCACATTGTCGGCATCCAGCACCGTTGCCGTAATGGTTGCGCTGTTGGAATTATCGGTCAGCACCGAAGGTTGAGATGTTGTCAGAGAAAAGCTCCGGGCAGCGGGAACGAACTCAATCTCTGTCTGCCCAGTAATGCCGCCCGCCCTTGCGGTCACCGTTACAGATCCCACTTGTGTCGAACTGGTCAACGTGGTCTGTACGCGGCCGTTTGCTGTGGAAAGAGTGGTACTCTCCAGTGTACCACCTGTGGTGGAGAGAGAGACCCGGATACCGTCTGGCACAGGTGCGCCGGACGCATCTCTGACATTCACCGTAATGGAGGTTGTGGATATGCCGTTGGCAAAAAGGGAACCTGTTCCGGCACTGACATCCACGGAACCGACTTCGATCTGGGAAAGATCGAGCATGACCACGGCTCCCGGCTGGAGGGATACGCTGTTTTGAATCATGGAACCGGTATCCGGGTCAAGAGCCACCACCTGAAGGGTTCCTTCGGGAGGAATGGCAACCTCTTCGATATAGAAACTGCCATCGGCCGGAACTCTTATCACCTCGTCCCCTGCAAAAATAAGGGTCCGAGGAGTAGCTGTCCCCCGGATAGTGCCAACCTTAGGCTCCTCATAGAATATGCCATATACCCCTCCCTGAGTTACTGCCAGAGCTGTCCCGTCTGCAGGGGTTTCATCAGTGACGGCTCCGGTATCCACCCAACGGTGCTGATTCGGAGAAAAGTAGAGGATTCTGACACCGGTCAATCCATGCGGATTGGGAAGAATGAGGGTTGCCGGCGTCTTCATGCTCAAAAGCGCCGGACTGATGCTGACCAGAACACTTGGCGCCTGTTTTCCGCCAATACGAACATCTCCTGCTTCCAGTGTATCGGGAGAGGGTAAGGGAACCGGCAAGGGTTTATTGATATCTATATATTCCAAGCGAATATTCACATTTGTCAGTCCATTCTCATCCCCCCGCTGAAACGGAGTTTCCTGGGGCGGGATTTCGAGCCGGGCATTGGCTCCATTGATTGTATTGGAGGTCAACACCTTTCCGCTGGCAGACAAAACATTGAATGGAGTGGCTGCTGCAGGCTGCAGCAGGAATGACTGCTGCAGAGTGGCTCCGGGCGAAAGATCTACCAAATGGTATGCATCTACAAAGCCTTCCCTGGAGGCAAGTACCGTATGGAGTTCCTCGGAAATGTTCAGGGAGAACTGCCCCAGTGCATTGGTGACAGCGGTCTGATACGGGCTGAAGATGTAGACCGTTGCACCGGATATGGAAGATCCGCTTTCGCTGTACATGGTTCCGGTGAAATTATAGGTGGGTTTGGGGGGCGGCTCCGGCTCTCCGCCGCCGCCATCTCCAATATCCATCCCTCCTTTTTCACCACATGCGGCAAAAAAGATAATTCCCATCATCATCAACAGCAGACTTATATAATTCCATTTCCTTCTCATTGTTCACCTTCCCTGCACGAAAAGAATTTGTTCAAAGTACCAGTCTCGTCTATAACTGTGATCGCCGCTGCTCGAGCTGGACAATTTTGGGTGTAATGAATATCAGCAGTTCCTGTTTGGTAGTAGCATTGGTTCTCGATTTGAAAAACCATCCGAGGATAGGAATCTTAGATAGTCCGGGAATCCCCTCATTTTCAATCGTTTCGTTCTCCCGGATGATCCCGCCGATCACAAATGTATCTCCGTCATTGACGAGAAGCTCCGTAGAGGCCGATTTGGTGGTAAGGGCCGGGCCGTCGGCCGTCTCTCTGAATATATCGTTTTTATTGATCACCACCCGCATTGAGATCCGGTTGTCCGGCGTAATATGTGGGGTGACATCAAGGGTCAGATCGACATTTTTAAAAGCGATCTCTGTCTGCCCGTCCTCATCTCTGGTCTGATAGGGATATTCAAAGCCCTGGCTGATCTGGGCAGGCTTGTTGTCCAGCGTCAGCACCCGGGGAGCGGAGACGATTCTGCCCTCGCTTCTCGATTCCATAGCCATCAGCATGGCATTGAGAATAAACGGGGTTCCCGCGATCCGGGTAAAATTGAAACCCAGGGTTCCGGCACTCGCCAACGGCAGGTTCATGGCCATGTCCCAGCCATAAGTACCGCCGAGGACATTGTATCCCCGCTGAGGGCCCACCCCCTGATCCGCTATAGCGCCGGACGCTTCTGTATCATTGGTAAGGCCGCCGCTCATGTTCCAGTCGGTACCGAAGGATTTGGAAAAATTGACATTCGCCTCCACAATCCTTGCTTCGATCAGCACCTGGGGCGTCACCCGATCCAGCATTTCAACGATCTCCTTGGCTTTGTCAATCGTAGAGGCCGTATCGGTGATGATGACCATGTTGGTTCGTTGATCAACGCTCAGTGTGCCCCGATCTTTGGTGACGATCTTATCGAGATGAGGACGAATTTCGCTTCCAGCATCCGAATAGTTGACCGGAATATATTCTGTAATCAGCGGTTCAAGAGCCTTCTCCTGCTCCTGAACCGATCTTTCCGCAATCAGTCGCTCCTGTCGCTCCTGTTCCTCCTCGTTGAGGGTCTGCCGGGTCGCGATCCGGATAATGTTTCCCTCCATTGTCTTGCCGAGCTGATTCATCTTCAACACCAGATCCAGCACCTGATCCCAGGGAACCGGATGTTCGAGGGTCAGCGTAACTTTGCCGGTGACATCATTATCAACGGCAAAATTCATTCCACTGACCTCACGCAGAATCCGGAAGACGTTTTTTATATCCGTCTCAAAAAAATCAAGGGCAATGGGCTCTCCGGTGTAGGTTGGCCCTGTCACATCAGGCAGCGCATCTCCGGCAGCCAGCTCATCCGGCAGGAAGTCATCATCGGGAAATGCTTCGGGCGGTGCATCAAAAACGGGCGGAGTCGGTCGTGATGAAGGTGCGGATTCCGGGGCAGGTGCTTCAAAGGTTAACGGCTCTTGGGGCGACGGGGTCGATTCGGCCTGAGAAGGGGGATCGGCCGGCGGCGGAGGTGGAGTTGATTCGGCATCCGCTTCAGCGATCACAACATCCGAATCGGCCGGCGGAATGGGGGAGATGGAGGAAGCCTCAAAATTGACCGTAAGAATCCCATCCTTCTGCTCGACAAAATAGGGCACAGATTCCCGAAGATCTATTGTAAAGATGGAAACATTCTCCCGGCCGATCTTCTCCTGCCTGGGAACAATCTTGTCCACCGCACTCTCAAAACGATTCGTTATCAGTGGACGCTGTCGGTAATCCGGCGTTTGGGTCTCATATAATTTCAATTGAAGCTGGCGGTCTCCAACAGCATCGATTTCATAGGAGACAGGAGCTGTTGTTCCGACAATCAAAGTCGATTTACCGGCATCTTCACTCAGAAAATCGATCCGATTGACCCAAGAGGGCTCTCCACCTTCCCTGGGGAGAGTTACACTTTTTTCTGCAGCCAGAGATTCTGCCGGAACGGGCATTCCAGTGCCCGGTCCCTTTTTGGGCTGGGCAATAACAGGCCCCTGCGCATCCATGCCATCACCCCTGCCGACATAGACGATCAGCCCGTTCTTATCCGGATATACGGAAAACTGGTTCAGGAATTGTGGTTTTGTCTCGATATACATCCTCACCTTATCGGGAAAGGTTTCATGCCGGACACGCTCGATCCATCGGGTATCCACCGGAAAGGCATTTTCAGGCTCATAGGGGTTTTGCAGACCATACAGATCGACAACAATTGTCGGAGGGGCAGACATTGTCGAAATTTCATAGTCGTGAACGGTTCCATTCCCCCGAACGGTTACCATGGTGCTGTCATCAAGTTGAGTGGCATAAATCGATTGAAGGCGTCCGGCAGAAGGGACTCCCGGGAAGGCTGCGCCCCCGTTTCCGGCGGCCGTTTCAGGCCTTTGCCCATCTCCTGCATAGGACTCGCCGGCACCCACATTGATCATCAGCCCATTGTCCACGGGGTATGCAGAAAAAGAGGAGAGATATTGACTATCCGTCTCCAGTACCAGGCGAAGTCGATCCGGATAGCCGAAATAACGGATTTTCTCCACCCAATGCGTATTTACCGATACCTGCTTTTCGGCATCATAGGGACTGTCGACATTGAAGATGTCAAATACGATGCGAGGAGGGCTGTCGATAGTGAAAGTTTTATAATTGGTGATGGCCCCGTCTGCGCCGATAAAAACTTTCAATCGCTCTTCCAGCGCTGTTGCATAGATCGACTGAAGCCGGGTGGCTGTCTGAGCAGCATAAGAGAGAGTGGGTTCTGTCTTTCCCTGTCCATCCTCTGATAGAGCGGAATCCGCAAAGGATACAATGACATCCGTACCCTCCCGGGTAATCTGATAGGGCGTCTCCCGCGCAAGACGGATTTCTACCCGAGTGGTTTTCGGCTCTCCTTCCTGCTCTTGAACCTCTATGGCATTTATCGATCGAACGATTTTTCCCCGCGGCGGATCAATCTGATACAGATCGGCAGGCCGGTTCGGATCGAGTCTGGTGTTTGTAAAATAGAGCAGTACAGCAGGCGGGAAGGGCTGTTTGACAGAGGTGTAGGCAAGAGATTGATTGCCTGAGATATGGACACGGTCCATCATCGGCCCTTCGACAACTCCGATATCGGTCAATTGCTTCGGCGACGAGATTTTCAATCCCCGGTCAGCATCATTCCCGCTGTCAACAGCTTCCTTTCCAGTGACGCATCCGACAAAGATTACCGCCAAAATGAGGAGAAATACGGCACCATCTCGAATCTGCCACGACCTTGCCTTTTTTACCCATTCATACGCCATGATTATCCTTCCCCCGGAGGTCTTTGTATTTTAAGTTCTCTTGTTCGGGTAATCATTTTCCCATAAGGATCCTCATACTCCTCCTCAACGATAATCCTGTCTTTTAAGATATCGATGACACGACCGGAGTGGATACCAATATAGGTTCCTTCCGTAATAATATAGCCTTTCCCGGAGGCCTCCTCTACAAGGGCTTTGTTTCCGCTCTTGGCCCGGATAACGCCCACCAGCTTCAACTGTTCCAGATCCATCTTCTCAAGGGGAGTGCGCGGAATCCGACGTTTCTTCTTCACTGTCTGGCCGGGCTCCGGCTCTTCGACCACCTCATCCTCCTCCTTCTCGGGCTCCTCTTCTTTGAACAACGGTTCAAACGGATCGATTTTACCGGCCGGATTATACTCCTCACTTTCCGCTTCCTCTTTTGCAGAAGAGCCAATAAGGGCGGCCAGTGTATTTTCTCCGAGCCCTGGGGATTCATCTTCCGGCTGCGCGTCATCTTCGGCTATATCATCTGCATCAGCAGCCCGAGCCGGTTCTTTTTCCGTTTCTTTCACCGTCTCCTTTTCCGGTTTTGCCTCTGCCAATTTATCCTCTGTTTCCTCCGTCTCTGAAGGATCGGTGATTTTCGGTTCTGACGGCTCAGGAATCTCTATGGATTTCCGGACAACGCCCTCATCTTCGTTAACCGTTTCTGTATCCGGGATTGATTCTTCAGCTTCCGGTTCAGGCTCGATTTGAGCCTTTACCGGTGCAGGAGACGCCTCTGTATCGTCAGATACAGGCTTTTCAACAACGGATGGGGCTTTTTTCCCATCTTCGGATTGTTCGGTGCCCCCTGGAGATTCGACTGAAGCAATGACCTGATCTATTTTATCAGAATCCCCGGAAGTTTCACCCTCTCCTTTTGAGGCATCATCCCTTTTTTCCTCCGCGGGTTGTTGGGTCTCTTCTGCTCCGATTGACGGCTTTGCTGCAGAAAGGGGTCCGGTATCAGACGGCGGCGGCGGAACTTTCTTTCGCACCGGAATTTTTTTCTGGACGATTTCTGTAGATGTTGGCTCCGAAGGGTCTTCACCGCATCCTGTAAAGACCAGAACCGCGAAAATACAACAGATCATTATGATAAAATGCTTTTTCATAAGCTCAAATTATCATTACTTTCCCTGAGCCGGATTCGGCTCAGTTTCCATGAATTTATAGGTCACCGCGGTACAGGAGATGGTCAACTGATCCTGCTTTTCCTTATTCCTCCCGGCTTCGACCCGGATATCCTTGATGTTTACAATTCGGTTCAACCGGGAGACTTTATAGAAGAAATCGACAACCTGATGATAAGTTCCCAATACGCGCATGGAAACCGGTATTTCAGCATAAAAACCTTTGGCCTTTTCCGGTCTCGGCTGGAAGAGCAGAAATTCGAGCCCGGCATCCTGTCCTGCATGGGAGATACTGGTCAATAATGTCGGAATCTCCTCGCTTTCCGGAAGAGCCCGTTTGGCCTCGTCAAATTCAGCTTGAGCCGCGGCCATCTCTCTTTCGACTTCTTTGAGTTTGCTCGCCTTCCGTTTCGCGATCACGAGTTCCTGTTCGAGCTTGGACAACTCATTGCTTAATCTGTCGATCTCTTTATGTTTTGGCAGAAAAGAGAAATAGACAAAAGGGCCGATCAGAATAATTGCTGTCCCTACACAGATCAATATCTTATGAAGCCGGGTAAGTTTTTCGATTTTTTCGAAAAGCGGCTGTAGATTCAGTTTCATCCTTTCCTGGCCTCCGGTTTTTCGTCCGTTTCAGAGTCTGCAAGCTTAATTGGCGTCTGTTGAAAGGTGATCTGAAAACGCATCAGATTGATCTCCGGCTGCGCCTGGCTCTGCCGGAATTTTTCCTGTTCCAAGGTCACCAGCCGCACATCGGAGAAAAGATTTATGCCGCCGGTTTCATCGCCTGCAAGATTGAATGCGGCCTCCTCCAGACGGGTCATGAAATCGGCAACCGTTTTGCTGTCTAAGGCGATCCCTCGAACAGCGATATTGACCTCAACCTTTTCCTCCCTTTCAGCCTGCTTACCCTTCCCTTTGGTTATGACGGTGATCTTTTCAATGGCTTCAAACTGGGTCAGCCACATCTTCTTTTCTATGACCATCCGGGTCAGGGTATCCATCAGTCGGTACGAGCTTTCACGGCTGGCATTAAGGGTTTTAATGACCTCAAGCTTCTGGCGCAGAATCTCAAGCTGCTTCCGAATCTCCTCAACTTTGGCAACGATCTTGTTGTATCGGTCAAGCTCCTTTTTGGTGAAGTCGATCCTGGCATTGAGATCTTCGATTTTTCCGTTGAGGTTGGATTGGTACCAGAGGAGCCCGGCGAGCAGAAGGATAACAAATACGATAAAGATCAGGATCTGGCTCTTTGCTTTTTCCTTTTTTCGAACATGGACATAGGGAAGCAGGTTTATCCGAATCATTTGTCACCCGCCCTTCTCAGCCCCAGTCCCAGGCAGATGGCCGCCTGGGGTGCAATCCGTTCCAGGTAGGAGCGATCGAAATCATTTCCCGTCTGAATATTGTCAAAAGGATTGATCACTTCGACCTGGGAGGAGGTCTCTTCGGACAGAACCTCCTGGAAAGGCTTGATATTGGCGCCGCCGCCGCTCAAGACGATCTTTCGGATATGCTCTCCGGGGTAGGTGGAATAAAAAAAGTCGAGGGCTCTGCGGATCTCAGTGGCCCAGTCGGTCACAACAGCAGAGACGATCTCCACCAGCTCCTTGGAGGGGATCTGATCCGACTCTCCGCTGTGATAGAGCTGTTCTGCCTCTTCCAGAGTCCCGCCGATCTTGGTGACGATCTCCTGATTGATCTGGCCGCAGCCCATGGTTACGTCCCGGATCAGAACCGAATAGGGGCCCCGCAGGATATTGAGGGTCGTTTTACTGGCGCCGACATCAATTAACGCAATGCTGTCGTTTTCAAAACCATAATTGACTTCATAGATGTTCTGCAGTGCAAAAGCATCTACGTCGATAACCAGAGGGTTTAAATCCGCCAGTTGGATCAGACTCTCATAGTCGTTAATGATCTCTTTTTTGGCGGCAACCAGTATGACACTCATCTGATTGGGATTGGATTCGTCTTCGCCGACGATCTGAAAGTCGAGGTTGACATCACTGATGTCAAAGGGGATATACTGTTCGGCTTCAAAATGAATGGTTTCCTGAAGCTGGTCTGCCGGCATATTCTGAACCGAGATGGTCTTGACGATGATGGCAAATCCACCGATGGAAACCGCCACATTCTTCTCTTTGACCTTGTACATTTTGAAGAGCTGGCGGATACCGTTGGCTACCTCTTCGGGATTTTTGATGGTTCCATCTTCGATGATCCCCGGAGGAATGTCGCTCATTCCAAATTTTTTCAGGAAATATCCCCCCCCCTTGGTCTGTTCGACCTCGGCCACCTTCAGGGTTCGGGTACCAATATCAAGTCCGATGATGCTGCCCTTTTTCTTTCCGAAAATCACGGCTTACCCTGTTGATTTTTGAATGGGTTAAGGTTACAACATATGATAAGTTGACTACGCTGCCGGCTGGATATCCGGCCTTCATGAATGTAGCATACCTCTTCTGGAAATGGAAACATTTTTAAGCTCCGCAAGTCCCTATTTATAGCATATGCTGCGACCTGTCAATAAAAATGGAAAGTTGGACACTAACAGAGGCATAGGGACACTGATCTGATTTATTCCATATCCAGAAACCGACCGTCAATGGGGCTAAAAAGGTAATAAGGGGTAGAATTATCCTACCGGGAAGAACGATTACAATCGATATCGAGAAGATACCCATGCACGATTCATCATCAGCGGAAAAGGAAAAGCCTTTTCGGCTTGTCAAATTTTTCACCTTCGCCAGTCTCGGGGTGATCTTTATCGGGACAATGGTTCTGGCTCTGCTCAACACGCACTGGGCCAGAACCATGCAGATCAAGAAGAGCGAAGATTATGCCCTGCTGCTGGTGGAGAACCTCAACCACCAAGTCTTCATGCAGTTCATCATACCGGTGGCCCTGAAATTCGGCAAGATCCAGTTGAGAAACCCGGAGCAGTTCGAGCGGATGGACAAGATCGTCCGGAGTACCCTGCACAGCTTCAATGTGGAGATGGTCAACATCTACGACATGAACCATATCATCTCCTACAGCTTTGATCCGGAAAAGGTGGGCCGGAAGAACATCGGCGGAGCCGGGTATGAGAAGGCGGTGGCGGGACAGCCCTTTTCAAAGCTGATCCAGCGGGGGAACTTCTGGCAGCTCTTTTTCGGCTTTCCCGAAAGGAGCCGGATCATTACCTTCGCGCCCCTGCGCGCGGAAAAGCCCCTCTCCCGGATCTCGGGGCCCGTGCTGGGGGTGGTGGAGATCACCCAGGATCTCTCCGATGATTACAAGGCCATCTTCCGGTTTCAGATCCGGGTGATCCTCACCTGCACCGGGGTCATGGGTTTTCTGCTGCTGGCGCTGATCTATGTGGTCAAAAAGGGGGAAGGAATCATCCATCAGCGGAACCTGGAGCGCATCAAACTCAAGGAGCAGCTCGAACAGGCCCGGCGGCTGTCGGCCATCGGAGAGATGGTTGCGGGGATCTCCCACGAGATCCGGAATCCGCTGGGGATCATCCGGAGTTCCGCGGAGCTGCTGAAGAAGAAGATGGCCCATTCGGAGCCGGAAAACACCATTCCGGACATCATTGTGGAAGAGTCCACCCGGCTCAACCATATCATCACCGATTTTCTCGATTTTGCCCGGCCAAAATCCCCCAATCTGGTCCCCTGCAGGGTGGAGAAGATCCTTGGCAAGAATCTCGACTTTCTGGCCCCGCAGATCAATGACCAGGGATATGAAATCCATACCCGGAACAGGGAGCCGCTGCCGGAGATCATGGCTGACGCGGATATGCTCTACCAGGCATTTTTGAACATCTTCATCAATGCCATGCAGGCGATGCCCGGCGGAGGGCGCATCGATGTGGTGATGGAGGCCGGAAACCGCGATGTGGCCATCAGCTTTAATGACCAGGGAAGCGGTATTCCTCAGGAGATCGCAGATAAGCTCTGGGACCCCTTCTTCACCACCAAGGATTCGGGAACGGGGCTGGGGCTGGGCATTGTCAAGAATATCATCGAATCCCACCGGGGAGCTGTTGAGATCATCAACCGCACTGGCAAAGGCGCGAGGGTTTCGGTTCGCCTTCCGGTGGAGAAAGAAGAGCAGTCACAAGGAGCATAAGATAAAGATATGGAGACCATTCTGATCGTTGATGACGAAAAGAACTACCCTCTGATATTGAGCGCGGTACTCGAAGAGGAGGGATTTGAAACCCTCACTGCAAACAGCGGCCAGAAGGCTGTTGAGATTCTGGAAAGTGCGGAGGTGGATCTCGTGCTGACGGATATGAAGATGCCGGTCATGGACGGCATGGAGCTGCTCAACCGGATCAAATCCCGCAATCCCGACCTGCCGGTCATCATGATGACTGCCTACGGAACCGTTGAAAAGGCCGTGGAGGCCATGCAGAAAGGGGCATACAACTATATCCTGAAGCCTTTTGACAATGAAAGCCTCATTGTATATGTCAACAAGGCCCTTGACATGTATCGGATGATCAAGGAGAACCGACGGCTGAAAAATGCGGTCTCCACCCATTACAGCTTCGGCAACATCATCGGCAGAAGCAAGCCGATGCAGGCGGTATTTGAAACCATTGCAAAGATCGGACCAACCGGCGCGACGGTTCTGATCGAGGGGGAGAACGGAACGGGGAAGGAGCTGGTGGCCAAATCGATCCACTTCAACAGCCCCCGGAAGGAGAAGCCCTTCATTGCCGTCAACTGTGCAGCTCTTTCGGAGAACCTGCTGGAAAGCGAGCTTTTCGGCCATGAGAAGGGGGCCTTCACCGGAGCGGTCGCCGCCAAAAAAGGAAGATTCGAACTGGCGGACAGGGGAACCCTGTTTCTGGATGAAATCGGTGAACTGCCCCTAAACCTTCAGGTCAAACTTCTCCGGGTACTCCAGGAGAAGATCTTCGAGCGGGTGGGGGGAACCCGATCCATTTCCGTGGATATCCGGATCATCGCGGCCACCAACAAACATCTCAAGAAGGAGGTGGAGCAGAGTCGATTCCGTGAGGATCTCTACTACCGGCTCAATGTCCTCCATATCGTATTGCCGCCGCTGCGGGAGCGGATCGAAGACATCCGCCCCCTGGTGGCTCACTTCATCAAAAAATATGCACATGAGCGCCATTCCGACATTCCGGTCACAGGGCTGGACCAGGACGCGGAAAAGCTGCTCTATGAGTACGACTGGCCCGGGAATATCCGGGAACTGGAGAATGTGATCGAGCGGGCACTGATCCTCTCTCCCAATGAGAAAATCGATGTCTCGGATCTTCCCAAACCCCTGACCAGAGGGGCGGAAAATGTCCTGCGCCTGGATGATATTCCGCCCAATGCAAAACTCAACAAGACCCTTGCCCAGGTGGAGCAGACAATGATCCGGCGGGCCTTGAAGATGACGGGAAATGTCCAGTCTCACGCCGCGCAGATCCTCGGTATAGGGAAGAGCGGCCTCAACCAGAAGATCAAAAAGTATAAACTCGATGCGGGACCAAACAGGCTCGAAAAGAGCAGATGATAGATTGTTTATCCGGCAGTCTTCTCCCGAACCATTTCGGCATAGGGGGAATCCTCATGTTCCGCCAGCAGCTTTTCAAAGGCCGCACGGCTCTTCTTTTCATCGCCGGTGCGAGCGTAGATCTCACCGAGGTGAAACAGGGCGTCGGCCTTCAAGACCGGCTTTTCCCCGCTTGTCACCCGCTCGAAAAAGCCTGCGGCCCGGCCGTATTCCTCCTGGCGCTCATACGCGTAGCCTAGGCCGCTTAAAATCATGTTGCGGATGGCCGGCTCATTTTCAAAATCCCGCAGTGCCGCCTCATAGTTATCGATGGCCTCCGGGGTCCTGCCGGCCCCATAAGCGATGTTGGCATAGATGACCCGGCCCAGCCGGCCCCCCTGAGTATCGCCGTACTTTTCCAGCAAATCCTCGAAATCCTTCTGCACTTCATCATAGGCCGCATCCGCATCTTTCTCCTCAACCACGGCTTCATACCGGTCCCGGACATTTTCCAGAAGCACAAAGGAGCGGTCTTCGGAACGGATGGAAAAATACTTGAGTCCGGAAAGGAGGATCAGCACCAGCAGCAGACCGCCGATGGCGCCGACGACCTGCCCCTTGTGATCCATGATATACAGAAAAAGCTTTCTGGAAAAGGTGAGAAACTCATCCGGCTCCTTGAGCAGCTCCTTGCGCGAGACCTTCTTTTTGGCCATCTCTCCTCCCGATCAATTCAATTGAGATTTTTTTACAGCTCTACCAGACCAGCATCTGATGAATCCAGCCCTTGTCCCCGTCAGAATGCTGGATCTGTATCCAGTTTCCTTTTCGATCCAGCACCCTGAAAGGGACACCCCTTTCCACGGTAAAGAGGATATCCTCGTCCGTACCAGGGCCGGAGCGGACATTGCATTTATCCTTGACCACGATCACCGAATTGACATTCTTGAGCAGATCCGCATAGATCCAGCCCTTATCCCCCTCGTAATCCTTGAAGTAGGCCCAACCGCCGCTCTTTTTGATCACATCCACAGGGTGGTACCGCTCCACCTGCCAGAGGACATCATATTTCGTACCCGGGCCCGAACGGATGTTGGCCGTGGGAACATCCACTGTCATACGATCGGCCAGTGCAGCGCCGGCCGTCACAAGTGCAAAAAGGATGATGATAAATGTGTAGCCATAGACTCTTTTCATGCGCAACCTCCTTGGCCCTGTTTTATTTGTGGCTATCATAAAAGAAAATGCAAGAGATTTCAAGGCGCGGATGGTATAAGAGCGTTTTTTACACGCTGTAGAAGAAGAGATCGGGAAGTCGAACGCAGGTGAGGCGGTTGCCGTAGACCGCGCCCGTATCGATGCCGATCTTGTTGCGCGTCACCAGGGGCTCTGAAAAGGGGGTATGGCCGAAGACCACCCGCTTTCCGAAATCATGGTCAGATAAAACGAATTTATCCCGCACCCAGAGCAGCTCCTCGGGCCCCTGCATGTTCAGAGGGATCTCCGCACTGAGGCCCGCATGGACGAAGATGTAGCGATCCGTCTCATGGTAGAGAGAAAGGGAACCCAGAAAGTCGAGGTGATCGGCCGGGATAGGGTAAGATCCTTCCCCTCCGTGGTCCCTGTAGCTTTTGAGGGTATGGCCCCCACCATTGACCAGAAAGGTGGTGCGATCGATATCCGAAAGATAGTTCTCCAGCATAAGCTCATGGTTTCCCTTGAGAAAGCAGACGTTGGAATGGTGCTCTTTCAACCCCATCAGATATCGGATCACCTCATAGGAGTGCGAGCCCCGGTCGATATAGTCTCCCATGAAAACCAAAGAATCGGCATTGAAATCGATATCGATGATCTCCATCAGCTCCCGAAGCTTGTCATAGCAGCCGTGAATGTCCCCGACGGCAAATATTCTCCCTTCCGATTTTTCCACTTTAAAAAATCCTGAAGACGCGGCGGGGCAGATCGAGACGGGTCAGCCCCTCCTCTTTTGCGGCGTCTCTGGCCTCCTGGATATCCGTTTTGGAGGGATACCCAGCGATCTCCGCCACCTTGTCCGCACGTCCCAGGGGACGATACTGGCCCATGATGTTGATGTATGTCTCCTTTGAGATCTCCTGTGCGAGAAAGCGCATGATCTCCGCGGTTCCGGCAATCGGGCCGGGCAGGACCAGATGGCGGATCAGAAGTCCCCGCCGGGCAATCCCCTCATCATCGATGAGAAGATCCCCGACCTGCCGATGCATCTCCATGACGGCCGCCTTTGCCTTCTCCGGATAGTCCGGAGCATCGCAGGTTTTTTGGCCCAGATCCGAATGCCAGAATTTGAAATCGGGCATATAGATATCGACGATCCCGTCGAGCAGTTTCAGGGTCGAAACATTCTCATATCCGCCGCAGTTATAGACCAGCGGGACTTTGAGTCCTTCCGGAATGGCTGTCTCCAGTGCCGCCAGAATCTGCGGAACCACATGGGAGGGGGAGACGAAATTGATATTGTGACACCCCTGGCGCTGCAGATCGAGCATCATGGCCCCCAGTTCCGCATGGGAGACCGGACGGCCTGCGCTCTCATGGCTGATATCATAGTTCTGGCAGAAGATGCACATCAGGTTGCAGTGGGTGATGAAGATCGTTCCCGACCCGTGGGAGCCCACCAGCGGCGCCTCTTCACCGTAATGGGGGGAATAACTCGACACCCACGCCCGCTCTCCGGTTTTGCAGACACCGGTCTCCCCGGAGAGTCGATCCACCTTGCACTTTCTCGGGCAGAGAATGCAGGATTTCAGGATCTTGAACGACTGCTCCCTTTTATCGGCCAGTGCTCCATTCTCAAAGGCTTCGATATAGGCCGGTCGAAAATCTCCCATGAATATCCTCCTTTCCGCCTTCAGGCAAAACCTGAAAGCCGTCCTCCCTGATAGACCAGGAAGGAGACGAGCCAGGCAATCGCGGTGGTATAGGCGACATCGAATAGCATCCATTTGACGGAGCCGGTCTCCCTGCGAATCGCGGCAACGGTTGCCAGACAGGGGACGTAGAGCAGGACAAAGACCATCATGGAGAGAGCGGAAAGCGGTGTCATGTCCGATTCCTGAAGAGCGGTCTTCAATGCCTCGGAGGCCTCCTCCTCCACAGCATAGAGGATGCCCATAGTGCTCACCACAATCTCCTTGGCCGCAAATCCGGTCAGCAGCGCCACGCTCCCCCGCCAGTCGATGCCGATGGGCGCAAAAATCGGCGCGACCGTTTTTCCGATCCTCCCCATATAGGAACGCTCCGCATGCTCGGTCTGTCTTGCCCGCTCCACCTCCGTTAGCCGCTCCGTCTGTTCCTGAAGCAGCCCTTCCTGATCTTCTGTTTCAGCCGCTTCGAGCCGTCGGGAGTACTCCGCCTGAATCTCCTCTTTCATGGCGGCATAATCTCTGCCATACTCCGGGTGAAGCGGAAACGCGGACAATGACCAGACCACCACCGAGCCCGCGAGAATCACGCCGCTCATCTTCTTCAAAAACATCTTGCTCCGATCCCACATGTGGATCAAGAGGCTTTTGAGCATCGGGATTCGGTAAGGCGGAAGCTCCATCACAAATGGAGCGTCCGCGCCCTTTAATATGGTGGTGCGGAGAAGACGGCCCGTTGCAATGGAGAGAACGATTCCCATGAGATAAATCCCGAAGATCACCGAGCCAGCCTGTGCCCCGAAAAAACTTCCGGCCAGCACGATATAGACCGGCAGCTTTGCGGAACAGGACATGAAGGGGGTGATCAAAATGGTGAGGATGCGGTCCTTTTCACTCTCCAGGGTCCGGGACGCGACAATGGCCGGCACATTGCAGCCAAAGCCCATGAGCATGGGGATGAAAGATTTTCCGTGGAGGCCGATCAGGTGCATGATCTTGTCCATCAAAAACGCGGCACGGGCCATGTATCCGGTATCTTCGAAGATCGCGATGCAGAAGAAAAGGATCAGGATGTTGGGCAGAAAGACGATGACGCTGCCGACCCCGGCGATGACGCCGTCAAGCAGAAAGGCTTTGAAAAGACTTTCTGGCAAGATCGAATCCAGACCCGCCGAGAGAAGGCTCACCCCCCACTCGATCGCGGCCATGGGATAGACTCCCAGCTTGAAGGTGAGCTGGAACATTGCCCAAATGAAGAAGACGAAGATGGGAAAGCCGATAAACCGGTCCGTCAGCACCAGGTCGATATTTCTGGAGATATCGACCCGCTTCCGATTGGAGGTGGTGACGGCCTCCTTGACCAGCCCCGCGATAAAGCCGTACCGCTCATCGGTCATGACGATCTCGGGATCATCGTCAAAAAGCCTCCGCAGATGCTCCCGCTGGTTTTCCACCTCCCGGAGCAGCTCCTCCCGGCTACGGCCGGCAAGATCCGCGATCCGATCCCGCACCACCTGGTCGTCCTCCAGCAGCTTGATCGCTGTCCAACGGAATTTATAGGGAAGTCTGGCCTCGCCGATAGAGATCCGGAGCAGATCCTCGACCGCCAGGATCGAGACCTCGATATCCTTGCTGTACTGGACCTTTCGGGTTTTGGGGATATGGACATCGCTTTCGGCCAGCTCCACGGCCTTTTCCAGAAGAGTCTCGATCCCCTCGTTCTTATTGCCAACGGTGAAGACCACCGGAAGCCCTAAAAGCTCAGAAAGCTTGTCCACGTCGATCTTGATGCCTCTCTCCCGGGCCAGATCGGCCATGTTGAGGGCAAAGAGGACCTTGCAGTCCAGCTCCCGGATCTGGGTGGCCAGATAGAGGCTCCGCTCCAGATTGGACGCGTCGATAATGTCGATCACCAGGTCCGGCGCGGTCTCGAGGACGAAGTCTCTGGCAACGATCTCCTCGATGGAGAAGGGTGTGAGGCTGTAGGTTCCGGGCAGATCCACGATCTTCAGCTCATGGCCGAATTTGTGGATCGTTCCCTCCTTCTTCTCCACGGTGACGCCGGGCCAGTTGCCCACCTTCTGGCGGGTTCCTGTGATGTTGTTGAAGATGGTGGTTTTGCCGGAGTTTGGATTTCCGGCCAGGGCAATGGTGAGGTTATTTTTACGAGGCAAGGGACTATCTCACATCTTCCACGGTGATCTGTGCGGCCTCCTCCACCCGCAGGGAGATATGATACCCTTTGACGATCAGCTCCATCGGGTCCTTTAAAGGCGCATATTTTTCCACATAGACATCTGTTCCCCGGACGATACCCATCTCGAGAATCCGCCTGCGCAGGGCTCCGTTACCGCCCACCCGCACCACCCGGGCCTTCTGGGACTCCCGCAGATCACTTAACTGCATGGATGCCTCCGGATGCGGAACGCTCCTCTTTCCCGCTGGATTTGCCATCGGAGTTTTCCGTATCCTTCCCATGGACCGGCCCATGAACCGGCTCCACCAGAATCTTCTGGGCAAGCCCCCGTCCCAGGGCATACCGGTGATAATCGACCGATATCACCACCTGCCCCTGATGGATGTTGGTCAGGACTTCGATCTCATCTCCGATCCGAAGCCCCATGGTCAGCAGGCGCATTCGGGCGGTAGATCCGCCGATGAAATCCCGGATGATCAGCCGCTCCCCCTGAGGGGCCGCAACCAGCGGCATCCGGTGGACCTGCTCTTCGAGACAGTCAGAACAGATCCCGTAGATCTCCATCCGGTGCTGAAGTATGTGAAATCCGTGGGAATTGGCGATCTGCCGCTGTAGAGCCTCCATCTGATCGTTTTCGAATTCGACGATCTTTCTGCACTTGGTGCAGATCATATGATCATGGTGCTGACCCAGGTGGCGGTGTTCGTACCGCACCTGTCCATTATCGAACCGATTGGCCTGGGCAAAGCCGTAATGGCACATCATGTCCAGGGTATTGCGCACGAACTCCAAGTCCAGGGAATGGCCGTCGTTCCGGAGGCGTTCGACAATCTCTGCATCGGTGAAATGATGCTCGCTCTGAAGGAATGCCTCCAGCACCTTGTACCGGTCCTCGAACCGGTCGATGTTCTCCTGATTGAAGAGCTTTTTGAACTGCTCTTTTTCCTGATGGTGAATCTGTTTCATATCTCTTTCCGCATCCTTTAATTAGCTATAATTTTTAAAAATAATGGTGCAGGAGAGAGTTGTCAATTTTATTTGGGCCCCGGGATCTCATAGGTGGTGCAGGAGCCGCCGGAACAGGTTCTGGACTGGGACTGGACCCCGGAAGATGATCCGCCCGGAGCACCGCCGTGCATCGCATAGTTGGTGGTGCTCATCACCCGCTCGAACTCCTCGGATTGGCATTTGGGGCAGGCGGTCTCGGTCTTCTCGTCTCCGCCCAGGATCAGCAGTTCAAAAAGTTCTTCGCACTTCGTACATCTGAATTCATAGATCGGCATTTGGATCACTCCTTATATCCGTTATCTTTTTCGAATATATAAAAAGGGCAAATATCGGCGATTCCGGGCCAAATGTCAAACGGAAATTTTCCGGTCGGCCCGGGATCCTGCTCCGTCGGACCCAGAGATGGCCGACTTCTCCGGAGGCTATTCCACCCGGAAGAGGTGGAGATGCTTCGGGTCGAGATACCCCTGGGCCACGGCTCCGTATTCGCTTTCGATCTCCCGGAAGATCTCTTCGAGCCCCTCCCCTGCCCTTTCGGAAATGGTCGCAGCATCCACGCCGCTCCTCCGGGAGAGCCAGTCGAGAAAAGAGTGCCGGGCAGCATCCGTGATCTCCCTCGACTGGGCTTGGCCTGCCCAGAGGGTTTGAAAAAAATTCGAAAAATCCTTCATTGGAATCGGTTCAAGCGTATCTTCGAGACCGATCTGATCCCTTGCCCAGAGGGTCAACAGCATCTTTTTATAGGTGAAGAAGCCGTCAAAATCGATCTCCAGGGGCAACTGCATCCTCGACAGCAGCGCATCCATCGCCATGACCCGATCCAGCAGAAGATCGGTTCTGTGGAGATCGGCAAGGGAGGCAAAATCCCGGTAGAGCATCCCGGTCTCGTAGTTGTCATAGTACATGGGCCTGGGAATCAGCAGTCCGCCGAGAACGCCGGTGAACTTTTCATCCCAAAAAGAGATGGGCAGCCCCCACCGCTCAAACCAGCAGCGCTTCTGCCACCGCTGAACCTTCCATTTGAGCTTCATGGCACGACCAAACCCCAACCGGAAGATGTCGGAAAGGGGATATCGGCGGATAATATCGGCCATGCGTGTGACCAAATCGGCCCCTTTTTTGCCCCCGGAAAGGATTTCCAGGCCGATGCTCAGATATCCGCTGGCCTTGTCCACCACGACAGAGAGCGCCTCCCGGCTTCGGATCGTCTGCTCGTCGGCCGAGATGATCTGATTGCTCAGCCCCGCAAATTCGATCTGAAGCTGCTCATAGACCACCGTTTCATCCACGGCATGGAGGGCAATGGTAAAAAGGTTCTCTTCATCGAGCCCCTGAAAGGGATAGAGAGGAACCGGCACAAAGTTATCCCCGGAGACCTCCTCACGGGAAACGTATTTGTGCCGCTTCTTTTTCAGATCTTTCACCGACATCGGCTGATAGATGCCCACGGCCTCATGAAAGGGAAGAAACCCCTTTTCCGCAAGGCGGACATTGCGCATTCGGAAGGCATCCTCCTCGTACTCCGCGGAGATGAAATTTTTAAACTCCAGCATCATCTTCTGATAGATCTCATAATCCTGGTCCGCAAGGCGCTCTAAAAAATTGGAGAGAAAAAGATCCCGGATCTCGATATCCTCCTCCCCGTGGGAAGGCTCATCGGTAAACCGGTTGTAGAAGACCTCATCGATGGTGAAATAGCCATCCCCGAAATCCGATGGGTCCTGATCGTGCATCCGGATGCCCGCGTCCATGTTTTTGTGCATGTAGAACTCGATGAACTCGGTTTTTTCTTCCAGCAGCCAGCGCACCAGACGAGGCGCGTCGGCCCTGGCCAGCAGATCGAGCCAGTGAGTCAGGGTCTTCAGGCAGAGCCGGTCCCGCTTCCAGACCTCGATGTCCAGCAGGTATTCCCACTGCCGGCCCGAGGCCAGCGACAGGATCTCCAGGGCATCCCCGGTTCCGATCTCATGAACCAGGAAATAGAAGTCCTCTTCCGGAAAGGAGTGGACAACTGCCGCGGGATGCTTCTCATCCAGGATGGCATCCACAGCATTTTCCGGATTCATGGAGAGGATCTCCCGGCGCTTTTCCGCCAGATCTCTTGCCCGCTGCAGCGCGATATCGTTTTTTATTGTCTCGTCTGTCATCATCTGTCTTTTGAGTCTTTAAAAAAGGCTTTGCCGGAAGATCCTCAATATAAGGATGAGTTCCGGCAAAGCCGTCCTTTTATGAGCACAATTTATATTCCGCAGGCGGAAATGTCAATGCGGCGCGGAAAGCGCATCACAGGGGCCGCTGTAGGGAGTTCAAACCGTTATTGTGTTCAAAATCTTTATGAATTCATTGATCGATTTTACCGTAATGGCCTCATGGAAGAGCGTCTTCAAAACCGATGTGTCGTCTGTTTTCTCCACCGCCGATATGACGGAATGGGGAACGGTTTCGAATCTTGTCTCCAGGATCTCGATGACGGCTTCTCTGGATCTTAGCTGAACACCCTTTTCGATTCCCACTCGCTCGATACTGCTGATATACGGCATCTTCTTCTCCTCCTCATATGCATAAACGGTCCGGCGAAAGTCCGCTCCGTCATAGATCGCTTCGATGATAATGGGCATCTTCTCAGGGGCTTCCGTTCTGATAACCGTCTTCTTCTGCGGCTGCTGCATCACCGTCGATCTTTTCTTCAGGCGGAGAGAGTTTGAACAGAAGCAGCAGACCCGGGATGGCCAGCAGGGTACAGGCCACAAAGAAGCCGAACCAGTCCATATGCTTGGCAAGATAGCCGCTGGGTGCGGTGATCAGATCCCGGGAAAGCCCCATGAAGCTGGTGAGCAGAGCATACTGGGTAGCGGTGAAGCGCCGGTCCGTGAGGCTGGCCATATACCCCATGAACGCGGCTGTGCCCATGCCGGCCGTCAGGTTTTCAAACGCGATCACACCGCCGAGTGCCGGGATGCTGTGGCCGATCCGGCTCAGCAGGACAAAGCCAGCAGTGCTTGCGGCCTGGAGCAGGCCGAAGAGGAAAAGGGAGCGGTGGATGCCCATCTTCAGCATGATCATCCCGCCCAATCCTGCGCCGGCGATGGTGGCCCAGAAGCCGAAGAGCTTCACCACCGCGCCGATCTCGGTCTTGGTGAAGCCGATGTCGAGGTAAAAAGGGGTTGTCATGGTCGCGGCCATCTGATCCCCGATCTTGTAGGCCAGAATGAAGACCAGGATCAGCAGCGCCTCCCGGCGCCGGAAATACTCTACAAAGGGGTCGATGACAGCGGCCTTGATGGTTCCCGGCTGACCCGGGGCCGGCGGCGGCTCTTTCGTGAAAAGGGTGGTGGCGATCCCCACAAACATACATCCGGCCATGAAGAGATAGACCCCGGTGAAGCTCATCTGATCGGCCAGAATCAACCCGCCGCCCGAGGCCAGCAGCATTCCGACCCGGTACCCGTAAACGTAAAGAGATGAGCCCAGCCCCAGCTCCTCGTCGGCCAGATCCTCTCTCCGGTAGGCATCGACCACGATGTCCTGGCTTGCAGAGAAGAAGTTGACCATGAGCGCGGCCATTGCCACCAGAAATAGGGATTTTCCGGGATCAGCCAGCCCCAGCAGCGCGATGGCAAAGGTCAATGCGATCTGGATGAGCAGGAGCCATCCCCGGCGACGGCCAAGAAAGGGCAGGGTGTAACGGTCCAGAAAAGGAGACCAGAAGAACTTCGTGGAATAGGGGACTCTTGCCAGGGCCATCAGGCCGATGACCGCAAGATCGATCCCCTCCTCCTGCATCCAGGCCTGAAGAACCGAAAGGGTGAGCAGCAGCGGAAGGCCGCAGGAAAAGCCCATGAGCAGGGACACGGACATCCTGCGGCTGAAGAGAACCCGCAGAAAGGTGGGCCGGCTAGCGCCGGCCATCATCGACTTCCTTCATCCATTGTATTCCATCAACTGCGCGGGCGTGACCAGAGCGCCGTACTTCTCTTTCAAAGCCAGCAACCCTTTTTTCTGGGTCTCCAGGATCGTAAAGAGCTGCTCCGGAATCCCCGCGGTCTCCTTCCGGTAGGCGTCGATCTGGAGATCGACCCGTGAGAGGATATTGTCGATATAGAGGGAGAAGTGCTTGTTATAGAGTTCTTCGGGGTAGTCCTTTTCGATAGTCTCTTTGAACAATTTTTTGAGATCCGCGTACTTGGGCAGGTATCCGACAGGGGATTCGATGGCCTCTACGTCGCCGTGGGTCCGAAGCTCCAGCCAGGCCATCCAGGCCTTGACATCCTTTTTCTCCCCCAGCAGTTTCTCGGTCTCTCCGCCTCTTGAGGCATCGGTGAGAAAATAGTTGAGCCCGGCCATCACAGGCCGCTTTTCCGGCTCGATCTTGTCGCTGCCGAAGAATTGGAACTGGGCCTCCATATACCGGCCCAATGAGCCGGGAATGAAGGGCGCATTGGCCCAAGGCTGCCGCTTGACGCCCTTTGCCCCGACCTCGGTGGCTGTGGCCGCGGAGACGATGCAGGCCCCGATCACCACCCCCTCTTCCGGGGACCGGCCCACCCAGATGGGCGGCATGGTGTCGCTGTCCCGGCCGCTGTAGGTGATGACCCGGGTCTCGACGCCGGCCGGGTTTTCAGCCTCCTGGGAATAGTTGGCCAGGGCCGTCGAGGAGATGGTGCAGCGGGCATTGGGGTGGGAGATGGGAACCGGCTTCCCCTTCTCGTCCTTCATCCCTTTGTGCCATTCCCCCTGGAAGTTGACGCCCTTTTCAGGGGTCGGCTCTCCGTTGCCGACCCACTGGGGGACACCCTTTTCGTCGATCAATACATTGGACCATATCACCTCGTGCCCGGGATTCCGGAGGACCTCCATCAGCTTCGGGTCCCCGTCCCAGTTGACATCCTCGACAATCCCGAAGATCCCGCACTCCGGGTTGACGGAGCGGATGGTTCCGTCCTCGGCAATCCACATCTGGGCCAGATCATCCCCGACAAAATGGTTTCCCGCCATAGCGGTGGTGGTCTTTCCGCATCCGCTGGGGGCTGCCCCGGCAAACCATGTCACCCGGCCTCCGGGCCCATCGATGCCGGTGATGAACATGTGCTCTGCGGACTCGACCCCTTTGCATTCGTAGACGGAGCGGTCTACAGAGAAGCGGTGATTCCCCTTTTTGAGCAGCAATGTGTTGCCGGCATAGGTGCAGTTGAAACTGAAGGTTGTGCGGTGGCTTCGATCCATCATCACCCGTGCGTCCGGCAGATCCTCGGGCCGGTTCTTTCCCTCGCTGTGGACATTGGTGTAGAAGTGGCCCAGCCGCTCCACCTCTTTGTCAAAAGCCTCGAACGCGTTGCGGTAGAGAATCTCAGCGCTGTGGGACACATATGTGGAGCTGGTGATCTCCAGGGCCGGGTTGGAGACCGGCGATCCCACGGGCCCCCTGGTGTAGCAGCCGACGATCATGATCATCCCCTCCATGATCCCTGCCATCTTCTCCCGGACAACTTCGATGCCCGCCTCCCGATCCATCTGAAGGCCAAGAGAGCTGATCTTCTCCTCGGGATTGGCGATGTAGTATGTCCGATCCACGATCCGGCCCTGCTCCTCCTTGAGATCGTAGTGGATCGTGTGCCCCTCCATCGGCAGGCTCTTCTCCTCCCCTTTTTTCAGGGAAAGCTCCCGGATGAACTGCCGGTCTTCTACGGAGCCGGTGTTGACATAGACCGAGTCGGGTCTGCACATTGCAATAGCATTTGCAATCTTTAAGGTGGCACCCGGGGTGCCGATTTTTCGAATCCGCTCGAGATGAACTTTATCCATCTTCTCCGTAAAAAGTTTGTCCGCCGCCTCCGGTGTACTGATTCCACCGACCGTCTCCAGAATATCGATCCCTTTTTCAAATCGCAGCATGGTCGTCTCTCTCCTTCAGATATTGTTGGCACGGCATCCATTGGCCGATGAAACCATTATAGGCAATCTAAGGCGATATCGGAAGGGTAAATTGCGGCTCTCCCAGCAGAAATTCTCCTTTGCCGATCCACTCCTTCAGGGTCTGCGCAATCTCCCGGGCTTTTACCATGCTGGAGAGGGGAACCGTGGGCACTTCCTCTCCATCGATACGGATAAAGCCGCTTTTAAGTTCGGCATAGCTCACCTGGCCGTAGCTTTTGGAGATTCCGTTGGGATAATCGTGGCCGTAATCGACCACCTGGGTGAAGATCTCCTCGTCGGAGATGGCCGTAAACTTCACCATCTCTTCATTTAAAATGGGAATGGGAATCCCGAGCCCCACGGAAAGGGAGCTGCCGTACCCCTGGATGCTCACCCCGATCAGCCAGTCCGGATGCATTCCTTTGAGATCCCCCATTAGAAAGAGCGTGCCGGCCGGCGTCAGCGGAACCCCTTTTTCAGATCTTGCAGCGGACGGTTTGTGCTGGGTTCCGCTCCAGGTGACGTAACCGACGCCGCCGCCCAGAAAGATCCGGGTCCCAAGGCCGATGGTCTTGTAATAGGGGTCATTGAAGAGGGGGCTCAACTGGCCTGCGGAGCAGTAATTGGCATTGCCGATTTTCGGCTTGAGGGTCCCCATATAGGTGTAGACGGTCCGCTTGGTGGCATTGATCGCGCAGTTGTAGTTCTGATACCCGTTTCTGGGGTTGCAGAGAACCGCGTAGGGAAGGGATGCAAGGTCGATCCGCTTTTCAAAGGCGCGGCTCGGATAGCAGTCCGTGCCGTAAGCGGTGGCCTTCAGATTGACCCTTCTTCCGGCCAGCAGATCGTTGATCACATGCCCCCCGCCATAGTTGAACTCCCCGGGCCGAACCCGGTTCAGCGGATCATCCTCGCACAGCTCCGTGGCCCCGATGTAGCAGTCGACCGCGGCAATCCCCGTATAGGCCGGCACATTGTTGAGCCAGACCTTGGATGCCTTGATCCCCGGAACCGCATGGCCGAAATTGATGAATGCGCCCGAAGAGCACATCGGGGCAAAGGTTCCGGTCGTGACAACATCCACCCGCTCCGCCGCGGCCTCGGCCCCTTCGTCTTTTACGATATCGATGATCTCCTCGGCTGTTACCACCACAGCCTCTCCGGAGCGAATCCGGTCGTTGATCTGCTGGTATGTCTTTTCGATTTTATGTCTGCTCATCCCTGTTCCCTGCTCTCCAGACCCCGCGCCCGGAGTTCCACGCGCACGGTTTCGATCTTGTCGGTGATATTGTTTTCGATCCATTTTCGGTCCCACCACTCCACAGGATCGACAAAGATATTTTGAATCATCATTCCGAAGTGGAGATGATCGCCCCCGGCAAGGCCGGTGATGCCGGTGCGGCCGATGATCTCCTCCTTTTCAACCATCTGCCCCTCGGCCACATCAATGCCGCTGAGATGGGAATAGGTGCTGCAGAGGCCGAAGCCGTGGTCGATCACCACCGTCTTTCCGTAGATCCCCACAGGGCCGGCAAAGAGCACCTTTCCATAATTTGCGGCCGGCACCGGGGTCCGGCTCAATGCCGCGAGGTCGATGCCGAGATGAACCTGGTGATCGATGATCTGCCCATCGTACTGGTATGCCCTGTGATCCGCAAAGGAGGACTGCCGGGCCGATTTGGGCAGCCGGAGAAACTCTTCTTCCCAATACATCACGGGCTCGCTCTTCCCGCACACCTGCAGAAAGGTCTCGTTGTTCTGCCGCCGCAGCTCCCGATTGATCCATAGAAACCTCTCCCCGAGGCTCTTCTCCTCCAGGTCCGGGATCAGGGGCTCGAACTCCGGCAGCTTCGATTCCAGAAACCGGTCCGATATGGGGATGGTTGACTGCCGGAAACGTGCATCCCGGATATAATGGGGGAAACCGGCCTTGGAACGGTTTCCGGCCCGATCTTCTGCCATCAGAAAAAGATCGGTCCCCCGTCCCTGATCATGGTTCAGCGCGATAAAGGCCATAAAGACCGCAGGATCGGTTTTTCCGAAGATCTCTGCCGCGGGATACCCCTGGTAGAAGAAGTCTCCGGCCTGAACCCCGTGTTTTGGACAGGATTCATTCAAAGAATAGATCACCAGCCCAGAGCCCCCCTGTTCGATATTGTGGACATCGGAGAAGATCCGGATCTGCGGACGCTTCGTGTCGATGAGGATAGATTTATTGATCACGGTTCGATTGCCGCCCAGCCAGTCCCGCCAGGCATAATCGACGGCGGTGATCCGCAGGGCCGCCTCTCCGTCGGCCATCCCCGCGGATTTCAGGTTGAATTCGATGGTCTCGGTCATCTGCTTGACCTTTCCGCCCCGAAAGAAATCCTGGGCATGAAAGGACTTTTCCAGCAGCACCACAGAACTATCCTTTCCCGTCAGATCGACCCGGATGCGTCGCAGTCCGCTGCCGGGGTCTCTTGCCGAAAGGGTGAACTGCCCCTCAGCACCGAAGGCATCACCGCCCATATCCACGGCCACGGCCGGGGGTTCCCCCTCCAGCTTGATGGCCAGAAACGAACCGATCCCGAGAAGGATCAGGATCACAAATCCCCAGAACAACCATTTTATTGAAAACCCGCTTCGTCTTTTCAAAACCTGTTCGGACTCCTTTGCTTTCGGTCTAAATATTCTGCGAATCATATCAATTCAATTGTCGGGAATCAAGGCCGTTTTTCGTTTCTTGACTTTTGGCGCGGGCCGGGGTAAGAACTTTGATATGGACAATTTTGTTGAAATCGGAAATATCCGGATCGGGGGCATGTCCGATCTTCTGCTGATCGCAGGGCCATGTGTAATCGAGGACGAGGAGATCACTCTCCGGATCGCGGCCCATCTTGCCGGGCTGACCCGGGATATGGGGATTCCCCTCGTCTTCAAGGCATCCTATGACAAGGCCAACAGGACATCTGTTCAGAGCTTCCGGGGGCCGGGCATCGAAAGGGGATTGAAGATCCTCGACCGGGTCAAAGCCGAGACCGGCCTCATGATCCTGTCGGACATCCATCATCCCGAAGAGGCAGCCCCTGCCGCAGAAGTCCTTGATATCCTACAGATCCCTGCACTTCTGTGCCGGCAGACGGATCTGCTTCTAGCCGCGGCCCGAACCGGCAGACCCGTCAACATAAAAAAAGGGCAGTTCATGGCTCCCTGGGATATGAGAAATGCCGCTGAAAAGTTGACGAGTGGGGGGTGCCGACACATATTACTGACGGAGCGGGGAACTTCGTTCGGATACAATAATCTCGTCTCCGACTTCAGAGGCATCCCGATCCTGCAGGAGAGCGGCTGGCCCGTGATCTTCGACGCCACACACAGCGTGCAGCTTCCGGGCGGCGGCGGAGACCGCTCGGCCGGGGAGCGCGCTTTTGCCCCCATACTGGCCAGAGCGGCCGTTGGTGCGGGCGCGGACGGCATTTTTCTGGAGGTTCATCCGGACCCGGATCGGGCCCTCTGCGACGGACCAAACTCCATTCCGCTGGAGGATCTCGAGGGTCTGTTGCGCCAGCTTCAAAGCATTCGAAAGGCAGTGACCCAGGGATAATCCCATGCATGATTCCAAAACATAATTGAATGACACAATATGGAAATCATCATATGAATGAAGAATATATCCGGAAACTCTCCCGGCTCTCGCTGCTCCTCTTTGATGTGGACGGGGTGATGACCGACGGTGGGCTTGTTTTTGCTCCGAACGGAAAGGAGCTTAAGATCTTCAATTCCAAAGACGGCTTCGGGATCAAACTGCTCCAGCTCGGCGGGGTTAGGGCCGGCATAGTTACGGGAAGAACATCGGAAGCCCTGCTCCATCGTTGCCGGAACCTGAAGATCGACTTGATCTACGACGGCATCGAGATCAAAGTGGACATCCTGCCGCAGATCCTGGACCGAACCGGCATGGAGCCCGATGCCATCGGCTTTATGGGAGACGATCTGCTGGACCTCGGCCTCATGCGCGAGTTGGGGGCAAAATTTGCCCCTGCCGATGCCCATCCCATGGTGCGATCCGAGGCCGACTTTGTTGCTACTTCTCCGGGGGGCCGCGGCGCGGTTCGGGAGGTCTGCGAGGAGATCCTTAAGGCCAAAGGGGTCTGGGAGAGCGTGATTTCCAAATATGTCTCCGCATCGGCCTCCATCCGGTAAAACATGCAAACCCGGAAAAAGAAGACCCGAAACATCAAAATCGCACTCACGGTTCTGATCTTTTTGATGGTCGGCGCTGTCATCGCCCTCTTCTCGGGCTATCGAAACCTCTTTACCGATACAAAGGATCTGGTCTCGGCACCGGCCCAGGAGGAGGCTTCCATCTCGCTGGATACCATCCATCAGACCGCGACCAAAGACGGTCAGAAGCAGTGGAGCCTCGATGCCGAAAAGGTGCGCTACATGCAGGAGAAGGATCAGGCCATTTTAGAGGAGATCTCCGTCACCTTCTATCCGGAGCCGGAGAAGGCCGAACCCATCCGGCTGACCGCGGACCAGGGGGTTCTTCATATCGATACGAAAGATATTGACGTCATGGGCAATGTGGTTGTGGAGAACAGCAGCTATCGGCTCGAAACCGAGAATCTCCGATACGAACACGCGGTTCGCGCCTTTAAAACCACCTCGCCGGTCCATATCCAGGGGCTCGATTTTTCACTGGCCGCGGATGGGATGTCCTTTGATATGGAGACGCGGCGAACAGAATTTACAGGAAATGTCAAGGGGACAATCCGTGAAAATCTTTCACTATAGGAAAAATCGATACGCTTTAGCCTTTATCGCGATCTTCTCTTTTCTTGCCCCCGGAGCAGGAGCCTTTTTTCCGGTTCCGGCCGGTGCGCAGAATGCGAGCCAGGAAGAGCCGATCCAGATCCAGGCCGAAACCCTTGTCGCGGACAACGCGTCCCGCTATGCCGAATTCATCGGCAATGTCAAGGCCACCCAGGGGAATACGCAGATCCTTGCGGACCGGCTCAGAATCCACTATAGAAGCGGGGCCACCCAGGAGACCGGGGCCGTCGGTTCAGGGGAGGATGCGATCGAAAAGATCGTGGCCGAGGGAAATGTGACCATCACCTTTGACGACAAGAAGGCCGTCACGGATCAGGCGGTCTATACCCTGGATGACCGGCGGCTCGTGCTGACGGGGCAGACCTCGAAAGTGACCAGCGGGAAAGACTCCATCACCGGGTCCAAGATCATTGTGGAGCGGGTCACAGGAAAGATCCGGGTGGAGAGCAGCAGAAAACAGCCGGTGGAGGCGATCTTCTTTCCCGGCAAAAAAGGGCTGGAGTAAAAAGCGATGCCCACCCTTTCCGTGGCCGAGCTGGCAAAGGTGTACCATGGCCGGCGGGTGGTCGATTCCGTCACCTTGGGCGTGAAGAGCGGTCAGGTGGTGGGTCTGCTGGGCCCAAACGGCGCCGGCAAGACCACAACCTTTTATATGGCCGTGGGTCTGGTCCATCCGGACGGGGGCAAGGTTTTCCTTGACGATGAAGATATTACCGATTACCCTATGTACCTCAGAGCCCGCAAAGGCGTCGGCTATCTGCCCCAGGAGACCTCGGTCTTCCGGAAGCTGACAGTGCGCCAGAACATTCTGGCCGTACTCGAGGTCTTTCCCATGCCGAAACGTCAGCGGGAAGAGAGGGCCGCAGAACTCTTGGAGGAACTGGGCATCGCGCACCTGGCGGGTCAGAGAGCGGGCCATCTGTCGGGCGGGGAGCGGCGCCGGCTGGAGATCAGCCGTTCCCTGGCCAGCAATCCGTCCTTCATACTCCTGGATGAGCCCTTTGCCGGTGTCGATCCCATCGCGGTCCTGGATATCAAATCGATCATCGAGCACCTGAAGCAAAGAGAGATCGGTATCCTGATATCGGATCACAATGTCCGGGAGACGCTTGGCGCGTGCGATACCGCCTACATTCTCAGCGACGGAAAAGTGATTGAATCGGGCCCCCCGGCCAAGATCGCAGAGAGCGGGATCGCCCGCCGGATCTATCTGGGGGAAGAATTCCGGTTATAATCTGGTTATAATATTGACCATTCCGATTGAAAATGGAGTTTCATTTGTAAAATGAATTTCAGATTGTAACATGGCCATTGAACTGAGACAACAGCTCAAGCTCACCCAGCAGCTCGTGATGACTCCGCAACTGCAGCAGGCCATCAAACTGTTGCAGTTGTCCCGTCTGGAACTGCTGGATACCATCCGACAGGAGCTTGAGGAGAATCCGGTTCTCGAGGAGGCACAGGAGATCGACGAAGGGCAGAGCGAGTCCGAATCCCCTCCGGAAGAGGATTTTGCCGCGGGGGAAAAAGAGGTGACGATCGGGGAGGATAGTATCGACACCATCGACTGGAGCAATTATATCGATGAGTACAACACCCCCGGCAAAGTCACTTATGAGAGCGAAGGGAAGGATTCGCCCCAGTACGAGGCATTTATCGCGCCGAAGCAGACCCTGAGCGGGCATCTTCTCTGGCAGTTGATGATGGCCACCCCCTCTTCCGAAGAGGAGAGAATCGCCAGCCTGATCATCGGCAACCTGAACCTCAACGGCTATCTCGATATTTCGGTGGAAGAGCTGGCCCAACAGAACGACCTCTCCACGGAAGCGGTGGAAGATGTTCTCTTTCTGCTGCAGAGCTTCGATCCCGTAGGCATCTGCGCCAGAGATCTCTCCGAAAGTCTCTCTCTTCAGGCAGGCCATCTCGGCTTTGATGAGAAGTCGCTGGTCCAGGGGATCATCAACGGCTACCTGCACCATCTGGAGAACCGGAATATCAAAGCCATCTGCAAGGCATTGAATACCGATACGGAATCGGTCATGGCCGCAGTGGAAGTGATCCGCAACCTCGACCCGAGGCCCGGCAGACAGTTCACCGATGAGACGCCCCAGTATATCACCCCGGACATCTACGTTCACAAGATCGAAGAGGATTATGTCATCGTGCTCAATGACGACGGCATGCCCCGGCTGCGGATCAACAACTACTATCAGAAGGCCCTGGAACAGAGCGGAAAGGTGACGGAGAACACCAAGATCTTCATGCAGGAGAAGCTCCGTGCCGCGTCCTGGCTCATCAAGAGCATTCAGCAGCGCCAGAAGACGATCTATCGGGTGATGGAGAGCATCATCAAATACCAGCGGGACTTCTTCGACAGAGGCATTGAGTATCTCAAACCGATGGTGCTGCGGGATGTGGCCGAAGATATCGAGATGCATGAATCGACCATCAGCCGGGTCACC
This sequence comes from Desulfobacteraceae bacterium, assembly GCA_011390345.1. Classification (GTDB taxonomy): domain Bacteria; phylum Desulfobacterota; class Desulfobacteria; order Desulfobacterales; family JAABSP01; genus JAABSP01. The sequence continues at coordinate 69,604 of JAABSP010000010.1, forward strand.
ACCAACAAATATGCCTATACTCCACAGGGAATTTTTGAACTGAAGTACTTTTTCAACAGCTCCATCGGCCGAACCGACGGAGACTGCGCGATGGCCTCGGCCAGTGTGCAGCAGCGAATTCGCCATATCATCGAATCCGAAGATCCGAAAAAGCCGTACAGCGATGATAAAATCTCCAAGCTCTTGAAAGAAGCCAACATCGACATTGCGCGGCGGACCGTGGCCAAATACCGGGAGATGATGAGAATCCTGCCGTCCAGCAAACGGAAACCATATTAGGAGGTGAGCCATCATGCAGACATCCGTTACCTTCAAAAACATCGACTCTTCCGACAACCTCAAAGCCTATGTGACGGATAAGCTGGACCGGTTCGACCGGTATCTGGACAATCCGGCCGAGGCCAATGTGGTTCTCTCTGTGGAGAAATTCCGCCACATAGCGGAGATCACCATCATCGGGGACCGCCTCAAGATCAAGGGCAAGGAAGAGACCAACGACATGTACTCGGCCATCGACATGGTCCTGGACAAGGTCGAGGTCCAGATCAAAAAGAGCAAAGACAAGATCCGGGACAAACGGGGCAAAGGCAAAGGAATGGAGCCCTTTGGCGGAGAAGAGCCCCTGATCGTCGGCGATGACATCCCCAAGGAGATTATCGTCAAAAATGTTGACTACAAGCCCATGGATGTTGAAGAGGCGATTTTGCAGATGGATCTGACCGAAGAGAACTTTCTGGTCTTCACCAATGCCAGAACCGAACAGATCAATGTGCTATACCATCGGAAAGATGGCCATTACGGCCTGATTCAGCCCAGCTTCTGATGACCGAGCTTAAAAGAACCGAGATTAAAAGGAAAGGATGATGTGCGAAAACGGTTTTACGGTTAAGGCCCCATGAAGATTCTCGATGTACTGGAGGCGGATGCCGTCATTATCGATCTGGCCTCCCGGGACAAGAAAGGGGTGATCGAGGAGCTGGCCGCGCCCGTAGCCGACATTACGGGGGTGGATCATGTGGAGCTGGTTCGGGTCCTTCTGGACCGGGAGCGGCTGGGCAGCACCGGCATCGGCGGGGGCATCGGCATTCCCCACGGAAAGCTCAAAAGCCTCGATCGATTGATCCTTGGATTCGGCAGGAGCAAAACCGGCGTCAGTTTCGAATCCATGGACCGGCGGCCCACCCATATCTTCTTTCTGCTGGTGACGCCTGAGAACTCCACCGGGCTTCATCTGAAGCTGCTGGCCCGGATCTCCAGAATCCTTAAAAATGAAGATTTCAAGGAGAGACTCCTTGCAGCAACAGAACGGGAAGAAGTATTGCAGGCCATCCGGGAGGAGGATGAAGCCTTTTGAAAGGTAAACTGCGGAGAAGGCCGTGAGCGGAAATGGAACAACTGAAAATCTTCATCATTACCGGGCTTTCGGGTTCGGGTAAGAGTACGGCCATCGACGCGCTGGAAGACGCGGGCTTCTACTGTGTGGACAACATGCCGGTGGCATTGCTGCCCAAATTCCTGCAGCTCCCCCTCCATAGAGATGCTGATATGGCAGGGCTCGCCTTTGTCATGGATCTGAGGGAGAAGAATTTTCTCGCCCGGTATCCGCCCGTTCTCGAAAACCTCCGCAGAAAAGGGTATGATTTCGAGATCCTCTTTTTAGAGGCCGATGAGAAGATTTTGGTCCAGCGGTACAGCCAGACCCGGCGTCAGCACCCCCTCTCCCACGACAAAGGGCTTCTGGACGGCATCCGCGCGGAAAAAGAGCAGTTGAAGGATCTGAAGAATGCCGCCCACACCGTCATCAACACCTCCCAGTATACGGTTCACGATCTCAAAGCGATCATAAGAGACATCGCCCAGAAACATCGAAAGCTGGTCTCCATGAAGATCACGGTGCTCTCTTTCGGCTTTAAATATGGCCTGCCGCCCGATGCGGATCTTGTCATCGATGTGCGCTTCATCGGAAATCCTCATTTCATCCCCCATCTGAAACCGCTCCACGGCGAGGACCCGCCCGTGAGAGAGTATGTTCTCGATCAGGAGATCGCCCGGGGCTTTCTGGACCGCTTTCTGGATCTGTTCGATTTTCTCATCCCCCTTTACGAGAAGGAAGGAAAGGTTTATCTGACCCTCGGAGTCGGCTGTACCGGAGGCAGGCACCGCTCCGTGGCCATTTCACGAAGGATTTACACCCACTTACAGGAAACGGGAAGAAGGGTGGAACTGAACCATCGGGACATCGATCAGGGAGGCCGCTGATCTGCAGATGACAAGGCTTTCCAAGTTTTTTCTACCGGATCTCCGGATCGCTATGATATACTACATAAAGAAGTTCAAATGATCGGTATTGTAATCGTTACACACAGCCAGCTCGGCGACGCGCTAATCGAGGCGGCCGGCTTTATCCTCGGCAGCCTCCCTGAAGGGACCGTTGCCGTCTCCATCAACCTGAAAGAACAGGCCGATGCTTTGCGGGAGAAGATCGCAGAAGGCATCAAGGGGGTCAAGACCCCAAAAGGGGTACTGATCTTGACTGACATGTTCGGCGGAACCCCATCGAATCTCAGCTACTCTTTTCTGGAAGAGGGACGGGTGGAGGTGATCTCCGGCGTCAATCTTCCCATGCTGATAAAGGCCGTCAATTCCCGGGAAAAAATGGATCTCGTGCCGCTGGCCGAGTGTATCGAGGCCTACGGCAAAAAAAGCATCACCCTTGCAAGCGGCATACTCAAGGGCAACAAAAGAGGATAGCCCTTTTTCCGGCTGGCATTTCAGCCCTGTGCGCGAGGCCGATATCGACGGACTGGCCGCGATGGACCGGAAGATTTTTGACCGCCCCTGGAGCCGGAACGCCTTTGTCGAAGAACTCGATGCCCAAGGGGGTCAGAGTTTCGGGCTCTGGTATCACCACCCCGATGGGGAGAAGCACCTTGGCGGATACATCTGTTTCCGGGTCTTTTTAGATGAGATGCATATTCTGAGGATCGCGGTGGCCCCATCCTGGCGCAGACAGGGGATTGCGTCACTGGTGCTGGAGAGAAGCCTGCGGATTGCAGCGGAAAAAGAGGCGAAGACCGCTCTGCTGGAGGTGCGCCAGAGCAATACAGGAGCGCTGTCTCTTTATACGAACTTCGGCTTTTCAGAGATCGGCCGGCGAAAAGGCTACTATCCCGAAAGCGGTGATGGAGAGGATGCGCTGGTGTTGCTGAAGCAACTTATGTAATTGAAATCTTTAAGGAGGGAGAAGATGAGCACAAAGATCGGCATCAATGGATTTGGAAGAATCGGACGATGTATTTTCAGAGCCGCGATGGGCAATCCCGATGTTGAAGTGGTCGCCATCAACGACCTCATGGACACGGCCACAATGGCCCACCTGCTCAAATACGATTCGGTTCACGGAAGGCTCGATGCGGATGTCTCGCCCGCGGAAAACGGGATTTCGGTCAATGGCAGAAATATTCCGATCTCTGCGGTCAAAGATCCGTCCCAGGCCGACTGGCAGGGGAAGAAGGCCGATATCATCGCGGAATGCACCGGTATTTTCCGGGATGCCGAGGGCGCGGGAAAGCATCTGGCGGCCGGGGCAAAGAAGGTGGTCATCTCCGCGCCGGCAAAAAATCCGGATATTACCGTGGTCATGGGTGTCAACCACAACCAGTATGATCCGAAAAATCACAACATCATCTCCAACGCCTCCTGCACCACCAACTGCCTTGCGCCGGTGGCCAAGGTTCTTCTGGAAAACTTCGGCGTCAAAAACGGCCTGATGACAACCATCCACTCCTATACCGGAGATCAGCGCCTCCTCGATTTTCCCCACAAAGATCTGCGCAGAGCCAGGGCCGCTGCCATGTCCATGATTCCGACAACCACAGGCGCGGCCAAGGCGGTCTCCCTGGTGCTGCCCCAGCTCGAAGGCAAACTCAACGGCCTTGCCATCCGGGTTCCGACCCCCAATGTCTCTCTGGTCGATGTGGTGGTGACAGTTGAAAAATCGGGCCTGACGGTCTCCGATGTCAACGATGCCCTGAAAGCCGCAGCCGAAGGGGAGATGAAGGACATCCTGGGCTACAGTGAAGAGCCCCTGGTATCTTCGGATTACAATGGCTGTCCCCTCTCCTCCATTGTTGATGGGCCAAATACCTATGTCATTGACAACCTTGTCAAGGTCATCTCCTGGTATGACAATGAGATGGGCTACTCCACCCGCATGGTGGATCTGATGGCCATGATCGGCGCACAGCTTTAAAAAGGAGTCTGGAAATGGAGAAGCGAAGGCCGCTCATCGCCGGCAACTGGAAGATGTACAAGACCAACGACAAAGCTGTGGAGACGGCAGGAAAGCTTTCCGGACTTGTCTCTGACATTGCAGATGTTGACATCATGATCGCACCCCCGTTCACGGCCCTGGCTCCGGTCAGCGAGGCCGTAAAGGGCGGCCCCATCAAAGTGGGGGGCCAGGATCTCTTCTGGAAGGAGGAGGGCGCCTTTACCGGAGAGGTCTCCACTGCCATGCTCCTCTCGGCCGGATGCCAGTATGTCATCATCGGACATTCGGAACGGCGCCAGTACTTTGGCGAGTCGGACAAGACCGTCAACAAGAAGATCCGGGCCGCAATAGACACCGGACTGATCCCGGTGATGTGCGTCGGAGAGTCGGAAAAAGAGCGGGACGGAAAAGAAACATTTTCTGTGCTTGACAAACAGGTCGGAAATGGGTTAAAAGACTTTTTGTTGGATGATCTGGATAATCTTGTGATCGCCTACGAACCTGTATGGGCGATCGGAACCGGAAAGACAGCAACGACGGAACAGGCCCAGGAGGTGCATCTCTTCCTGCGCTCGTTCATCGAAAAAAATTTTGGGAATGTCCTTGCGCAATCCATCCGAATCCTGTATGGAGGGAGCGTAAAACCGGACAATATCCTAGAGCTGATGAACATGCCCGATATCGACGGCGCCTTGGTGGGCGGTGCAAGTCTGGAAGCGGAAACATTTGCAAAGATAGTCCGATTTCAGAAGTGAATTTCCATCAAAGCGAAATTTTTTTTAATTATAGTCAATAAAATTCAAATCAATAAAAGAGGACAAGCGGTCTTTTTATGACGCTAATACTGATAGCCATTCATATCATCGTCTGCTTCACACTGATCTTGATCGTGCTCCTGCAGACCGGCAAAGGCGCAGACATGGGTTCCGCATTCGGCGCAGGCTCCAGCCAGACGCTTTTTGGAAGCACTGGGGCATCGACATTTCTGAGCAAAGCGACAACTGTTGCGGCAATCATCTTCATGGTCACATCCCTTGCCCTGGCATGGGTATCAGGTCATCGAACCGGAAGTTCCATCATGATGGAGCAGCCAGTGGCTCCGATCGAAGCGCCGGCGCCGACAGATAACGTACCGGCGGATGTGCCTGCGCCTGCAGAAGGAGAGATCGATATGGAAGAACCCCTTCCTGCCGAGACGACACCTCAGTCAGAGGCTATCCCTCAGGATGGACCGGTTCAGCCGTCAGCAGAAGCGGAGTAAAGAACAGCTTTATCATGTGCCGAAGTGGTGGAAATTGGTAGACACGCTATCTTGAGGGGGTAGTGGGCTACGCCCGTGCCGGTTCAAGTCCGGCCTTCGGCACCACCGATTTAATAAAGGCGTAATCCTAAAGGGTTACGCCTTTTGCATTTGGGTAGTTGCGTATAGGGTGCGGTTTGTTTGCGGTTCAACATGCCAGTCATCCGGGAGATTGACCTCAGACTGATCCGCCCGCCTGTCGGATTTACCCCCCGGAGTTGTCCCCACTTTCGGGCTTGATCATAAGTTCGGCCACCTGACCAATCCTACAGCTTCGGGTGTTCCTATCGCCTTGATCTGTAGAAAGGGGGCAATCGGAGACTAGCCGATGTTATGATCAAGCCCCCACTTTCAAACCGCCCTCCCCTTTCTGCCGTATTTCAAGTCGGCGCTGACACAACCCTTCCCCGCTCTTGATCCCCTCCTTTTTTCCATTTCCCTGCAAGGACGCTCGTGACAGGTCTGTATGATCAAGCATCTTTTTGAGCCCGTTGGCAGGATAGTTCCTGCACCACCGCCCGGAAATACGTTCGACTTCTGCTTTCACCGGAAATAAACAACGCCTGCATAGTGGGGGTTTAAGGCATCGCCAAGGGAAGGGAAGGAGGTGCGTCTGGACGGTCCCGCAGGGGCTCTAAGCTATTTGCGGAGGTCCAACAAACTCAAAATGAATTTGGTTTTTCTCCTTCTCATTCGCTTTTTCTCTGTGGGGACTGTTCTTTGGAGATCGTGCTGAACTTTCGGTGCATTTTGCCGAAGGAGACGTTCGAGGTTTTCTGCAGATAAAAAAAAGGGGGAAGCCCAGATTTAAGCGGCCTCCCCCTGTTTTTTCATACACTCAGTGATTTATTTGATAACTGAGCTTTAGAACAACATCTTACAACTTACCGCTTTCTTCCTGCTGCAATAGCGACCCCTGAAATCAGAAGCAGCAATGCAGGAATCATCCCGCCGAATGATGAAGTACCGGCAAGTGAGGTAACAAAGCAGTTGTCATCACTACCACTGTCCACAACCGGTGGGGCTCCAGCCTCGGTTACTTCAATGGTCTTTGAAGCAGAGATCGTACACCCATTCTCCGCCTTAACCGTCAGCGTAACCGTGAAGTCTCCAGCGGTTTCATAGGTATGGAAAGTGATCATACCGGCGCCTTTGGTTGTGTTGTCACCGAAATCCCACATCAGAGCGCCTGTAGAACCGGTTGCATCCAGCATGACGGTCAGAGGCTCTTCCCCTTCCATCGGAACGGCTCTGAATGTGGCTACGGCATCACAGTCGCTTACAACTCCAAAACCAGTTGCAGATACAATGATGACACCATTTTCGATTCCGTCGGCATCGAATGGGCCTCCATCCTTGATCTCAAAGATCGCTGAATTGCCGCCTGCCTGGATGACATCTTGGACAGGTTCGAAAATTCCGGTTTCTCGATTATAGAGATAGTAAATTGATCCTTCCGGTGCATTCGGGGTGAATGTAGCCTGCACTCGAGCGAATTCACCCGGGGCAGTCGTCGTCAATTTGAACCCGAAAAGCCCAAGAGGCGTCTGAATATTATCGGGAAAATCAACATCATCCGACTGAACCGCTATGACTTTATTCATCTCGGATACATTGTTCACACCCGCCACACTTATGACACCACTTCCCTCTGCCGACTGGATATAAAGGACCAATGGATCGACGGTCGGAGCATCCGGCCATTCCTGATCGTCCGGAACACCATCACCATTCTGGTCGATCGGATCGGTGACAACCGTACTGAAAGTGTTGACTGGTGACCATTCAGATACGGAACCGGCCGCATCTACGAATCTTGCTCTCCAGTAGTATGTCGTATTCGGATCCAATACCAGCCAAGATGGCAATTTCAGGGAGGTGAGATCCTCATCGGAAGTTTCCTCATGTACAATATCTGCATCATCGAAATTGCCGTTGCTGCTGATCTGCCATTGCGTAAATGCATGAGCATTACCATCTGGATCAGAGTATGGACCTGTCTGCAGCGTCCCCGTCAATGACACATCTGAGTCACCATTGTTCGGAGAAACCAGCGCCGGCGGGTTGGGTCGATTTTCGATTGGCGACAGCTTGAAAGTAACCACAATGGTCATATCTGAAGTGACGGAGGGAATCACATAGGAATTGATTCCTGTCGGTGAAGCGGGCTGTCCGTTTACCGTGATGGTATCAGCGGCATATTCCTGTTCGGGAGTAATGGTCAGCGTAAAGGATTCTCCATTCTGCACCTGAGTTTCTCCGGACGGAGCAACCGTTCCGCCAGCACCCTCAACTGATGCATTGACCGTATACACCGGTTCGGAAGGAACCGTTACAGTCAGAGGATTCGCATAGGAAGGTTTGAATTCATTTGTTCCGTCATTAAATATGTCGGAGGTAACACCAAAGTCAAATACACCGACTTGCCCTCCTTTCAATGTAACATCCACGATACCAACCGTTGCCGGCCCCTGAACACCATCTGTAGTAAATGCATTGACAGCGATGGTATTAGTTTCGATATTGGGCTGAATCGCCGGCAGGGATGATCCGGGAGTTCCGACAGCGGATACGATCTCGACCACATTGGGATCATAGATCAAAGTGAACTCATATACCTTGAGCGTTTCTCCCGCAGGAACTTCGGCATTGAGACGAATGGTCTTCTCTTCATCACTGTTGAGAAGCAGTTGTGTTAAGGCACCTTCTCCGGTCGGATCTGTCCAGTAAACAACATTCTGTTCCGGCTCCGGCTTGGTCGGGTTAACCGTAACGCTGTGGGTATCAACACAGTTATCAACAGATGGATCGGTGGCCGTCAATGTAATGGTATAGGTTCCTGGGGCGGCGTAGGTATGGGTCAGTTCTGTACCGGTCTGGTTGTCTCCATAGTCGAAGGAGAGTGTTCCAAAGGAACCTGTGGTATCGAGAGTAACCTTCAGTCCCTCGACCTGTGCGGTAAAAATGGCTTCAGCGCTGCAAACAGGAGTTGGGGGGATATAAGGTTCTTCTGTAACCGTAACCGGTTTCGGTGTTGATGAAACTATACAGTTTTTGTCGGGATTTTCCACTGTCAAGACAACATCGTAGGTAGCGCCAGCATTGTAAGTATGACTTACTGTCGGGTTGCTTGCAGATGCAGCGTCCGATGTCGCGTTATCGCCGAAATCAAATGTGTAGTTCAATCCTGCAACAGGATTGGTGATTGTAAATGTTGCAGTCAAATAAGTTGTGGCGACTGTAAATGATGTATCCGCGCATTCGAATGCACTGATATTCAGGGGGATCATTGTGGGCGGATTTGCAAAATTTTCAAGATTTCCGTAGGAGACCTCACCCGCTGTCGGATCAATGGTAAGGGAGGAGGGACCGCCTGCTGTTGTGCCTTGAAAGGTGACTTTATACAGGGCTACCGTTGTCCCGGTCGTTCCTCCGGATACGCCGACATTCGTTAAATCTGACCCTGCAGCGGCTTCAGCAAAGCCATTGATCTGAATCTCACCGGTTGCAGTGTCGATATTTTCATTGCATTGATCCTGTGTGGCTCCGCAGGGGAATCCATTGTCAAGGTTGAAACTGGTGCTGTCAATGGCGATGATCCCTTCGGGATAATCAAGATCCAGGCTGAATGCCCGTAGCGTCAGGTCGGCCGGTACTTCTCCCATCAATATCACTGATGCGGTTTCCCCGACACCCACAGAGAAAGTATCGACTCTTGCGCCGGTTGCTGCATCGGTCCAATAGATCTCGTAATTATCTTCAGCAATGGGTGCAACCTGAAAATCACTGGGAACCTGAACAATCTCTCCTGCGGCCGGAGGATCGCTCAAAAACTGGTTATCTGAGCTTTCTCCATACTTGATGGTATCAGGATCGATCGCCAAATCCACCGTTCCGAGTGCCGTTCCTGTAAAAGTTACATCAGCAAGGGCAACTGGGGACTCTGTTATGGGTGTCTCTCCCTGCTCGGCGACGTTGTACCCATTGATCGACAAGGTGCTATTTGCGATGCTCTTGTTTTCCACATCGAACAGGTTCGTGGGGTCCACCACCACCGAATCTTCGATAATGGTCACATTTGTGGGAATGGTCACATCGAGGCTGAAGGCCCGAAGCTCATCTCCTGTGGTCGGTATCCCCCCCATCAGGCGAATTGTTTTGGACTCGCCGACGGAGATATTTTCGATGGTTGTCAGCGCCTGGGTCGGGTTGGAAGGATCGGCCCAATAGATGGTTTGGGCATTGACCGCGCCGGCTGCAAATGAACCGATAAACATTACTGTCAGGCTCAGCAGCAAAAATTTTACAATGGAAGATTTCTTCATCCTATTTCCCATTTTTTTAATTACCTCCATTCCTTATTCTTGCCAATTGATCGTCAATTCGATTTAAAAGAAAGCCCCGCAAGACCTCATCCCCGAGGTTTACGGGGCTTCTTTTTATGATTTCAAGTCTCTACCGGAAGCCGAAGCTTTTTCAGTAAAGGGTTTAAAAATCATTGCCCATAGCATGTCGGATGGATTAATTTCCAACGACGACCAAAGGCTCGACTTCGGGTTTAAATTCGTCGGTGCTGCTTGCGCCAAAGCCGGAGAAGAGAACCGTCACATAGGAGGTTTCCGGAGAGGCTGCCTTAATCGTTACATCGATCAGAGCAACCGTGATCCCCTGATCGTTTCCTTCGGCATCCTTTTCTCCTTTAGCGCCTTTAATGTTAAAGCCGTTGACGACGATTTCTCCCTCGATATCGGTGCTGATATTGGCGGGCTTTACAGCAGCGGATGGGGCAGCCGAAACCTTTGAAATCTCGACTTTATCTTTTTCATAAAAGACCATAAAGCTGTAGGCTTTCAACGTCTTACCCGCAGGGACTTCCGCCATCAGACGAACGACTTGTTCCTGTCCGACGGCCGCGTTAAGCGATGTCACAGGAGAACCTGTCGTTACATCTGTCCAGTAAGCCGCATTATCGGCTTCTTCGGCACCGGCTGTCATTGCCATCCCGAAAAGCATCAGGATGGAAAGTATGCCGATCAGGCTTGTTTTTATTTTTATCATTGTTAGACCTCCTTGATTCTTTATTTTACTTCATCAAGTGGATTATTGGGTGCAGAGCGTCAGATCATTGACAGTTTTTCCATCAATTCCGACATCATGCTCTGCGATTGCCAGAGCGTCGTTTGTATTGACTGGTCTTTCCGTTGTGTTACCGGTGCAGGAGACATCCGAAACGCTCAGATTAATCTGAGTATCATCAATAACTCCAGCGGCATAAAGGGCAACCGTCAGCGCATCGAAAATATCTACCGTTCCGCTTTCATCAGCGTCGCCAACCGGGAAAGTTGATACATAAGAAAATGATGTTCCTTCAAGTGGGACTTGGTTACCTCCCTTTTCTACTATTATACTAAATGGTCCTTCTTTACCGGAAAGGTCAGGAACCGTTGCCACCAGTGTGTTTGAATCTGTATATTCTACGCTGGTTGCTGCTGTTGTTGTTTCATCTTTAGCAGCAAATAGAACATTGGTTGTATCATCGAATCCGGAGCCAGAAACCGTAATCTCTGCTCCTTCAGTAGCAGATGTATCGCTGATACTATTAACAGCAAATGTTTCAGCCACAAAATTGGCAGCAAGTTCCATACCATCTACAGTGGGAGTAACCGTTATCCTTTCTGTCGTAGCATAATCGCTACCATCTGCCTTGGTCCATTTGGAAAAATCATACATATTGTCTGCGACAGCAGTAACAGATTTAGTTGTATTGCCAGCATCTACTGTATATTGAAATGTGTTATTAGTTTGGCCTTCGCTGGTAAGGGTTCCGCCAGCTCCGGCTTCGAAGGTTACAGTATATTGCTCTGTTCCGCCTCCGATTGGAACGGTCTTATTAGTAATTGTTCCTGTTGCAGTAGTTGGTGGAAATCCAACGCTAACATATGACTCTGTTTCATCAACAGTAAAACTTGTATCCCCTTCACTTGTTTTTGATTGAAGTGAAATTGTAGCAAACACTGGTTCATTATCAGGAGTAAATCCGTTTGCATCAGCATAAGATACTGCCAAACTTCCATCGGTATTTACCTTAGTCATATCCGAAGAAGCCGAAGCACCAGTTCTAGCTGTAACAGAGGTAACCTCAACCATGGATGGTTCAAAACCGACTACGATTTTAGAAGCTTTAACATTATCTGTTCCAGAAAAGTTAATGGTTATATTAAAAGAGGTTTCTAAGGCAACGCTGTCATCCCCTTGCAAAGCCACATCAACTGCAGCAACCGCATTTGTTCCAATGAGTACTATCATAAAAGATGCCAAAATCAAAAGTTTAATTGCTCGCATATTTACCTCCTCACGAAATTTGTTGGGATTATTATAAACGACTATTTATTTACAAGTTGGGAATTCGGCAATATTTCCAACATCAAATTGCAAAATATACAAGGCATCTATAGCATTAGGCGGTTCGCCGGAACAATCCATATCTGCAGGTGCTAGCAATTGGTCTTCTCCAATATTACCTACATCAAACTGCAATATATAGAGTGCATCTATAGCATTAGGCGGTCCGCCGCTACCATCAACATCTCCTCTTTCAAAGGCACTTGCAGCGGTAGCAGTTATTGTAGTAGCTAATTCAGGAAAAGTGGCAGAAATTGGATAAAAATCATCATCCGTGTTATTAGGATCATTCCAAGCCGGATTCACACCCGTCAGCGGAGGAACTTCAACAGGTTGATCCGGATTATTCTCGTCATACCAACCTGCATCCTGATTCAAAATCTCCGACCTCATCAAAGTAAAATCGGCTGTCGCTCCGGCCTCAGTTCCCTCTACAAACTGAAATTTGACAGTAAATAGCGTCTGAGACCCTTCATATACAGGTGCAGCACCAGTAGTAGGATCTACATAGGCACCACTCAAGAGAACTTTTCCACCTAAATCATTTCCAATAATGGGATAGATTTGTTCAGGTGTACCTGGGGTTTCTCTATCATCATTAACTTGCTCATGGAATATATCAGTAGTTGCGAAATTATCCAACGTGTCGAATTCTCCAGGCCCGCCGACCACTAAAACAACACTGCTGTCATATTGGATCGTTAAAGCGGCACCTCCAAGATTTGCGGGATCATCAATTGTAACTGCCATTGTGAAAGTGTTGCCAAGAGGAATTTCAGTCGATGATGGTTCGAGACTAAGTGTTGCAGCCCCTGCCACAGAAGCCAACCCTGCAATCAGCAAAGTCGGAAGCAAAACAGTAATAAAAAAATTCTTTCTTTTCATGATAGTCCTCCAAAATATGTTTTATATACAAACCATGGCCTTACCAGCCAATAGTTGCAGAAATACGTTTTTTAATAAAATGAGAAGTGATTAAGAGATATGTAATTTGCGCGGAGGCGGCGTATCCAACTCCATCAAAAAAGACGAATACACCATTTGATTCCAAACAGGCAGGTAATCCCTGAAAAAACAATCCAGCAGACAAAACCCATCCGCCATCACACAGGGAAAATCGGCAGAGATCGTTGAAGACAGACGCATCGGCTTTTCAGCCTTGATCACCGTCTTCAACCCCGCCGTGACATACAGTGAGGAAAGAAGTTTCCGAAGATCGCCCTCGAGATGGACATCCGTCTGAGCAGCATCCGTAAAAGCTTGAACCAACAGGATATTATCCCGAAGATCAACCTCGTTG
>JAABSP010000194.1 GCA_011390345.1 Desulfobacteraceae bacterium
CCAAAGATGCTTTCAACTGGGCAAGCTGCTTTTCCGTATCCCCGCTCATTCCCCGGATTTCCCCTTGTTCACCTGACGGATACCGCCCGCATTCCCACCGACCGCAATACCCCCCGCACCGGCCGATGTCGCGCCCTCCCCCTGCGAGAGCGCGCCGGAACCGGAAACGGTCCCCTCATAGGAGATCCCCGCAGCCTTTGACTCGGCTTTCACCTCCTCCAGCAGCGCCTTCAGCTCCGCGAGAAAATCCGGATCTGCCGCAGCCTCCTCCTGTAGAAGATCCTTCAGAGGCGCCTGGTATCCCTCTGGATTCTCCGCAAACTTCTCCGCAGTGCGCGGATCTTTCTTCCGCACCCGATCCAGCACCTTTACAAACATCCTTTTCAGGGCCTCAACAGCCTGAGTCGCCCCGGCCTTCAGCAGCACCGCACCCTGATCCTTGGAATACTGAACCATCCCATCCGTCACCTGATCGACAATCGGCATCAATTCCATGAGCGTTTCCTCCTTTTTCGGCTTTTCAAAGCGGTTTTTTGCCATACAATCATTCCCGCGTCAAAATAGCAGAGAATCCGCACAAAGAAAAGCCTGTATGGGCCCAAACCCCTTGTTTTAGGCCGGACGGAAAAAAATCCGGGACAAGCAGGTTATAATCTGGTATGAATGATAGGATAGACAATGATTTAAGCGATTAATATCAAAGAGGATCAACGCATGACCCGAAAATCGGGAATCGAGGAATTGAAGCATGGAAAGCCCATCGCGGTTGACATGATGCCCCCCGGACTTCGGGATATTCATGTAACAGACGAAGAGATCATTGCATATCTATTGGATGGTCGAACCATCAGCGTCCCTCTTGCCTGGTCATGGCGTCTGTCGGAGGCAACCCCTGAACAGAGAAACCGTTTCCATATCATCGGAGACGGACAGGGCGTGCATTGGCCCGATGTGGATGAGGATATCAGCATTCGGGGGATGCTCTACGGAATTCCCGCGAAGAAACCGAAACGATGAACGGCTGAACTGAACAGATGAACTCGAAAAAGGCGCTCTTTTGAACCTTCGGCAGATCTGTTCAGCCTCCGGTGCAGGATCTTGTGAATCCATAAAGCTTATGTCCGACATCCCTTGGAAAACCGCCCCATCCGCGGACGAAGATCATCCATACGGTGGGCTGCTGACCCGAAGAAGGTCGGAAAACATTTTCGCATTAAAGATAAACTGTTAATATAAATGAGGATAAAAGCATGACCCGAAAAATTACCCTCAATAATCTGCACGCAGATGAAATCCAAAAGATGTTGAAAAACAAGGAATTTTCCCGACTGGTACCGAAAACCTGCTCTCTATGCGGGAATAGGGAAGGTTTCGATAGAAGGATGTTCGTTGTGGAGGGCCTCCAGATTAAGGATCGGGATGATGAGAAGATTCATGGAATATTGAAAGACTTTCTCAGACAGAGAATGCTGATCGAAAGGATTTGCCTGAAGACATACGGCCCAAAATGGATCATCGATACCGCGAGATGTACAAAGTGCTTTTCGACGGATGTTGTCTATGACATTGATTGGAAGGATGCCGAGATGTGGAATAGAGTGGGAAAAGAGAGCAATATGGCCGGAAAGGAGCTGAAAAACGATTTCGAGGCATTCAAGAAAAAGATGGCTGCCGGAAAGCGATCATAGCAGATGACTTCAAAGCAGGATCTTTTAGAGCCATGACCCTTCTGACCCACACCCCCTGGAAAACCAAATACTCCCCGGAGGCGGGAAACCTCCTCGACATCTTCTACATCCCCGCGCTCTCCTGCGCGGTCCGGTACGACCGCTCCACCGGATATTTCAAGGCATCGGCCCTGGCCGCGGCCGCCAAAGGCGTGGAGGGGCTGATGGCCAACCGGGGCCATATGCGCCTCATCGTGGGCTGCACCCTGGACCCGGAAGAGGCCCAAGCCATTGAAAAGGGGGAGTCTCTGCGGGATCGGGTGACGGCGCAACTGCTCCGGATGCCCCTCATCCCGGCAGATTCCCGGACCTGGGATGCCCTGGAGCTGCTGGCCTGGATGGTGGCCAATGGCCGACTGGATGTGAAGATCGGGGTCCCATGCGATGAATTCCGCAGGCCCGTATCCACCCAGGCCATCTTCCACGAAAAGGCCGGAATCATCGAAGACCCCAAAGGAAACCGGATCGCGTTCAACGGCAGCATCAACGAATCAGAGAGCGGCTGGACCGGCAATTTCGACAGCTTCCACGTCTTCACCTCCTGGGGCCCGGCAGCCGCGCATCTGGATGCCGAAGAGGAGAGCTTCGGCCGGCTCTGGGCCGACCGGGCCCTCACAGCCATTGTCATGGACGTGCCCGGGGCCATTCGCGCGGAACTCCTGAAATTCCTGC
>JAABSP010000142.1 GCA_011390345.1 Desulfobacteraceae bacterium
TCCGATCAGGTGCGGGCCTTTCGGCGGATGTATGACAACTGGCCCCCCCGTCTCCTCATTGCCGATGAAGTGGGCCTCGGAAAGACCATCCAGGCCGGAATGGTTCTGCGCCAGGCATTTCTGGCCAGACGGGCAGAGCGGATTCTGATCCTTGCCCCAAAGGCGGTGCTGACCCAGTGGCAGATCGAGCTGCGGGAGAAGTTCAACCTCAACTGGCCCATCTATGACGGAAGACGATTCAACTGGTACCCCTCCCGGGCCCGGGACGGAAAGACCACCCGGGCCGTGGAAAGAGAGGAGTGGCACGCGGAGCCCTGTGTGATCGCGTCCAGCCACCTCATGCGCCGAAGGGATCGGGCCCAGGAGCTGCTGGAAGATTCCGAGCCGTGGGATCTGGTGGTGCTTGACGAGGCCCACCACGCCAGGCAAAGGGGCGGCGGCGCGGGGAGTTCGGATCATCGGCCCAACCAGCTCCTCCGGCTGATGCAGAGGCTGCAGGGCCGGACCCGGGGGCTCCTCCTGCTGACGGCAACCCCGATGCAGGTCAGCCCCATCGAAGTCTGGGATCTCCTTGCCCTGCTGGGTCTGCCCCCGGAATGGCACGCGCAAGCCTTTGTGAAATTCTTTGATGACGCGGCCGCGCCCATGCCCGGAAACCCGGAACTGGATTTCATGGCCCGGCTCTTTCGATCGGTGGAAGCGGGATATGGGGAGGTTTGCGAAAAATCCGCGCAGAGGCTCATTCCTGAATTGAGCAAACTCAAGGTGAGGAAGGTCATCCGGGCCCTGCGGGATAAGGCCGACACCCCCCGCCATCAACTGGAGACCGCAGAACGGCGGGCCGCGGTCCGGCTGATGAAGGCCAACACCCCCATCAAACGCCTGATCTCCCGCCACACCCGGGAGCTGCTCCGGAGCTATTTCAAGGCCGGAAAGCTGGGAGCCCGGATTGCCGAACGCGAGGTTTCGGACCGGTTCGTCCGGATGACTCCGGCCGAGCGGGAGGTTTACGAGGCCGTGGAGGATTACATCTCCGGAACCTACAACAACGCGGCCCCGGACAAGCGGACCGCGATCGGATTTGTCATGACCATCTACCGCCGGCGCCTGGCCAGCAGCTTCTACGCGCTCTCCCGCACCCTGGAAAAGCGCCGCTCTGCCGTGTCCGGCCAGTGCAGCCCCTTTCCCGATGAGGGCCAAGGCGCTGATGAGGATCTTCCCCAGGATGAACTCGCAGCCGAGATCATGGACGCGGAAGATGCGGCCGAGATGGAGGCGCAGGCCCTGGCCCTGGAGGAGAAGGACGAGCTGGAGATCCTGCTGGCAAATACCCGGGAACTGCCGACCGACACCAAGACCGAAACCCTCCTCTCGGCCATCCAGACCCTGCAGGCGGATGGATATCCCCAGGTAATGGTCTTCACCCAGTACACCGACACCCTCGATTTTCTCCGAACCCGGGTGGCCCAAACCTTTGGGATTGATTCGGTGATCTGCTTTTCGGGCCGGGGCGGAGAAGTGCCGGAGGGGGGCGGAAAATGGCGGCGCATCGATCGGGAGGAGACCAAGGCCCGCTTCAAAGCCGGCAGCGCGGAGATCCTGCTCTGCACCGATGCCGCGGCCGAAGGGCTCAACTTCCAGTTCTGCGGCGCGCTGATCAACTATGACATGCCCTGGAACCCGATGAGGGTGGAGCAGCGCATCGGCCGGATCGACCGGCTGGGGCAGGCATTTTCGGCCATCCGGATCATCAACCTCCACTACGAGGACACGGTGGAGGCCGACGTCTACACCGCACTGCAGAAGCGGATCAGCCTCTTCACCAGCTTTGTGGGGAAACTGCAGCCGATACTGGCCAAACTCCCCGGGGCCATCTCAGGCGTGATCCTGGAAAAGGCCGGCGAAAAGGAGCGGGCAAGGGCTGCCCTCATCTCCGATATCACGGCCCAGGCCGATCAGCTCGACGCGGCCGGCTTTGATCTGGACGAGGCCATCGACGAGGATCCGGCCCAACCCGATCGGCCCGAACCCCTCTACGGCCTGCCGGAACTGAACCGGATTCTCTCTTCCGAAAATCTGCTCCCGCCGGGAATCGAAGTCAAAAAAGTGGGGCCAAAAGACTTCACCTATCTCGCGCCCGGCATGAAATCGCGGCTCCGCGTCACCACAGACCCGGAATACTTCGACGCCCATCCTGAAAGCACCGAACTCTGGTCTCCGGGCGGAGAGCTGTTTCCGGTTGTGGGGACAGGAGATGAAGGGATGGACGCGGATGGGGATGAGTTTTACCGGATTCTGGCGCGCAGCCCCCTTCCATTCTCCCCGTAAGAGGAAGCCAGCAGCACCGTATCCTTATCCACATCTTCCCTTTTTCCAATAAAGACAATGGAATCTGCTCCGCCATTTTTGATCAGAAAATTTCTCTTCCCAACAGCAATTCAAACAGGTTATGCCGGTTGAATATCTTGGCTTTTTCCAGGCAGGATATTCATTGAATGAGAAGAATCGCTTCTTTGGTCAAAAAATCGAAAGACCCTTTTTCCTCCGATAATATCGCCAAGAAGAGCCATAAGCCCCCAAAGGGTGATGATCGGAATCAGAATGGTTCTGATGGTGAAAACGACGATCAGATTTATAAAATGGCCGATTGTCTCTTCTGTTCGGGCCCTGATGGTTTCAATCTTGCTCTTGATGCTTTTGATGTCTTCCAGGCTGATGTCGAGTTCATCGTATGTGGCATTCAGTTCTCTGCTCGATTCG
Organism: Desulfobacteraceae bacterium; assembly: GCA_011390345.1. Lineage (GTDB taxonomy): Bacteria > Desulfobacterota > Desulfobacteria > Desulfobacterales > JAABSP01 > JAABSP01. The sequence goes on from JAABSP010000142.1 coordinate 2,761, forward strand.
TTGTATATGGAGTCCAGTCGATAGGCGTCGATTCTGCTGCCCAGAAAGGCCGCGCAGGGAATGCCGATGCGGATGACAATGGCAATGATCAGGATCTTTATCCCGATGCTCTGAAGAGTTGCGGATTTGTTCCCTCTGATCCAGAGACTTGCCAGAAGTATGAGGAGCCCCACCGGAAAGAGCCGGGAGAAACCGATCCAGTTCCCAATATCCATCAGTATCCTCTGGATTCCCAAGGATACGGTGCTGATGAGCATGATCATGGAAAACCTTTCCACCATGTCATTGATCGGATCGAGAAATTCTCCGGGGGAGATATTGCCTGAAACCAGAGCACCCGCGCTGAGATTGACGCTTTGTGCCACTGAAATCAATGCATTGGCCGATCTGGCGATCAGAAAAGAGACTGCTGCCTCTTTGGAGGTTTTGTTCAAGTATTGAACTGCCTGGTTCTCCACGGAAACGAGAAATCGGCTTTTCAGATAGCCATCCATGCCTGCGCTGTATGAAAAGAGGATCAAAAGCAGCAGAAGGATGCTCATCCCCATCCGATAATAGCCTTTATCAGTGCCTGTTTCGTTCTTCCAGAGCCCATTATGCAGTGCAAAAGCGGTTGTAATGGGAAACAGAACCGTTGGGATAAACCAGAGAAAAGGAATGGCATATCCATATTTTTGCTTCTCATTGGCAATGGCAAAAAGATTATGAGCAATGCATCCGATGCCGAGAAGAGATAAAAGGTATAATGGGGGAATGAAAAGGGTTGTCAAAAATATCAGATCCACGGCCATAGTGGTATAGAACCTCTTTTTGCCGAGCAGCGCTTTTGCTTCTTTGCCGGGGATGGAGAATTTTTGCAGTCTTTTATTTCCAGCAGCCCCAGACTCTACAGAATCTTCATCATCATGATTCCTGCTTTTTTCATCAGCAACATTGAGTGGCGGAGGCTCAGGATTTTTCAGTATCGTTTCCGGTGAAACAGGCTCTATCTCGCAGATGATGCCAATGCGATCGAGTTCCTTTTTCAATCCATTGGCAACTGCCTCATTGACCTTCTTCTTGATTGTCCGGGAATGATTTGAAGAAAGATAATTTTTAGCCTTTTCATTTTCAATCTTCAAAAGGGATGAGAGATGAATGGCAGCCTCTTCGCGCTTTTCCACATCGCTCACACTGCCGGTCAAGATCACATTGTATAATTTTTCTTCCATAGCTCAATTCTCTATAAAGTTCATAGCCGTTCCCATGACCGCAAAGATCATTTGAAGTGGTATAATATACGATCGTCAAGGATTCATTTTCAAAGTCGGAAGATAGGCCGGCAGTATCGGTTTGTATCGGGAAAATAGAGGGAGAATGGAAATCATTCCTGCCGGTATTCAGGCCGATCCCTCGAACCTTTCGTTTTGATATTCTACCCCATCAGCAGGTAGATCAGCGACACCCCGGCAAAGAGAATGACCACGGTGGAGAGAAATCCGAATTTCAGGTATTCGAAGAAGCCGAGCGCGTAATACTCCTTTGCCCCTTGGGCCACGATGATGTTGGCAACAGATCCGACTCGTCTCGCAGATTATTGACATATTCCTGTGGCTCGACATCATGCCATAAATCCGCTCCTTTTCCTTTAAGCTCCAGAAGGCTGCGAGGTTTCTTTTGCTCCTGGACAGACTGCGCAGCCAGTTCTCTGCTGATCAGAGAAATCAATTCCAATTTTTCGGCTACGGATATCGGCTTTATATGCTCGTGGTATAATTTTTCAAGAGATGCTGTACTCATGGTGCTCACCTCACATATTGTTCGACCGGGCAAAGCGGAGGATTTCACCCGATTCTGTCTTTCAGCAGTGGATTGACATCAAACCACATACCATCCTCCGGGTCATGGTATTCGAAAATAAACATACTGCGAAGATAGGCACGGCCGTTCTTCGGTTGAATCGACACCATTGTCAATACTTTTGGGCGACCGACTCGGGAATTTAAAGGGAAAAACAATTCACTTTTCAAAGGATCTCAGGCACGATCGACATGAAAGCAAGGCCGGTCATCCGGACAGCGTTGCAGAAGGCCGGAAAAGCCGGGAAAAGAATTCACCCCCACCCAATTGCCACCGCCACCCGAACCCCATCCACAAAGCTCTCTCCGGAAAGCTGGGCCAGCACCGTCTCATCATCCACCGGCACGAACAGGGCCAGGGTGATGGCAGGCAAATCAAGCATTTCAGCATACCCCGCAGCCTGGATCTTCGCCTTTTCCAAGTTCGGCAGGCTCCGAAAGCTCTTCACTTCGATGACCCCTCTTTTTCCCGAGCAGTCCAGATGAAGATCCACCCTGCCGTTGCCGGTGGGAAATTCCGGGCTGATGATGCAGAAATCTTCCACAGCCTGTTTCAGCCAGAAGTAGAGGTGAAAATGGCCCACGGCTTGGGTCAGGCGGAGGTCTGTCCGGCGAATGCCCATATGGTGAAGTAGCGGCCCGCCTTTTCCGGGTTGCCGATCAGTTGTTCCATGCACTGGTCCACCAGCTCCCGGAGCTTTACGCAGAAATGTTCCTCGCAATCCACCGGGCCGTAGGAATGGAAGCGTCTCATGGTTCCTCCGATTTGCAACATTGAATGCATCAGGGCAGGTTTTCCACCAGTCAAAACAGCATCATTTCATCAGGAAAGATCGAGGGAGTCGGTTCCATAATCGATCATAAAACGGGAATAGCGCACCACCGGTTTTTTCCCCCGGTTCTGCTTTTCAAGGGTAAGAATTCCGTATCCCTGCATTTTATTCAGTGTTCTCGAAAGGTTCCCTTTTTTTCGACCTGTCATATTCGCCAGGGCAGTAATGGATTCCGGCCGGCTTTCTTCGATGATCTTGAGCAGCCGCATATTGTCCTCGTTTAAAATCTGTGCAGCGGCATTTAAGGATTCGAACCAGATCTTCGGTTCATCTGCCTTCGGCTCATATTCTCCCTTTGCAATTCTAATCGTTCGATCTTTAAAAAGCGGATATGACATAATCCCACATTTTACGGCTCTTTTTTCCATAGCCTTCCCTTCATGCTTTGCCGTCAGCCTGACATTATCTTTTCAGCTTCTTCAAAAAAATCTTCCAGGAGCTGCCCCGGAGATTCGAATTCATATGGAAAAACCCGATTTCCGATATGCTTATGATTATACTCGACAATTCTGCCACTGTATTTCTTTCTTATCGGATGAGATACTCCATGGGCGTTATCGAATCCCAATCCCCGATTGTTGTTGCGATCATGCAATGTGATGGAATATCGGATTCCATGAGGCCTGAATTTTGTAGTCTTTGCTTTGATCGCTTCAATTTTTATCCAATACCCTTTATCCCTTCTGTATTCCAGGCCATCCAGGTTCAGAAGGACATCCAATTCATAATCGAAATTCCGGTCCGAATTCATAGATCATATTTATACCCGGATGATAACCATCGTCAAGGATTCATTTCCAAAATCGGAAGATAGACCGGCAGTATCGGTTTGTATCGGGAAAATAGAGGGAGAATGGAAATCATATCTGCCGGTATTCAGGCCGATCCCTCGAACCATTCGTTTTGATATTCTATCCCATCAGCAGGCAGATCAGCGACACCCCGGCAATGAGAATGATTACGGTGGATAGAAATCCGAATTTAAGGTATTCGAAGAAGCCGAGCGCGTAATACTCCTTTGCCCCTTCGGCCACGATGATGTTGGCAACAGATCCGATGAGGGTCAGGTTTCCGGCCACATCGCGTCAATAAGTGTCTTGATCTTTTGAACGAAACCGCAGGCGTCGGCACTTCGCCGGCATCAATAAATATCTTGAAAATTGTGCTGTTTCAGGATATAAAAAAGCTTTCTTTCCAACCCGGATTCGGAGGTCTGAAATGACATCTTTCAAGAAGTTGAGCGAGGAACAACGGAGGCAATACGCCGAGGCAATCGACATCATCGAGAATCTCATCGCGCAGTTGTCTGAGTCGGATGTTGCCCAAGGTACTTTGGGAGACGCCGAAGCGCTGATCCGGCAGGAGGGAATGAATCTCACGCGCAAGTTGAAGGAAGGATACCTGAATCAGCAAAACGACAGGGAGTAGAAGCGTAAAAAGCGGGTAAGAGCAAATGGCGAGACCGGCATTCACCGGCATTCATCAGATATGCCGGTCATTTTAAGAATTCATCCCCACCCGATAGCCACCACCACCACCTCGAGTTCGGGTTTGTCGAAAACCTCGTCTAAGGTGTCCAGGGGTTCGATGACCAGAATGGGAAAGCGTTCCCCCACGAGATCGTGGGTCAGGGCATGAAACAGGCAGGTCTGCACAAATGGCGAAGAAAACCGGCAGACATAGCGCTTTCGTCCGGTCCTGTCTGCCTGGATCTCTTCCCCAATGATTCCGTTCAGATATAAATAGTTGCACCATTCCGCATGGATGCTGAAGGGAATGTCCGGTTTTTCGAACAGGTCCAGAACGTACCGGACATAGGGCCCCCGTGCCTTTTTGATCAGATTCAGGATGGTGTTGTTCCACTCCCTGAAGCAGGCGGCCTCATATACATCCTCCCATACCGGCAGATCAATGGGATTCGGAGCCCCGGGGTTGTAGGTTTCGGTCAGCAGCTCCCCGAACCAGCCCACCAGTCCCGGCTGTCCCAAGGTGGTTTCAAAGACCTGCCGCACGACCTCGGCCTCGATGATCTGCTCGCTCTCGGACTCGTACTGCCGGAAGAGTTCCGTCACCTCTTCGAGGGTAAAATTGGGCACATGCAGAGATCGCTGGATGTTGAACGGAGAGCCCCGATCGCTTTCGACCCCGAGGACAGCTCGTACTCCGATCAGCGCCAGTCCGTGGATATGGAAGTCGTGTCGGTTGAGATAGACATCCCGAAAAAGCGTGACGATCCGATCTATGACGCCCGGCGGAAGGCTGTCGAATTCATCGATGAAGAGGATCAGCGGCTTTTGAAACAGCCCTTTCCGCTTGTGGAAGAACAAGAGCCATTCCTCCCATGTTTCGGGCGCATCCACATCCATGTCAAAGCCGTCGAGCATCAGCCTGGGAATCTTTCCCAGAAAAGTATCTTCCGGCATATCCGGCTCTATTATGATGCCCTGGCAGGACATCTTCGCGATGATGTACCGATCCCGGCAAAGGCTTTCCATCTCGCGGATCACCTGCTGCATAAGCCAGGTCTTTCCGGTCTGGCGGGGGGCCCATATGGTGAAATAATGACCCCCCTCTTCGGGGTCCCCGATCAGGCTCTCCATACAGGCTTTCACCAGCGCTTTTCTGGGAACCGTGAAATGGTTCTTTTTATCCACAGGGCCGTAAGAACTGAATCGCCGCATGATGCCTCCGTTCTTGATACTTCCAATTCCTGTAATCCGTTTTCCGCCCGACAGCGCGGGGCCGGTTTGCAAATGATCATTTCGGTTTCGGTTCGGCCCTGGTAAGGCAGGAAGGGGTCCCGCTGGATTGACATTCTTTGCCTTCTCCTCGGCAAAGGACAAAGGGTTGAATCATGTGCTTTTAATTCTTTACAATGGTATGCGGAGGGAGTCAAGAAGGGAAATGTGGAGGGGAGGAGGCGGAAGAGGCGGCCTTCCCATGAGCATGTAGATGAACGCCTCCCGAATGGTGAAAAGTGGCCGCCTTTTTCCGGGCTGCCGACAAGTTGATCCAGGCGCTGATGAACCAGTTCCTCCTGCCTGTGGCAGAAATGTTCTTCCCAGTCTGCGAGCCCAGGGATCAAATCCTCTAAAAAAATGGTTTACAAATGTTTTACTTTTCGATACTTTATGCAGAACTGGCTATCGACGATTTGTCAAAAACTAAAATAAATATTTGATTTTTAAAAAAATGCAGGCAATATTCGGGTTTTGGACAGCAACCGGCAATTAAGCGGATTCATCCAGATCCCGTTTATTAAGATATATTTTTTCAGCGGTAAGGCCAATGAGGCATTTTTCGGTTTAAAAACAAGGAGAAAAAAATGATGCGTGGCGGGTGCAATCCCATTTAGTGGGACGAACAAGCATTGCGTGTTTCTTTGAAAATATTTTCTGTCATGATGCCCCATCTCCCCGAAAGGAGCTGGCTTCTTAAAAACAGCATGGATTCGGCTCTATGGT
>JAABSP010000011.1 GCA_011390345.1 Desulfobacteraceae bacterium
AATTTCTTTAACAATATTTCTTATTTCAAAGAAATGATTATATAGAGAGCCAAAATCACAATTGTTAAAATTTTTATCTTTTATAAATTTATAAAAGCAATCCGTTTTTGGATATTCAGTATTCTGGTAAAAAATATCTTTCAATTCTGTTTTTATAGACACTTTTTCATTTGTAAAAGCATTGACAAATAATTTCCAGTTTTGAACAGCCTTTATTACCGAATCTTTATAACCTTTAATAAGTATTAAAGCATAACCACAACCAAAATCAGAAACCATTGCAGGAACAAAACAATTATTTGCTTTTACCAAAATCCCCGAAGGCATACCTTTTTCATCAAAACGAAAATCAGGAAACAATTCTATTACTGCGTCTGAATCCCATTTTGAAACAACCCTTTTAATATCTTCGATTTTTTCAAAATATTTTCCAGTATTAAAAATTGAACGGTATTTTGAATCTTTAAATTTCCATTTTAATTTAATCATAATTAAAGAGTTGTTACACAAGTGATGTTGAGCATCACCTGTGTAACAATTTCGTAAACATTAGCTCAACTTTTTTTACATCGCAACTTTTTCTGTTTTGCCTTTTTCCGCTTTTCAATGATTTCCTTAAGTTGTTTCATTGAAACCGTAGAACTTTGAACAGCAGCACTCATAATTTTCTCCTTTCGTTTGTTGTTATTATCAAGGGGCTAACCATTGATTATCAGGCAAATTCGCCCCGATAATTCCCAATCCTCTTTGTTATCAGGCAAATTCGCCCCGATAATTCCCCATTCTCTTTGTTATCAGGTCAATTTGCCCTGATAACCTTTGGCCGACCCTATTATCAGGGCAAAAATTATATTGACAATACATTTCTCATCCCGTACAAACAGAAGCGGCAATCTGGAACAAAATATGCCATCTACCTAAAAATTCTACAGTTGCTAAAATACTATGTCAAGAGAAAAAAAACGCAAGATCATGGACGAAGTGCGCGACTATATGCGACTTCATCATTATTCCATCCATACGGAGAGGGTTTATTGCGATTGGATCGGCCGGTTCATCAGGTTCCACCAGATGAGATCCCGCGATGATTTTGAAAATGGGGAAGAAAAGATCGAACGGTTTCTGACCCACCTCGCCGTGGATGGAAATGTTTCTCCCTCGACCCAAAACCAGGCCATGAACGCCTTGGTGTTTTTGTACCGAAAAGTGCTGAAACAAGACCTTGACCAGAAAATCGACGCGACGCGCGCCAAAAGGCGACAAAATTTGCCGGTTGTAATGACACGGGAAGAAGTGGCCGAGGTGATTGGGCTGATGGAAGGAACGCCGCAGCTAATTGTGAAAATGCTCTATGGAAGCGGACTAAGGGTCGCGGAAGCTCTCCGTTTGCGAATCCATGACATCGAGTTTGAAATGAAGACGGTCACCGTGCGATATCCGGACGATCGGGTTGAGGATCTTGTGAAAGCATCCGTAGCGTCTTCCGCGTCCTGTGCGCTGAGGGGGAAGATGAGGTTTGAAAAAATCAGGGAAATGATCTTTCAGATCATTGGGAAATCCGGGGGAGGCACTCTTTCAGCATAAAAAAAGGAGGAAACCTTCCGGAATCCCCCTTTTTCCAATCCTTCAAACTTTCGGGCCTGCTATTCCTCCGCGCGCTTCGCCTCGGCCACAACCTTATCCGTCAGGTTGGCCGGCAGCTCATCATAGTGGGAGAACTCCAGGGTGAACATCCCCCGCCCACCGGTCATGGAGCGAAGATCCGGCGCATAGGTGAGAAATTCCGACATGGGCACATTGGCCTCGATGACCTGGTTTTTCCCCTTGCTGTCCATCCCCAGCACCCGGCCCCGCCGGCCGTTCAGGTCTCCCATGATATCGCCGGTGTAATCATCCGGGGTGATGATGGTGATCTTCATGATCGGCTCCAGAAGGACAGAACCGGACTGCTCGGCCGCCTTTTTGAATGCCAGGGAGCCTGCGATCTTGAAGGCCATTTCCGAGGAATCGACCGCATGGTAGGAGCCGTCATCCAGAATCACTCTGAAATCGACACAAGGATATCCGGCCAGCACCCCCTTCTGTGAGGCATCCATAATCCCCTTCTCCACCGCGGGGATGTACTGCCGCGGGATGGAGCCGCCCACAATGGAGTCGACGAACTCGAATCCCTCTCCTCTTTCGGTCGGCTCCAGTTGAATCCAGCAGTCTCCGAACTGGCCGTGGCCACCGGTCTGCTTCTTGTGCCGTCCCTGGACCCGCACCTTCTTCTTGATGGTCTCCCGGTAGGGGACCTTGGGGGGCTTGAGCTGCACCTCCACATTGAATTTCCGCCTGATCTTCTCCAGCGTCGCCTCGATGTGGACCTGGCCCATGCCGGAGAGCAGGATCTGCTTGGTCTCCGCGTTCCGATCCAGCTTGAGCGCGATGTCCTCTTCCATGATCTTGGTGAGCGAAGAGAAGACCTTGTCCTCCTCCCCCTTCTCCTTTGCGCTCAGAGCGTAGGAGATGACGCTGGGCAGGGGTTCTGCGGTCTGGAACCTGATCTTTGCGCTCTCGCTGCAGATGGTGTCGCCGGTGGTGGTCTCTTTGAGCTTGGCCAGCGCGACGATGTCGCCGGGGCCTGCGCCCTTGACCGGCTTCTGCTCTTTTCCGGCCATCCGGAGAAGCTGGGAGTAGCGCTCTTTGGTGTCTTTGTTCGCGTTGAAGAAGGTCCCGTCGCCGCCCATGGTTCCGGAGACGACCCGGATGATCGAAAGGCGGCCCGCATAGGGGTCTGCCACGGTCTTGAAGACATAGGCCGAAAAGGGGGCATCCGGCTCGGGCTCTCTGACCTGCTCCTCGCCGGTGTCGGGATGGACCCCGGTTTTTGGCCCCATATCCTGGGGCGAGGGCATGCAGTTGACGATGAAATCGAGGAGCTGGTTGATGCCGATATTTTTGGTGGCCGATCCGCATAACACCGGCGCGAATGCCCGGGAGCGAATCCCCTTGCGCAGCACCGCGTTGATCTCCTCGTCTGTTACGGTCTCTCCTTCCAGATACCGCTCCAGCAAGGAGTCGTCGGCCTCTGCCACATCCTCCACAAAAGCCTCCCGCTCGCTTTCGGCCTCCTCCTGCATGTCGGCCGGGATATCCCCGGCCGTCACCTGGCCCGACTCGTCATAGGTGTAGGCCTTCATGGAGATGAGATCCACAACCCCTTTGAACTCTCCCTCACTGCCGATGGGGAGCTGGATTTTGATCGGCTTGGGCTCGAAGATCTCGCCCGCATCGGAAAAGGCCTTGTTGAAGTCGGCCCGCTCCCGGTCCATCTTGTTGAAGAAGAGGATGCAGGGCTGACCGAAATCTCCGGCAAACTCCCAGGCCAGCTCGGTCTGCACCTTGGCCCCCTCCACGCCGTCGATCACCACCACAATGCCGTCTGCGGCCTGCATGCTCGTTTTGGTGTCCGAGAAGAAGTTCTGATCCCCCGGGGTGTCGATGAGGTTGACCGTGTGCTTGTTCCAGGGAGCCTGATGAAAGGCGCTGCTGATGGTGATGCCTCTTTTCAGTTCCTCGGGCTCGAAATCCATTGCCGTGTTTCCGTCCTCCACACGGCCGATCCGGTTCGTGACCCCCGCCTGATACAGCAGCACTTCGGCCAGCGAGGTCTTACCGGAGGTGCCATGTCCCACCAGAGCGATGTTTCTGATTTTGTCCACCATTTCCGCCATTATCTCCTCTCTGAATTGAATGTCAATCCTGCAAATTCAAAAGTTTGCATATAAAAGTACAGATTTGTATCGAATTCAAATCAAAAAATCAAGTTTATTTTTTGGTCTCAGGATTGCGGCGGGCCTGAATCCATGAGATCACCCGTTTAAGCTCCTGCTCCAGTCGGTGCAGAAGGGCCGGGATCTCCTCGATCTCTTCTGCTTGGGCTTGCTGCTCGATCCGGGAAGCGATCCCTGCGCAGATCTCCGCGCCCAGGGAGAGGAATGTCCCTTTTGTTGTGTGGGCAACCCGCCGGATCTTGTCGAAATCCTTTTCCGCGATCGCCTCCTGCAGGTTGCGGAACATCTCCGGCTGATTTTCCAGAAAATAGAGATAGATCTGGTGCATCAGCACCGCATTGCCGCCGATGCGCCGCAGCAGATCCCTTTCGTTTACGATCTCCTTCTCAGGATGCTCCGGCTCGAAGATTTCCGCTGCAGCGCCGTCAATGCAGGGGAGATTTCGGGCGAGAATGGAATCGAGATCATAGAAGTTGACCGGCTTGGTCACATAGTCGTCCATTCCCGCGGCCTCGCATCTCTGTTTGAACTCGGCCAGTGCATGGGCGGTCATCGCGATGATGGGAATTCGGGAATTGGTCGCGCCGGCCTCCCCGGCCCGGATGTGCTTTGTGGCCTCGATTCCGTCCATCACCGGCATCTCCACATCCATAAAGAGGATGTCGAAGGGCTCTTTCCGGAGATATTCGAGGGCCTCTGCGCCGTTGACTGCAACGGATGTCCGATGGTTCAACCGCTCTAGAAAGCTCTGCGCGATTCTCGAGTTGACCGGATTGTCCTCTGCAATCAAAATCTTCAATCCGGGTATTGCGGCCTCGGGTTGCTGCTGGACCGGCTCCGGGATTTCCGGCTCGATCTTTTCGGCATTCCCGGAGGCCAGAAAAAGGGAGACGGAAAAGGTGCTGCCTGCGCCCTCCCGGCTCTTTACCCGGATGTCGCCGCCCATCCGCTGCGCCAACTGCTGACAGATGGAAAGGCCAAGACCTGATCCACCATATTTTCGTGCGGTATCTTCGCTCCCCTGGCTGAAGTTGTCGAAGATAGCGTCGAGCTTTGCAGATGGAATGCCGATGCCGGTATCGTTGACATGGATCTGGATACCGACTCTTTCCGATTCCGGCTCCCCGGCCTGCAGGGGCTCTACCTGAACGGTTACACCGCCCGTGTCTGTAAATTTGATGGCATTTCCTACGAGGTTGATCAGGATCTGGCGAATACGGATCGGATCGCCTTTTAAAATCGAAGGGAGTTCGGGATTCCGCGCCCATTTCAAAAAGAGCCCCTTTTTGTCCGACTGAACCGAAAGAGTGCGGATCACGCTCTTCAACACCATGTCGAGGTCGAAATCTATCTGTTCGAAGATGATCTTCCCGGCCTCGATCCGGGAAAGATCGAGAATGTCGTTGATGATCTGCATCAGGTGGTTGGCAGAATCCCGGACCAGGGAGAGGTTTTCCCGCTGTTCATCATCCAGCCGGCTCTGAAGGGTCAGATCGGTCATACCGAGGATCGCGTTCATCGGGGTTCGGATCTCATGGCTCATCTTGGCCAGAAAGAGGCTCTTTTCCCGGTTTGCGGCTTCGGCCGCCTCCTTTGCCGAACGATAATCCTCCAGCAGCCGGCTCAACTGCTCTTCGGAGAATTTCAGCCGGAGCTGAGTCCGCACCCGGGCCATCAGCTCATCCTTGCGAAAGGGTTTGGTGAGATAATCGGCCGCTCCCAGTTGAAATCCTTTCACCAGATCCTCCTCTTCGGTCTTTGCCGTCAGAAAGATCACCGGAATCTTTTGGGTCTCTTCTTGAGACTTCAACTTTTTGCAGACCTGAAAACCGTCCATACCCGGCATCATGATGTCCAGAAGAATCAGATCCGGCAGGTTCTCCCGAACCAGTTCCAGCGCGTCCTCTCCGCTCTGGGCCACGAGAACCGTTGCGCCCCTGTGGGTCAGCTTGTGAAAAAGGGCGCTGATGTTGGCCGGAATATCATCGACGATCAGTATCTTTGCCCCGAGCAGGATATCCATTTCATTCATCATAACTCCGAGTAGATCTTTGGGTCCATCTTTGGGTCGATCTTTAGATTGAAGAGAAGGGAGCCTGACTCATGGATTCCCGGTCTGCAGATGGGGTTTGAGCAGATCTCTGATCTTTCGGATCTGAAACATGTCCGCAAGAGACCGCAGCTTTCGCACAAAGGGGAGATACTCCTGCCCCATCTCTTCGATCTGCTGCAGCCTGTTGCGGATGGCCATGATATCGCCTCCCCGGGCCAGTTTATAGATGGCGCAAAGCTCCTCCTCCGGGGGCAGCACCCACGCTTCACTGTTCCCGGCTTCGACTTTCGGGACCTGGTTCTCGTCATAGATCCAGGTCAGGTTCAGGTGTTTTTGAAGCAACGCAAAGAGATGTTCGAGCTGAACCGGTTTGGGAATATAGGCATCCAGTCCGCTTTCAGAGATGATATCATCCGGAGACCGGGTGTGGCTGGCCGACACCGCGATCACCCGGATATCTTTGATCTCCGGAGAATTGCGGATCTTTCGCGTCACCTCGAATCCGTCCATGCCGGGCATGACGATATCCATGAAGATCAGATCGGGCCGCCATTCGAGCGCCATATCCAGGGTCTCCCGTCCCGTGGCGGCCTCTCCCACCTCGAATCCAATGGAAGAGAGGAGGTTGACCAGAAAGATCCGATTCTCCCATCGGTCATCCACCACCAGAATCTTTTTCTGTTTGCCCTCATACCCCACAACCATGTTCTGGGGGAGATTCTCCGAGTCTTCCATCGCAGTTCCCCGGGCCAGAGGCAGTTCAAACGCGAAGATGCTCCCCTGGTTCGGTGCGCTGTTGACCGTAAGGGCGCCGCCCATCATCTCCACCAGGCGCCGGCTGATGGGGAGCCCCAGCCCGGTTCCTTCAAAAGATCTGGAGGGGGTCGAAAGCTGGGTAAAGGGGGAGAAGACAGTTTCGATGTCCGATGGATCGATGCCGCATCCCGTATCCGTCACCTCGAAGCGGACCCGGACCGCGGCCGGATCGGCTGCGGGACTCTTCCCATTGAAGACCTTAAGCACCACCTCTCCATTCTCGGTGAATTTCACCGCGTTGCTCAACAGATTGAGCAGCACCTGCCCCAGCCGCTTCTCGTCCGCGCGGACCGCCATCGGCAGATCCGTGGCCAATTCCCATCGAAAGCCGATCCCCTTCTCCATGGCCTTGACCTGAACCATCTTGACGATAGCCGTCAAAAAGCTGGAGAAGCGGAAATCGGAGAGCTGGATCTCCATTTTCCGGGCCTCGATCTTGGAAAGATCCAAAATCTCGTTGATGAGCCCCAGCAGGTGCTTTCCGCTCCGCTCGATCACCTCCAGCCCCACCCGGTGGGCGTCGATGAGCGAGGTGTCTCTTTTGAGGATCTGGGTGTAGCCGAGTATGCCGTTTAAGGGAGTGCGGAGTTCATGGCTCATGTTGGCCAGAAACTCGCTTTTGGCCCTGTTGGCCACGTCTGCGGTCTCTTTGGCCTCGGCCAGATGCTTTTCTTTTGCAACCAGCTCCCGGAAGATCAGGTCGTAGGGCCGGGTGATGCCGGTCTCGATGATGGCCCGGTAGATGAGAAAGAAGGAGAAGATCTTGAAATAGTGGCCCACGAGATTGGAGAAACCATAGTTGCTGATATAGAAGGTGAAGGCCAGCTCTGCGATGATGGTAAAGACCATGGAAAGCGCCAGATTGTGAAAGACCTTTGGCTCAAAGCGGTTCCGGAAGTAGTTGAGCAGCGCGATGTCGGCCACGAAAATGAGGCAGATGATGTACTCGCTGATCTTTTTGAACGGTGTGAGCCCGACGCCCCCCACAAAGCAGACCGGGAAGATCTTCCAGTAGAAGACCGAAAGGACGATCAGGGCAAAGATTGTCGAATAGATGCCGAAGAGCGTATAGAGGCTGAGGCGGTTCTTCCGGACCAGAAAGAAGAACGCGGCCATGAGCGAAAGGCTCTCCAGATAGCGGCTCGCGATCCAGAGCTGGTTTGCATAGTAGTCGTAGTCGGTGAAGATCGCCATCCCTTTGTAGGAGAGGGTATGGAGCAGATCGAGCCCCGCGATGAAGAGGTAGGCCACCGCGATGAAGATCAGGTAGTCGTTTTCGATGTACTTTCTCGAGTTCCAGGCGATCATGAAAAGACCCACGGCCACGATGATGCTGAAGATCTCGGCAAGGGAATGAAAAAGGAGATAGCTGTAGAGGCTCGTGAGATAGAGGCCGATCAGTAGAACCGAAATCACTGCGGCGGACCGAATTTTTTTCCCGGCGGTATTCTCGGCGTTCATGGCTTATCCTCCTTGGAAAATCCCTTCTGTTTGACGGTCCACGGTTTTACCCCTTACAGACGATCCTTGTGGAATAAATCTTGAATCTTCGAAAAACCTTTCGGATTCTAAACGGTTTTCCAAGGCTTTTCAATATCAATTAAGGAAAAAAGACTTTTCTTCCGTTTCTTTTAGCGGTATGATTTTTTAGAATTTTTGTTTTTTTTATGGTTACGGCTCCGAAGAAAGGAGATTATGAAAGAGATCATTCCCCTGCTCAAAGACCTCATTCGCTTTAAAACCATGCATTCCGCGCCCGAGGAGATCGACCGGTGCATCGATTTCATCTGTGACTGGCTGAAAAAAAGAGATCTTCCTGTCAGACGGATCGACCATAACGGAACCCCGTCGGTGATCTCCATGCCCGGCAGAGACCGGGTCCCGGTGCTGCTGATGAGCCACATCGATGTGGTGGACGGCGCAGACGAACTCTTCGAGCCGGTCGAAAGGGAGGGCAGTCTCTATGGCCGGGGGTCGGTGGATGACAAATACGCCGCGGCGCTCTCCCTGGTGCTGATGGCCCGGTTTGCGGACCGCCTGAAAAATGCGGGGCGATCGATCGATGATCTGCCCCTGGGGATTCTGATCACCGGAGATGAGGAGGTCGGGGGCTACAACGGCGCAAAGCGGGCGCTGAAAGAGATCAGGGCCGACTTTGCCATTGCCTTGGACGGCGGAGAACCGGACAAGATCGTGACCAAGGAGAAGGGGATTCTCCGGCTGAAGCTGACCGCAAAGGGGAAAGCCGCGCATGGCGCAAGACCTTGGCTGGGGGAGAATGCCATCGAAAACCTGATGGCAGATTACGAAAAGATCCGGCCATTTTTTGCGGATCAATCGGCGCCGGAGTACTGGCATCGGACCGTAAACCTCGGAACGATCCGGGGGGGGAAGTCGGTCAACCAGGTTCCGGATTCGGCTGAAGCGATGCTCGATATCCGGTATACGGAAAACGATGATGTGGACCGGCTGCTCGCGGATATCCGTGAGGGGATTTCCGGGGAGATCCAAGTGATGGAACGGGAGCCGCTGCTGATCAGCGATCCTTCCCCCTATCTCGACCTGCTGCTGGAGACCGCAAAGGCGCAGGGGCTTGAAACCGTAACCGGCGTGGAACACGGCGCCAGCGATGCCCGGTACCTCTCCGACTACGGGATAGACGGCGTGGTCTGGGGGGCGGAAAGCGAGATGAGCCAGCACACCCCCGAGGAGCATCTGGTCATCGACAGCCTGGAAAAGGTCTATCATACAATGGAAGCTTTTCTGCAACGGGTCGAATCGATCGATGGTAAAAGGAGGAAGGAATGAAGAAGCGAATCGTTGTCATACTTGGACTGCTGGCTCTTGCCGGGCTGCTCTCGTCAGGCCCGGTCATGGCCCAAAAGAGGCTCGTGGTGGGGGTGGATACCCCGGCCATAACCATGAACCCCCACGGCTCCGCGGATGCCAACCTCTCCAGGATGGCCAACATCTTCGACGGCCTGCTCCAGCGGGTGGGGGATGGGGGGGAGATGGCCCCGGCCCTTGCCGAAAGCTACGACCATCCCGACATCCTCACCTGGATCTTTCATCTGCGAAAGGGCGTCAAGTTCCACAACGGCAACCCCTTTACCGCGGCCGACGTGAAATACTCCTTTGAGCGGCTGAAGGACCACGAGGTCTCCGAGTTCCTCAACACCGGCAAGAGCATCGCCTCCATCGAAACCCCGGACGATTACACTGTCATCATCAAAACGGAAGAGCATATCCCCTGGTTTGCCGACAACATGCACCAGATATTCATCATGGACAAGGAGTCGACCGAGAACCGGGACCCGGGCCAAATCGGGCTCAAGCCGATCGGAACCGGCGCTTACAAGCTCGTGGAGTGGATTAAGGGCTCCTACATGATCTTGGAGGCCAATGCCGATTACTGGGAAGGGGCCCCGGCCATCGAGAGAGTGGAAGTGAGACCCCTTACCGAAGCCTCCACCCGATTTGCCGCTCTGATTTCGGGGCAGGCCGATCTGGTCAAGGGGATTCCCGTGGAGCTTTTCGACAAGGTGCTCAACAATACCAAGATCGATGTGATCCAGCGGCCCTCGCGCCGGTCCATCTTCCTGGCCCTCCACAACCGGCCCGGAACCCCGGCTGCCGATATCCGGGTGCGCAAGGCCATGGCCATGACCATCAACGAGCCCGAGATCATCAGCAAAGTGATGCAGGGACATGCCAGACCGGCCGCACAGATCCCGGACCCGCTCACCATCGGCTACAATTCTGCAATCGAGCGCTACAGCTTCAATCCGGAAGAGGCCAATCGCCTGATGTCCGAGGCCGGGTACATCAACGGCTTCGACATCAAACTTACAGGGCCGGATGACCGGTACGTCCAGGATGCCCAGATCGCGGAGGCCGTAGCAAAGTATCTGGCCAAGATCAACATCATCGCCAAAGTCGATGTAAAGCCCAAGTCGATCTTCTTTCAGGAGATGGATGAGGGCATCCTCGACTTCTACCTGATCGGCTGGTTCGACACCACTCTCGACATGGGCAGAACCTACTTCAAGCTGGCCCATTCCCGGGACCCGGAAAAGGGTTACGGCGGCCTGAACGGCGTCTCCTACAGCGATCCCGATATCGACAAGCTTCTGGAAAAGACCGCGAAGATAGTCGATCCGGTAGAGCGGGAAAAGGCGCTGCAGCACCTCAACAAGGTGGCAATGGAAGAGAAAGTCGTCTGGATTCCGCTGCACTACCAGGAGGATCTCTACGCGATCCGCAAGGAGAGCAAGGTCAAGTTCAGCCCCCGGCCCGATCAGTGGATGGTCTTCAAAGAGATGACGCGGGCCGAATAATGGAAATCAAGCCGACGGCATGGGCTGTTGAATTTCTTACCATTGAATCCGAAGCATTATGAAGCAGCTTTCAGAATTTTTATCCATCATCAATCCCAAAGGAACGGTCGGCTTTCACGACGGCCCCGTCAGCGGAATCTCCTGCCGGCCCGAGGATTTCCAAAAGAATCACCTCTACTTTCTCATCGATGAGTTTCTCGAATACGGCCACTGGGTGAGGGGAAAGGATCTGCTGCGCGAGTGGTCCCCGGAAGAGGCTGCAGCGGTGGTATCTGATACTCCACAGGAAGGATTGAACGCGCCCCTGCTGATGGTGGAAGATGCGCGGCGGGCGATGGCATGTTCTGCCAAATTTATCTGCAATGCACCCGATGAGCAGATCCGGATCGCAGGCATCACCGGAACCAACGGAAAGACAACCACCGCGCACCTGATCAGCCAATGGCTGACGGCCTGCGGGGTCAGGGCAGGGGCCTACGGGACCCTGGGGCTGTTCATGGAGGATCGGTGGGTTGCCGAGACGGTCTACACCACTCCGTTGTCGCCCGAACTCTTTGCCACGATTTCAAAATTGAAGGATCTCGGCGCATCGGCACTGGCCCTGGAGATCTCCTCCCATGCAATGAAACTGGACAGAAGTTTCGGGCTCGATATCGACGCGGCCGTATTTACGAATCTGAGCCGGGATCATCTCGATTTCCATGAAACCATGGCCGATTACGAAGCGGCCAAGACCCGTCTTTTTACCGAATTGAAAACTGAGGCCGCGGCGGTTATCAATACCGATGACGAGGCGGGCCGGCGGATCGCGAAAAAGAGCCCGTGCCGGGTCATCGACTACGGCCTGACACCGGGGCAGCGCCTGTATGCCGACCGGGTTGACCTGTCGCCGACCCGAACCCGCTTCCGGGCCGTTTATGAAGGCGGTTCTTTGGAGATGGAGACCGCGCTGGTGGGCCGTTTCAATCTCTACAACACCATGGCGGCACTCGGGGTCTGCCTCTCGTTCGGCATAGGCTTCGAAGCCCTTGCCGAAACCTGCCATCTGCTGCACGAAGTTCCGGGGCGGATGGAATCGATCCCCCTGCCCGAGGGCCGCGTCGGGATCGTCGATTATGCCCATACCCCCGATTCCCTCCAAAAAGTCCTTGAAACCCTGAAAAGCCTCAACCCGGGACGCATCCTCACCGTTTTCGGCTGCGGCGGCGACAGGGACCGGGGAAAACGGCCTCTCATGGGCGCCGCAGCGCAGGAGCTTTCGGATCTCTGCATCGTCACGTCCGACAATCCGCGGCGGGAAGATCCCATCACGATCATCGATCATATCCTGACCGGCATGACCGGCAATGCAGCCATTGTGGAGCCGGACAGGCGCCGGGCGATCCGGCGGGCTTTTGAGATGAGCATGCCCGGCGATCTGATCCTGGTGGCCGGCAAAGGGCATGAGCCGTACCAGATCATCGGTGACGAGAGATTCCCCTTTGATGACCGGGAAGAGCTGAAATGTCTGATGAAAGAAGATCCATTGACCGTTTGATCTCCCGGGATTACGGCCCGCTGACCGGTTTGGCCATACCGGGTCTGCCGGTCTGGCACAGATTCTTCAAGCGAACCGGCGGATACGGAATCCCCCCCTATGAGAGCCTGAATACCGCCTTTCGCACCCAAGATCCGAAAGCCGCGGAGAATCGTCAGTTGCTCTTTGCAGAAACCGGTCTTGCAGACCTGCCGGTCCGGATTCTCAACCCCTGCCACGGCTCGAAGATCGCGTTTGTCCGGAAAACTGATTGGCAGTCCCGCCGCCAGGATGTTCTCATCGAGACCGATGCAGCCTTTACCGAGACCCCCGAGACCTTTTTCCTCGTCAGCACCGCAGATTGCATACCGGCCATCTTCACGGACATATCCATGAGCTTTGGCGGCGTGGTTCATCTCGGCTGGCGCAATCTGGTGAATAGTTTTGCTGCCGATGTGGTGCAGGAATTGGAAAAAAAGTATGCTGTTTCTCCTTCTTCCCTCTGGGTGGGTTTGGGCCCGGCCATCTATCCCTGCTGTTATCTTTTCAAAGATCCGGTGCAGAAAAATGATCCCTTCTGGAAACCCTTTTTAAAGGATGTCAAAGACGGAGAGACCGCCATTGATCTGGTGTCTGCTTTGAAACATCAGCTCGTCACAGCGGGGATTCCGGAGGGGCAGATTCTGGAGAGCGGGGTCTGCACGGGATGCCGCAATGATCTGTTCTTTTCATGCTATAAAGAGGGCTATGTTTCAGGGCGGTTTCCGACGCTGGTGGGGCTGCGGCCGGTTTGAGCGATCCGGATAAAGCTTCTATCTCCCTCCAAGATATGATAAAATCCTGTCGGTTGAATCGAATCGTTCAACGGTTTTGGGGGCTTGATCATAACATCGGACAGTTTCCGACTAACCCCTTTCTGTAGATCAAGGCGATAGGAACGCCAGAAGCTGGAAGATTGGTCAGGTGGCCGAACTTATGACCAAGCCCGGTTTTGGTTAAAAACGGAAAAGCGAAGAATGCAGGAATCGGGTTTATCGGGCTTCGGATGAAGAATCCCAAAAAGAAAATTGTAAAAATCGATGCGCTGCTGGAGGATTTCTACGGAACCCCCGGCAGAAAGACCGCGCATGAAGATCCCATGGAGAGCCTGGTGCTGACGATCCTCTCCCAGAACACGAGCGATGTCAATTCCTTCCGGGCCTTTGAATCTCTGAAAAGGCGGTTTCCGGGGAAAGATGATACCGTGGACTGGGCCGCAGTGGCCAAAGCAGATCAGGCCGATGTGGCCGATGCCATCCGCATGGGCGGACTGGCGCAGCAGAAGAGCGAGCGGATCGGCAATATCCTCGGCTGGATAGAGTCGGAATATGGGGATTACAATATCGATAAGATCTGCGAGATGCCGCCTTTGGAGGTGATCGAGATCTTCACCCGGCACAAGGGGATCGGGGTCAAGACGATCAGCGTGGTGCTTGCCTTCTCCTGCGGCGCGGATCTCTTTCCGGTGGACACCCATGTCAACCGGGTCTCGGGCCGACTCGGATTCGTTTCGGAAAAATCCCCGGCCGAGAAGACCTTTCGGATCATGTCGGATCTGGTTCCGGAGAATCGCTCCTTTTCCCTGCATCTCAACATAATCCGGCTCGGCAGAGAGATCTGCAATGCCCGAAAACCAAAATGTGAAATCTGCCCCTTGAGGAAAGAATGCCAATACGCAAAGAAAAATTTGAAAGAATAAAGGCTGCAGTTCTTCCGATAATGGCCGGGCTGCTGATCGCCCAGATCATTTCGACCGCACAGGTCTATCTGTCGAATCTCCGGGTGCTTCAGACCGGGATGGCGCTGAACGCGGCCGGTTATCTGACGGTTCCCAATGAAAAGGTGATGGCGGGGCTCAATGGTTTTGGACCGGCCTTTTTCGGGGGGCTTTTCTTCACCCTGACAATCGGCCTTTTTCTGACCCTTGCCGCGTTCTTCTGCGGAAGGATCGCAGGCCAACTGAAGGGAACCGGCCGGGGGATATTTATGGCCGCACTTGTGCTGCTGCTGCTCTGGCCGATCGTATCGGTCAATCTGGATGGCTTCTCCCCCATGACCACCCTTTACTTTCTCATGGTTCCGACTGTCGTCTTTGGATTGAGCGCCCTTCACCGGCCCCAGGTCCAAGAGGAGGAGGGAAATCGGTGGGGGTTTCTGGTGCATCCGGTCTGTCTCGTTCTGCTGGGGATCATCTTCTACACCCAGATCGAGGCCAAAACCTACTCCCGGTTCCGGGATGAGATTATGCTCTCCAACCGGGCCGGCATCGGGATCACCAATTTCTATTATCAATATACCCTCTATCCGGCCGAGGTCTTCAAGTCTCCGGAACAGCGGATGATCCGAACCGTTCGTCTGACCCTTGGGGACCGGACCCTGGACCAGAATCTGGATCAAATCCAGGATCAAATCCAGGACAAAACCCTGAAGGATCGGCTGGAGAAGGTTCTGGCCCGATATGATTACCTGCCGCTTCAGAACTGGCGCCTGGTGGATCTGACCCTGGAGATCTCGGACAAGGATCTGGTGGGAAAAACAAGGGAGGGCACTGTACAACTGATTCCCCTAACAGATTTCTGGGAGAATCCCAAAAAGAGCCTGGAAAAGATGCTGGCGGGAACCGATCGTCACCAATTTTTCAGAAGTTTCACCTTTCTCTCCCTCATCGCGGTCACCGGGCTCTTTTTCTATCTTCTCCTCTACATCCCCGCGCATCTCCTTTTCCTATTCTTCTTGCAGGGGGCTAAAAGGGAAATGGCCGCTGCTCTCTTCTGCCTTTTGGCCGGCGCTGGTCTTATCTTTGCCCTGAAAGGATTGGATAGGCCGGTTATGGATAAAGAGGAGATTCAGCAGGCGCTCCTGTCCGAGGAGACGGAAGCTCGTATCGATGCCTTGAAAGCGGTAGCGGCAAAGCGGCTGGATCTGGCCGATTTCCCCGCACATGTCCGTCTGGAGAAGAGCCCGGTTCTGCTGGTTCGATACTGGCTGGCCAAGGCCCTTGGGGGAAGAGGTTCCGATGCGACGCTTCCGGTGCTTCTCCGGCTGCTGGATGATCCCCAGCCCACGGTCCGGTACAATGCGGCCGCGTCTTTAGGCAAACGGAAGGATAGGGCTGCGGCCGATCCGATCCTGAACCGGCTGGGGAATTCAAATCACTGGTATGTCCAGCTCTATCTCTACAAGGCTCTCAAGAGGATCGGATGGCGCCAGAGCCCCTTGGGGTAAAGCCTTTTTTTCTTGCTGTCGGCGCGTTGCTGATCACTGAGGTTCTGGCGGGGCTGGCGGTATCGCTTGAACTCTCCTCTCCGCTTCTGGTTCTGGGGCTGCTGCGCTGTGTCCAGATCGCACTCTTTCTCTTTATCGCTCAGAATTCCTGCAAAGAGCGGCTTTATTGCATCGGACTGGGGAGCGATCAGATTCTTCCCGGCATTTTCCGGGGGCTGATCTGGGCTGGGGCCTTCGGCTTCATCGTTCTTTTCGGCGGCGGGATTCTCTATCTGCTGGGAATGAATCCTATGGCAATGGTGCGGACCCGTCTTCCCTCCGATACCGGGCAGCTTCTGCTCTATCTGACCCTGGGCGGACTCATCGGACCTGTGGCCGAAGAGATCTTCTTTCGGGGATTTGTCTACGGCTTTTTCCGGCGATGGGGAATTATGGCCGCGCTCTTGGGCAGCAGCCTCGTCTTTGTGCTAGCCCACAGCGTCACCGGGGTTCCGTTTACCCAGATGGTCGGGGGCTTGCTTTTTGCCGTCTCCTATGAGATCGAGGGGAAACTGATGGCCCCCATCACCATCCATGTGACCGGAAACAGCGCTATTTTCGCCCTCTCTCTGATGGCCGGATGATTTTTAAGGAAATAAAAGGAGAGATCTTCCGGAAGGGAAGGGGGATTCCTCAATCCTGAAGGAAGGAAAGAACCCCCCGAGGGGGGATACAGAAAAAAAGTTGTCTAAGCTGTTAAAAAATATGTCTTAGCTGTTTTCGCCTTCGATCTTCTCGGGCTCCTTCTTATCGATGTCATTTGTTGCGGACTTGAAGTTTCTGATGGCTTTTCCCATCCCCGCGCCGATCTCCGGGAGCTTTCCGGCTCCGAAGATGATCAGGATGATGACGAGTATGATGATCAGTTCCGGCATTCCGATTCCAAACATAAAAAATTTCCTCCTGTAAAAAATTATTCAGGGGTCGGCGGCGACTGGAGTTCCCGGACGAGCCGGGTGAAGGCTTTGGTCTTGGAATAGCGGTCCATTACACTTCGAAAGTCGATCCACCGGCGCCAGGTTTCGAGCCAGACATCGTTCTGCCAGTAGTAATCCGCCTTTGCCTTTCCCTGAAGCCGCTCGATATAATCGACATACTCCTCGGAGCAGCCCTCGCAGAATCGGTAGGGAACCCGCAACTGCTGGTCCGCCGGCATATTCTTCGACGGGAGCTGGATGTGACACCGTTCGCAGATGTCCGGCGCTCTGCTGTGAAGCACCTGCCGAAGGGTTCGCATCTTCCGTTCTCTGATGCGGTCCACATCCTTGTCTTTTGTATCCCGGACTTTTTCATCGAATGAGATGATATCTGCCACGTTCCGCCCTTATTAAAGATAGTCAATTCTCCACGATTCCTGTATAACACCCTATAGAGGGGAGTGTCAATCCGTATCAGAAAAAGGGGTTGAAAAGGGGCACTTTTTTTCTTATGATTATAAATTTAGCCGGTTATAAGAAATCATCTGAAAACTTTTTACAGACAGGAGCAAATCAATGGGAGAGGGTTTTGAGGGAGAGGCTTTCAAGGGCAACGGACATGCAACGCTGATCGGCAGTATTCCGCTGGCAGACCATATCGAGGCCAGCCAGCTCGTTTTCGACTATGCGCCGGATATTCCGGTCTGGGCACAACTGCCGGTCTATGCGGAGGAGGGAATGGTGCGTCAGTACACGCCGGGGATGCCGGGGCTGGCCATCGACGGTACAAAGCCGTATATCGATACCGAATCCCCCTCCTTTTCCGAGGAGTTGCTCGGTTTTTTCGAAGAGTACATGGCGGTATCCGAAGGAGAAACAAAGATCGAGGACTCCCGATTTGCCCTGAAGCCGGATGTGGCAAAGGGGTTTTTCATCTATCAGGAGAAGCTTAGAAGCCTATCCGCAAAGCCGGTTGCTCTGAAGGGGCAGGTGACGGGGCCCATCACCTTTGCCACGGCCCTGAAAGATCAGCATTCCAGGGCCATCTTCTATGATGCCCAGCTTCGGGATGCCGCAGTAAAGCTGCTGTCCCTCAAGGCCCGTTGGCAGATTCAGGCGCTTTCGGAATTCAATCTGCCGGTGATCATCTTTATCGACGAGCCGGCCCTGGCCGGTTTCGGCTCTTCGGAGTTCATCGGGATCTCCCTTGAGGAGGTTGCAGGGGCTCTCGGAGAGGTGATCGATGCGATCCATGCCGACGGCGGTCTGGCAGGAATTCATGTCTGTGCAAATACGGACTGGTCCCTGATCCTCGATTCGGACGCAGACATCGTAAACTTTGATGCCTATGCCTATTTCGACCGCTTCATTCTCTACAACGAATCCCTGAAGCGGTTTCTGGACAAGGGCGGCAATATCGCCTGGGGGATTGTCCCGACCCTGGAGCCGGCCAATATCGAAAAGGAGACGGTCGATTCCCTGGCCGACAATTGGAATGCAAAGGCCGAAGAGACCGCGAAGAAACTGGGGATGGATCGGGCCGGGGTGATTGCCCAGTCGATCATAACGCCAAGCTGCGGCACCGGATCACTGAGCGCGGAACATGCGACACGGGTCCTGCAGTTGGCAAAGGAACTCTCGGAACGAATTAGAAAATCTTAAGAAAACCAAGAGGTCGTAAGAACATTATGTCGGAATTTCAAACTGTTTTCACCGGCGCAAGCCGCTATGTTTTAGATGATGAACTGGCAAACATCGTCAACATCTCCATGGCTCTGGAGATGCCTCTCCTGTTAAAAGGAGAGCCGGGAACCGGAAAGACCATGCTCGCACATGCGATCGCGGAGAGCCTCAAGATGCCGCTGATCATTTTGAATGTGAAGTCGAGCATGAAGCTCATCGATGCGCTCTACCAGTATGACACCCTTACCCGGCTCAACGACAGCCGCTTTGGCGACTCCACACGGGATGTGAGCAATATCGAGGATTACATCAAAATGGGCAAGATCGGGCAGGCATTTGCAGCGGATAACCGGACCGTGCTGCTCATTGATGAGATCGACAAGGCCGACACCGATTTCCAGGATGACATGCTCGATGTGCTGGATGGGATGGAGTTCGACATCATCGAGATCGACAAGCGGGTGCGCGCGATCCATCGGCCCGTGATCATCATCACCTCCAACGCGAAAAAGGATCTGTCGGACCCCTTTCTGGGCAGGTGCAACTTCCACCACATCGCATTTCCCGATGCCCAGATGATGCGCCAGATCATCCGGGTTCATTTCCCCAAGATCGACGAGGATCTGATGGAGAATGCGATCCAGGCATTTTACCGGCTCCGGGAGCTGGAGAATATCGAGAAGAAGCCGGCCACCCGGGAGCTTTTGAACTGGATCAGGGCTCTGCAGGCGGACCCCGATTTCCGGCCCAAAAAGCTGCAGAAGGGGGGGCTTCCTTTTTTGGGGGTGCTCTTTAAAAAGAGCGGGGACTACAAAGCGGCAAACGGATTTGTCAGCCGCAAAAGGTTCATCTGATCCGATGTTCATCAATTTTTTCTATACATTGAAAGATGCCGGGGTTCCGGTCAGCCCCACCGCGTTTCTGACACTGCAGCGGGCATTGAGCCGGGGGCTGGTCAACTCCATCGACCAGTTCTATGTGGCCTCCCGCACGATTCTGGTGAAGAGCGAGCGGTATTTCGATCTCTTTGACCAGGTCTTTGCCCATACCTTCGAGGGCGCGGATCTTCCGGACGCGGAAGGGGTTGAGATCGACGATATCGCCCGGGTGCTGCTGGAGGAGTGGCTCAAGGACCCGGCAGAGCTTGCCCGGGCACTGGGGATGGACCAAAACGAGCTGTCCAAATACTCGCCCGAGGAGCTGCTGGAGTACTTCAAAGAGCGGCTCAAGGAGCAACAGGGGCGGCATCAGGGCGGCAGCAAGTGGATCGGAACCGGCGGCACTTCCCCCACGGGCCATTCCGGATACCATCCCGGCGGGATGCGGGTTGGGGGGGTATCCCGGAACAAATCCGCGATCAAGGTGGCTATGGATCGGCGGTACAAGGATTATTCCCTGACAGGTCCTTTGCGGCAGGAGATGATGGGCGAGGCCCTGAAGCGGCTGAAACACTTGCGGCCCGTGGGTCCCAAAGATCGGGTCAATGTGGACGAGACCATATACCGGACCATGAAGAACGCGGGCGAGATCGAGATCGTCTTTGAGCGGGCTCTGAAGGACCGGCTCAAGGTGATCCTGGCGATCGACAATGGCGGATGGTCTATGGACCCCTACATTCCGGTGGTTCAATCCCTGTTTCATCATGCCAGATCCCAGTTCAAGGAGGTCAGGACATACTTTTTCCACAACACGGTCTACGACACCCTCTGGAAAGACCCCGCGCGGTACCGGAAGCCGGTCAATGTCAAAAAATTTGCCGGCTTGGACCCCGAGACCCGGCTGATCTTCGTGGGGGATGCGAGCATGGCCCCTTACGAGCTGATGGCAACGGACGGCTCGATCCACATCGAGGAGCGCAGCGGCCGGCCCAGCATCGAACAGCTCAGGTTTCTTTCCGATACCTTTCCCCACAATGTCTGGCTAAACCCGGTTCCGGAGCGGGCATGGCCCTATACCCGCACCCTTCAGATCATCCGGGGGATCTTTCCCATGTTCGAGCTGACCATCGACGGGCTGGAGCGGGCCGTGACGCACCTGATGACAAAGCACTGAAATGTTGGTGATGGTTTAAGGAGCAGCGAGAATGGGGATCCTCGACGATGCAAAACGGTGGGCCGGATTGCGCTCCCAGCGGCAGCGGGAAGCCAAGGAGGAATATCGGGATTTTCTGGAGGCGGTGGTTGCGGCCTCTGCGCTAGTGGCCTATACCAACGAGGTGGTGGAGTCCGAGGAGATGGCAAAGCTCGTCCAGTTTGCGGGAATGAACGAGACTTTGAGCCTCTTTGAGCTGGAGGAGGTAATGGCTGCCTTTGAGCGGCACGTCTCCCAGTTCGAGTTCGATCCGCGTCTGGGGAAGCTCAAGGCATTTAAAGCTATCACCAAGATCCCCAAGGGATCGGAAGAGGCAAAGCTTCTGGTGCTGGTGAGCTGTGCCGTGGCCGAGGCCAACGGCGAGATGGAGACGAAAGAGAAGGCCATCATCAATGAGATCTGCTGGAAGCTGGGGCTGGATCGGCGAGAGTTCATCTTTCCTGACCCGGAGGAGCCGCGACCTGCCCCCGCCCCATTCCCGGGTCCCCGGGTGGTAAAGCCGAAAAAGGCAGTGATCCCGGACTGGATGCAGCAGGCAAAGGATATGATCGAGGCCCATCGAGAGAAATCTTTAGAGCGCCGGAAAAAGGGGGAGTCTCCTGATATTCCTGAATGGATGCGTAATCCTCACCTGAAACCGCCAGAGGCAAACAAATTGAAAAAATCTACAGGAGACCAGAAAGAGGAAAAGAAGGAGAATCTTCCGGACTGGATGCAGCAGGCCCGGATGCGGATCGAAGAGCAGCGAAAAAAGGCATTGGAGCGGAAGAAGAAGGCGGAGGACCCGAGCATTCCGGAGTGGATGCGGTGAACACCGATCCCGGGAAGAGGAAGGGATTTAAGGAATTCACAAGATCGAAAAGGAAAGAAGGATGAGGCGGTTCAATTCCTACTCAAAGAGGCCGTGAAGGGGATCTGTGTCGTGAGCCCCGAATTCCCCACGGGAAACGGAAAGGTGGATCTCCATCTGAAATGCGGAGAGAAGATGGGAGTGATCGAGGTGAAGAGCTTCGAGAGCTTTTTAAAGACCCAGTCGGCAAAATCCCAGGCCGCGGCCTATGCCAAAAGCCTCGGGTTGGAGGGGGTGACGGTGGCGCTGTTTGTGCCGGTGCGGGATGAGGCGGTGCTGGCGAAGCTTTCCGGGGAGAGTTCTGTTGACGGGGTTCGGGTGGCGGTGGTGGCCATCGGGTGGGGATGAGGGGAGAACTTTCCTTTCTTTGGAAACTTGGAGAGATGGCATCGTCTTATTTTTCTTTTCAAAATCACCTAAAACCGGTACTGCAGGCCGATCAGAAAACCATCCTCCATAGCGGAGAAGCGAAATCCCATCTGCCCCTTGAGTCCCTCGATGTAGTTCTCCTGAGACCGCCGGTTGTACTTGTGCGCGGACGATATCGAGCCGTAGATGCTGCCGGTGTAAAATCCCACCTCCACGACGCCGATGATCCCGGCGAGGATCTCGTTGTCGTTCTCCCATGCCTCGAAGGCTGCGGCCATTAGCGCTCCGTTGATCAGAAAGGCGGTCAGGGCATCCCGGTATCGTTCAGTATAAAGATAGCCGGCCCCCGGCACGAGAGCGAGAACTCCGGCACTGACCGGATCTTTTTGGGGGATTGCATCCGCACTTTTCAGCGCTGCGAGCAGTTCGTCGATCTTTTCGGGTTTCTCCCAATCCGAAGCGCGGCCATCCGGATTCAACTGGGCTGGGTTCAATCGGGCTGAATTCAATCGGGTCAGAATTGTTGATGCCTGCTCCCACTCCCCCGCTTCGATATAGGCCCAAGCCAGTTGGTACCGGCTCTCCCGGCGAACTTCGGGATGATTTGTATTCCGGATCAGGAAATTCAAGGTTTGAACCGCATCCAAAAGGTTTTCCAGGTTAAGATAGGATCGGCTGACGGAAAAGACCGACTGCACCACAGGATCGGACAGATCTTTTTCCGAAAGGGTCCGGACATTCTCTTGGATCAGATTTCCCAGCACCCGAATCGCTTCTTCGTACTGTCCCTGGTGGAATCGGGCCATCCCGATCCGGTAACGGGCCAAATCCCTCTGTTCGGCATTGGGAAAGAGATGGAGAAACCGCTCGTACTCGGTGACGGCCTTGTCATATTCCCGATTTGAGAAATACCCTTCGGCAAAGGAGAACTGGTCATCCGGGGTGATATATGTGCCTTTGTCTTGTGCGGCTGCCGGATTGGGGATCAGGATGACCCCCATAAGGAGAAGAAAAAGAGGAAGCAGGTGATAGATGGGCTGTCGCATCATATCACCGCTGGGTCACCCGGAGGACCTCTTCGATGGTGGTGATGCCGTTCAAGATCTTTTGGATGCCGTCGTCCCGCAGGGTCTCGATCCCGGCCTCCTCCTTGATCCGGTTGGAGTCGTAGGTCTGCAGGATCAGGCTTTTGAGCTTTCCGCTCATCTGCATGATTTCCAGGATCGCGCACCTGCCCCGGTACCCGCTGTTGAGGCAGTCGGGACAGCCCACAGCCTCGTAGATCGTATAGTCGGCAAGCCACTTCGGATCGATGCCGATGGTCTCCATGGCCAGCGCATCCGGCTGGCTGGGCGCTTTGCAGTTGGAGCAGAGGGCTCGCACCAGCCGCTGGGCCACCACCGCAAGCACTGATGAGGAGATGAGAAATGGCTCCACCCCGATGTCCACCAGACGGGTGATCGCGCCGGCCGAATCATTGGTGTGGAGGGTGGAGAAGACGAGATGGCCCGTGAGCGCGGACTGGACCGCGATCTCCGCGGTCTCAGGGTCCCGGATCTCCCCCACCAGCACCACATCCGGGTCCTGGCGGACTATGGAGCGGAGCCCACGGGCAAAGGTGAGGTCGATCTTGGGGTTGACCTGGATCTGGCTGATGCCTCTGAGCTGGTACTCGACCGGGTCCTCGATGGTGATGATGTTGATGTCCGGGGTGTTGATGGAGGCCAGAACCGCATAAAGCGTTGTCGTCTTTCCGCTTCCGGTGGGGCCTGTGACGAGAATGATCCCGTTGGGATTGGTCACCAGCTTTTTCAGAGTCGCTAGCTTCTGCGGCGTCATTCCCAGCTCCGACAGCTCCAGCAGGGAGGTGCTCTTGTTGAGCAGCCGGAGGACCACCCGCTCCCCAAAGGTGGTGGGGATGGTGGAGATCCGGACGTCGATGTCCTGGTCCCCGATCTTCACCTCCAGCCGTCCGTCCTGGGGGAGACGCTTCTCCGCGATGTTCATCTTGGACATGACCTTGATCCGGGAGGTGAGGGCCGGCTGAATCCACTTGGGCGGGGAGAGGAGATCATAGAGAATCCCGTCCACCCGGTACCTGACCTTGAAGCTGTCCTGGTACGGCTCCACATGGATGTCGCTGGCTCTGGCTTTCACGGCCTGGGAGATGATGTGGTTGACCAGTTTGATGATCGGCGCGTCGCTGGTGTCGTCTAAGAGGTCTGCGGTGTCCTGGATCTCGCTGATGATGGTGGCCCCGTCGCTCTCCTCCATGTTTTGGACGAGCTGTTCCGCAGAGTCCCGATTGAGATCGTAGGAGAGGTTGATGGCCGACAGGATAGCCTCTTTGGTTGAGAGCACCACCTGGAAGTTGACCGCATCGATGAGCCGGATAAGATCGTCTAAGGGCTGGAACGCGGCAGGATCGTTGACCGCTATCACATATCCGGAAAGGTCTGTCTCCCCGGATTCTTCGGCCGGATTGCCCTTTTCCGAATGGCCGTTGGAGACCAGCGGGACCATGATGTACTTCTTCAGGAAATGGATGGGTATTCGCTCCGTCACCTCGGTTTCGATGGGCTGGGAGGGGAGCCGGGGCCAGAACGGGATGTCGTACTGCAGGCTCAATGCCTCCAGCAGTTGATGCTCGGTGATGAAATTTTTCTTCACGAGGATATCGGCGATGATGCCGCCCTTTTCGGCCTTGATCCGTTCGGCCTCCTCGATCTGATCCTCGGAGATTCCCGAGGTGTTCTTGAGTATCTGCAGCAGTTGTTTTTTCATGGGTCTTCGGATCTACTCCGTTTCCTCCCGGACTTCCATATCTTCGATGATGATGGGATCGGGAATGACCACGGGATCGGCCGGTTCCGGAGAAGAGGGAATATCGACTTCCGGCTCAGCGACCCCGGGGGGAAAGCCTTCAGGGGTTTCGATCACCTCCCGATCCGACCTCCCGTAGTCGAATTTGTCGTAGTGGCGCTCATAGAGCTTGATCCCCTGCTCCTCGATCCGATTGACCTCCTGCTTCTTCTCGTTGTAGAAGGCCTCGGCTTCGGCCGCATTCTGCATCACATGGGGGGTGAGAAAGACGAAGAGGTTGGTCTTCTCCTGGGAGTTGGAAAGAGACTTGAAGAGCCAGCCGAGCCCCGGAACGTCCCCGAGACAGGGGATCTTGTACTCGGTTGTGGAGAGGCTGTCGTCGATGAGTCCGCCGATGACCACCGTGTTCTTGTCATGGACGATCACCGTGGTGTCGATGGTCCGCTTCAGCGTGGTGGGCCGGTCCCCGGTGGTCAGAGTCTGATCCAGCTTGGTCACCTCCTGCGCGATCTGCAGCCGAACTGTTTTGTCTTTGCTGATCTGGGGGGTGATCTTCAGGGTGATACCCACATCCTTGTACTCATAGGTATTGTAGGATTCCACTGTGGAGGAGCCCGATTTGGTGAGGTAGGGGACATTCTTGCCCACGGTGATGGTCGCCTCCTCGTTGTCGGTGGTCAGGATCTGGGGCGTGGAGAGGATGTGGACGTCCTTGTTCTTCCGGAATGCCTGGACAATGGCCCCGAGATTGGGGAAGGTGAGATCCCCGATCTGCAGGGGTTCGGCAAAGATCCCCAGAGAGAAGCCCGGGGGCAGCATTCCCATGGGGGGGGTGATGAGTCCTCCCAGATTGTCGTAGCCGCCTTCGCCGCCCGAGAATCCGCCGCCAAAGGCCGCCTCGCTGTCCCGGTATTCGGTATCGCCCATCGCGATCCACTCGACGCCCAGGGAGAAGCCGTTGCTCACGTTCACCTCCATGATGAGGCACTCTATGTAGACCATGGATCGGGGGATGTCGAGCTTCTTGATGATGGCTTCCAGGGTCAGATAGTCGTCCTTGTCGGCCATTATGATGAGGCTGTTGGTAGCCTTGTCCGCGGTGATGTTGGTGCTTTCGGAGACGATAGGGGCCTCTTTTTTCCCCTTCTGGGCCGAAACGGGCTTGGCCTTGGTCGAGAGGGACTGGAGTACCTTTGCCAGCTCCTCTGCGGTCGCATTCTCCAGATAATAGACGTGGATCTTCTCCTTGCCCCGGGGAACCTCCAGATCGATCCGGTTCACCAGCTCCCGGATACGGACCAGCTCCTCTTCGTTTGCCAGCGCGATGATGGTGTTGGTCCGCTCGTCCGCCACAAACCGGACCGTCTCTCCGGGCGCGGCCCCTTTCTTTGCCGCCCTCCGCTGCTGAAATACCGTGGAAAGCACCCGTACCACATTTGCCGCGTCCGCGTAGTTCAGGGGGATAATGCCGATCTCCTGACCCACCCCGGGCACGTCCAGAGAGGCCAGAATCTTCATCAGCCGCCGGATGTTGGAATATACATCGGTGATGATGAGCATGTTGGTGGGCTGGTACGGCAGAATGACGCTGCTTTTCGAGACCAGGGGCCGGAAGAGCCGGGTGATGTCGTTGGGGTCCGCATATCGCAGGGAGATCACCTGGGTGACCACCTTGTCCTCCGGAGAGACCCGCTCCCGCTCCAGCAGGGTCCGGATGCTCTTGGCCCGGGCCTCGGGCGCGGAGACGATCTTGATCACGTTTCCGGAATCGACCGTGGTGAAGCCGTGAACCTCGAGGACCGATACAAAGACGTTAAACGCCTCCTCCACCGAGATCTTGGCCGGGGAAATGACCGTCACCTTCCCCTTGACCCGGTTGTCCACGATAAAGTTCTTTCCGGTCAATTCGCTGATGAATTTGATGAAGACGCTGATATCCACATCATTGAAGTCGATGGAGACAAACCGCTCCTGGCTGCCGTTCCCGTTGATTCCGTTGGTCGGCGGCTGCTGGGCATGGGCCGGGTTGATTTTCGGACCCACAGATGCGGCCATGAGCGCAAGCAGCGAGAATAGACAGACAATACCGTTGAGCAGCCTTTTGTGAGGTCCTGCCATTTTTTGAGATCTTGTCATGGGGGTACCGATCCGTTAGCTCCTTTATCGTTATTCGATCTGGTATTCGAGTTGCTGTTTCTGGCCCCGGCGCCGGATCTCGAGTTTGACGTTGGAGGAGGATTTCAGGCTCCGGTAGAAGCGGAGCGCGTCGTCCACCGACTCGATCTGCTGTCCGTCCACCCCGGTGATGATATCCCCGCTCCTGAGCCCCAGCTCCGTAAAGATGGAGTTGGGCCGCACCCGGGTCAACGTAAGCCCGTCCGGCTTTCCGTCCTTGAAATGGGGGCGGATTCTGGCCTGGCGCATTAGGTTGTTGACATTGTTGACGGCCGATTCGATCTTTTCCCGCTGGAGCCGGACCGTTCCCACCTCACCTGACGATTCCGCGTTCGTTGTGGGAAAGGGCGACGCCGCGGAGCTGCCGCGTATCCGCGCGGACGGCCTTGCACTGGCCAGGCGCTTTTCCATGTCCAGCACTTCATCCTTGCCGTTCACGGTCAGCACCACCCGCTCCCGCAGGATCATCTTCACCCGGGCGTTCTGAATGGTATCCCCCACCCGGAAAAGATCCTGCTTCCGCTTCTGGGTATTCTCGATCACCGCATACGCGGTCTGTTCGTTGCCCGATACGGTTCCCCAGAGCTTGAGCTTCAGATCCGTCTGCTTCAGGGCATCGACGTTCATCTGCTCCTCTTTGGGCTCGGGCTCGGGTTTGGGCCTCTCTTTGGTCTTGAAGAGATCTCGTTCGACAATGGGATCGTACGCGGCAAGAGGGCGGATCACGGTCTCCGGGGTCTCGGACTGCACCGCGCCGGCCACCCGGATCTCGGGGGGCCGTTCCAGACGGACCTCCACATACAGGTAGAAGGCGCTGACGCCCAGATAGATAACGGCTGCGATCAATAGCAGATGAATCAGCGTAAGAATTCGATTAATCATTCGGTTTCGTCTTTACAGCAATGAGAATTGCGGATTTTTCAAGGTTCCGCGAATGGCAAATGCCAATTCGCTTTTACCTGATCTTTTCTTAAAAAGCAATGATGCAGGAAAACCTTTTGACAGATTTGCCAGAAAAGCGGCATGGGGGGTGATGGTCCCGGTGAGGTTGAGGCGGCTCTGTTCCGGCAGGTCCATGATCTCGAGATCTCCGGAGAGGGTTCCGTTGACCTGGGGGCCTTTGAAGGTACACTCCCGGATCTGAATCCGACGGTCCAAAACCATGTCGATGCCGGCCTTCACCTCATTAAAGTTGATAGGCCCCAGATCGATCATGGGAACTTCGATCTTCAGCCCCAGATCAGCGATGGAAAAGGTTGCCTCGCCTGTCTCTCCGGCATCGGTCATCCGGAGATCGATGGTTCCGGAAAGCAGGCCGCTGAGGACTTCATAATCCTGGGGCAGCTTTTCCAAGGCATGGACCTGCGCCACCTGAACCCCGGAGAGGCCGGCTTCAATCCGCTTCAATTGGGGCTTTGCTTCGGGAGGGCGGTCAAAGAGCGCCACACCCTTGAAGTTTCCGCCATAGAGAAGACCTCTGAACCCGATGGCCGTCTCGGAGCTGAAAAGGGTCGTCATCACCGGCAGCACCCGGACCTGGGGGGATTCCACCAGGGGGATCGTCTCATAAAAGAGCCGGGTTCCCCCCAATGCGAGCCCCGGGGGCAGCGCCGGCCGGATCTTTTCGATCTGCAGCTCCAGATTCGGCTCTGCGGCCTTGACCTGCCGGACGATATAATCTTTTACCGCGTCCGAAGGAAAGAGAAAATAGGCAAATGCGGCCGTGACAACCCCGATGTAGAGGGTGTAAAGCAAAATTTTTTTCATCACAATATTTACAGCTCGTAGGTCTCCACCTGCAGAATCGCATCCACCACCCCTTCATCTTTCCGGTTCTTGGTGATGGACATGCGCCGGATATAGACCACGTTTTTGGAGGTCTCCACCATGTGCAGGTATGGGGTCAATTGTTTCAGGTCGATGTCCTGGAGTTTCATCTCCACCAGAGAGAGCCTATAGGGGCTCTCTTTGTCTTCGGACCTCGACGGCTTCATATAGCTGATGTGATCCTTGATCCCGGCCTGTCCCGCAAGCCGGTCCAGAAAGGAGAAGAGGGTGAATCCGGGCTCCCGTTCATCGAACTGGATTCTGGCCTGCCGGGCATTGCCGGTCAGGGTTTCGTATTGGGCCTTGAGCTGGATCATCTGCGTCAGGGTATCGGTCTTGGAATCCAGTGCCCGGGCCATCCGCTCCCGCTTTCCCTTCAAGGGAATGACTCCGAACTGAATGATCATGAAGATGGCAATGGCGATTACCGCAACCGTCACCATGTTCCGTTCTCTTTTGCTCATCTTTATCATAGTTCGATTCTCATCTTGAACTGAATCCGGTTCCCGGTCCGTTCCTTATTGGTGGAGCTGATGGTCACCTTTTTAAAGAGTGTCGAACCGGAGAGGCCGTTCTGGATCTCATCCACCGCATTGAAGGTGTCGGTATGGCCCGAGACCAGGACGCTGTTGTCGCCGATCACCATGCGGTTAAGCTCCACATCGATTCCCGGGGGCACGCCCCGGCTGATCTCGTTCAAGATATCGATGGCCTTGATGTCCGCGGCCGGGTCTGCCGCGTACCGGCTCTCCTCGCTCTCCTCCTGCAGGGCCACCTGCATCTGATGGAGCGGGTCTACAATCCGGGTGATCTCAGGAAAGGTATCCTGAAAGACGTTTCGGATCTTGCCGTCGATCTCATCGATCTGCCGCTCCATAGCGGCGGCCTCGATCAAGAAGTTGGCAAAGAATCCGCCCATCACCAGCAGGCCGAGAATCCCGAGCTTGATGAGGCTGCTCTTGTGTTCGGCCCACTGCCGGTTCGTCCCGAACTCACCTTTCCGGAAGTTCAGGACCGGATAGCTGTGAACATCGGTGATGGCCAAAGCCAGGGCATGATCCACGTCCGGCATGGGGGCCGCGCCGCCGCCCCCTCTCTGTTTCCTCAGCATTCCCGAATCCCGGATCAGATCGAAGCGCTTCACCGGAACCCCCAATATCCGCTGGATCTCCGCATCGAACTCCGTATCCGAGAGGCCGTATCCGGCCAGATGAATCTCCTCGGGCTGGTAGTCCGGGTGGAAGTTCTGCTCGAAAGCGGCCAGTGTTCTTCGGATGTGACCGCAGAGGTTTTTGGCGATCTCCTTCTCTCCGTGCCCCGGGTTAAGCGGAAAGACCCGCACCAGACAGATCTGTCCCGAGATCAGCGCAAAGATGGTGCAGCGGTCCGTGTCGATGTCGATGAAAAGTCCGTTTTCCGGGATATCGGTCATTCGGCAGAGGGCCTGCGCGGTGGCAAAGCCGCCAACGGTCAGGATCTCCGGATCGAGCTTGGCCTTCTGCAGCCGGTCCATATAGAAAAGGATCTGCTTTTTTTCGATCGCGGCCGCGATGATATCGGTTCCTTCGGCCTGGCTCGGGAGTTGGATGGCCCGGAAATCGATGATCAGCTCATCCACTGGAAAGGGGAGGGAGGGCTCCAGCTCAAAGGGTAGGATCTGGCGGATCTTTTTGGCGTCCTTGAAGGGGAGGCGGATGTTCCGGTAGGATGCCAGATCCGGCGGCAGCGATACCACGCAGAGTGCGTCTGCCCCGTCCAGTTGGCCGATCGTATCCTGCAGGGCCCCTTCTATGGCCTCGATCCGCGCGGCTTCATCTCCCGGTGGCTGGGGCAGCGGAACCCTGGCGGCCTTTTCAAACCAGCTCCCCTTTACCCCGGCTCTGACCATAACGCCGTTGATGCTGTGGCGCCGGATATCGAGTCCGATGATTTTTCTGCTCATGGTCTTTCCTTCATTCTATATTTCCAAACTTCCTCAAAGGCATATCTATGCCCTTTTCAAGGATCAATTAAAGAATCGTTCAGCCCGTCTCCCAGGAGAGCACCCGGCAGGTCCATTTATTGGTCTCTTTCTCCTTTTCCCGGTGAACCACGGCCGTGATCGTCACCGACATCTCCTGAAGGGTCGAGGTGGCAATGATCCGAAAGAAGTCGCTTTCAGTGGTAATCAGTTGCGGATCGATGGTCAGCTCTGCCGGGATTTCCGGGGCCTGTTTGTACCAGGTGGGGCTGTTGAGGGAATGGAGGAACTCGTCACCCTCCTTCTCCTGGCGGTAGTCGTAGATGGACTGGGCGTATTCCGGGTTTTCCGAGGGAACCAGCGCGATGATCACCGGCAGGGGCGCGGTATTGATGTTGACCTTTCCCTCGAAGGTGAAATCCCGCTTTTCAAAGGGCTGTTTGGCCTTGGTTGCGCCATAGACCGTCATGAACTCGGCTATGCCGGGCATCCCCTCGATGCCGGAGAAGAAGGCCGGGGTGATCCCCTTGACCAGGGAGAGTTCCGAGATATGGACAAATGGCGCGTTTCTCGCCTTGTAGGGCGGGTCCAGGGATTCGTAGTGATCTGACTCCGCGCCGTTCAATCCCGAAATCGCGTCATCATCTCCGGAATCGAGCCAGTCCTTGACCGAATTGACGATCTCGGTCGACTCCAGATCCTCGAATGCATCGTGGCTGGCTTTGATCAGGGGAACGATCCGGTCCCACATGGTCTTCTGCGCGCCATTGAAGTTTCTCCCCCGGGGGAAATCGACCAGCGCGTTGACCTGTATCCGGCCCAGCTCGTCCGTGATCTCGATCTTGACATTCCCCTTCTCATAGGGGATTTCGGCAAGTAGTTCCCTGATCTTCTCCGAGTCGGCCCAATCCTCCTGGATCGAGTCGATCCGGCTCATCTGCTTGTCTCTGGCGAGCATGGCCATCGCGGCATGGATGCCGCCGGCCGCTATCTCAGAAAGGGTGGTACGGTCCCGGACAGTGGCCACGGCCATCATGGTGTTCCGCACCTGCCGGTTCAGTTCCAGGCTGGCTGTGATCACCAGGGTGATGATCCCCAGCGCGATGAGCATGGCAACGCCCCGCTCGTTGTTTAAAATTCCCTTTTTTCCGGTACTCGGTATCAATCTTTTTTTTCTCAATCTTCCTTCTGTTTCCTGTAAACGGGGAACTTTATCATAGTCTCGAAGTAAAGGGAAGCGGATTCGTCACCGATCTCCAGCCGGATCTCGATGGCTCTGGGGGTTCCGTAGTCGCTCTTCTCGGAATCGGAGTTCCAGGTCTCTTGCTCCTCTTCCTCTTCATCATGGAAGATATACTCCAGCCGCTTGACATTCTCGCAGAGTATCGGGTCCGTGATCTTCTCCTCCACCCGGTTGTCCTTGAACCGTTCATACGGATAGAGAGTATCCGCGCGGCGCAACTGGGGGACCCCCTCATCAGTGAGCGTTATATAGTAGAGGATCTCGGCAATCCCCTCCCGCCGGTCTTCCCCAAAGGGAAGATGGGCAAAGGAGGTGAACCGGAGGGTCGGAAAGGAGGCGCCGGCCGTAAAGCTCGTATCGCTGAAGACCCGGTAGGGGTCCGGCGGATCATTGAATTCCGGCTCGGTATAGGCCGGCTCCACCGCCACATAGATCGACTTGAGATCCTCTGCCATCCGGTTCATGCAGGTCTTTCCCATCTCGTACTGCTCCGCGCTGGCCGAGATGAGACCGGCATTGGAGAAGACCATGTTGAAGGAGCCGAAGATGGTCGTCACCACCATCGCAAAGATGAAAATGGCCAGCAGCAGCTCCAGCAGGGTAAAGCCTTCGGTGTCAAGTCGGTTTTCGGGTCCGATATTCTCCAGCCTTTGGTTCATCCGTCGATCCATCGGTAGGTGCTCATCCCATAGCTGAGTCCTTCATTTTCCAAAGATACGGTCACATCGATCCGCTTTAAATTTTCGGCCGTGGTCTCCAGCACCTCGGATTCCACATCGGTCACGGTCGCCTCCCAGACAAAACCGGGAACCTCTTCGAAATCTCCAGAGCCGCCGCTCAGTTCATCCAAAGTCTTCCCCTCCAGCTCGGCCATCTTGGCCTGGGCCAGCAGGGGCGCCTGGGTGTAGAAGCGGGAGGCTTCGCTCATGGCGATGGTCTGGGCCTGGAGTTTGTAGACTGCAACCAGAACAATGGTGATGACGGCCACTGCAGCCATCACCTCCAGCAGGGTGAAGCCCTTCGGGTTTTGTCTCATCTGCCGGGGATGTTTTCTGTCATCATGATGGATCATCTGCCTATCCGTTGTAGCCAACATCTTCTTCCAGCCGCTTCACCTTGGGAAGAAAGGGCTCGATTACAAAGGTGACGGGGTTGAAATCCTCATCCTGAATGTGGATCATGGCCTTGTCAGAATACCCTTTGGGGTAGAAGCGGATCTGCACCTGTCCCACGGCCATCCGTCCCCGGTCCGGAAACTCCACATCCGATATCCGGAAGTCCTCGGGCAGTCTCTCGGCCTCCTCCTGAGCCTTTAAAGCCGCCTCCTCATCCATCCCCTCTCCGGTGATCCACATGGTCTGGGTTCCCATGTCGATGTTGAGGATATAGACCTTTCCCTCCCGAAGCGCGCGGTCCTTCAGGGTCTCCACCTTGACCATGATCCATCGGGAGATCTCCTTGGAGCCGTCCGTGAAGAAGTTCGTACTGAGTTTGGGGATGGCAAACGCGAGCATCAGGCTCATGACCGCGATGACGGCCACCAGCTCGATCAGGGTGAAGCCCCTCTCCCCGCTCTTTATCTGGTTCCTTACCCGGTGCTTTGTCCGACGATTCAGGGTCCGACGCTCCAAAGGATGTGGAATCCGGACTACTCGATCTCCCAACTGTTGATGTCCTTGTTCTCCCCCTCGCCGCCCGGAACCCCGTCCAGGCCGTAGGAGGTGATGTCAAAGTCGCCGTGGACCCCGGGGCTCAGATAGACGTAATCATTGCCCCACGGATCGGCCGGGACTCTTCCCTTCTCCAGGTATCCCCCATCCTTCCACTTGGAAGTGTTGCCCGAGGCCGGAGGCTCTACAAGAGCCTGGAGCCCCTGCTCCGTGGTGGGGTAGGTTCCGATATGGAGCTTGTACATCTTCAGTGCGGTCTCGATGGCAGAGATCTCTACCCGGGCCTTGGCCTGCTTGGCCTCGCCGGGCGCGCTCATGAAGTTGGGCACGATGATCCCGGCAAGGATGCCGAGAATGACGATGACCACCATCAGTTCGATCAGGGTAAAGCCGCGTTGTGCAATTCTTTTTGCCGGGGACACCGGAATATCGGCCAAAAAATCAGCTAAAAAATCAGATTGACGCTTTCTGTGCATTCGGTTCAATGCCTCCATAATGTATAAAAATGTATAAATCCTGTCGATTTTTGGAAATGGTTGAAACGTGGGATCTACATCAGCGGATCAACTGGTTCATCTCGAAGATGGGCAGAGTAATGGAAAGAACGATAAAGCCGATCACCACGCCCATGAAAAGGATCATCAGAGGCTCCAGCAGAGAGGTGAAGCTCATGACCGTCGATTCCACCTCGCCCTCATAGACGTCTGCGATCTTTTCCAGCATCATCTCCAGCTCCCCGCTCTGCTCCCCCACCATGACCATCTGGATGGAGAGGGGCGGGAAGATCTCCCCCTCGGAAAGCGCCGCCCCCAGAGCCTTTCCCTTGCCCACCTCTTTTGCGGCCCGGTCCACGGCCTCGGACAGCAGCACATTGCCCACGATGTTCTTCACGATCTCCAGCGCGGAGAGCATGGTGACGCCGTTGGCCAGCAGAGAGCCCAGGGTCCGGGAGAAGCGTGCCACTGCGATCTTTTTGGCCAGGTTTCCGATGCCGGGAAGGCCCAGCAGGGTCTTGTGGAGAAAATAGCGGCCCTTCTCGGTCTTCCTCACGCTGTTGAAGGTGATGATCAGCCCCAGCAGAACCAGCAGCAGGATCCACCAGTAGGACTGCAGAATTCCGCTGACCCCAATCAGCACCCGGGTCGGCGTCGGCAGCACCCTGTCCATGTCAACGAAGATCGAGGAGATGCTCGGAACGATGAAGGTCAGCAGCAGAATCAGCACCACGACCCCGATAAAGGTCATCAGAATCGGATAGGCCAGGGCCGCGCGGATGCGGCTCTTTAAAGCCTGCTGCTTCTCCGAGATCTCGGCCAGCCGGTTGAGGACGATCTCCAAAGTTCCCGAAGACTCCCCGGCCGATACCATATTGATGTAGACCGGGGTGAAGACGTTCGGGTACAAAGAGAGCGCCGATGCAAAGCTGTTACCCTCCACAATGGAATCCTTGATGTGCGCGAGGGTCTTTTTCAGCCCCGGGGCCTTGGTGTTGGGCAACAGGGTGTCCAGCGCCGGAACCAGGGCAAAGCCCGCGCCCAGGAGGGTGGCCATCTGGCGGGTGATGATCGCGACATCGGCCGGCCGCACCCTCTGAAAGAGGGCGATCTCTGAAAAGCGGCTCTCCTTTTTGGCCACGGTCTTCCGGGTCTCTTTGATGGAGACCGGAAAGATCCTCGATGTTCTCAGTTTCTGTTTGGCTGCTGGGTAGCTCTCGGCGTCGATGATTCCCGACACCGTCTTCCCTTTTAAATCAAGAGCGGTATATTCGTATACTGGCATTTTATTTTACTTTGTGTTATCACTGTTTCTGCAAGTTTACCGCAAGCATCATAGGCATTTTTTCCTTCAATTGCAAGGGCATTCTGACACAACAAGATGGAAGATCAACAAAAAGAGACACTTCTCTTCGTAGACGATGAAAAGCCCATTCTGGATATCTCCCGGGAGTACTTTTCCATGAAGGGATATCGGGTGATTACCGCTGAAAACGGGCTTGAGGCAGTGGGGCTTTTGAAAAAGCATCCGGTGGACTGCTGCTTCACCGATATCAACATGCCCAAGATGGACGGCATCGAGCTGGCCGAACAGATCCGGCTCATGGACAATACTGTCCCGGTCATCATCATGACCGGCTACCCCTCTCTGGACAACATCATCCACACCCTGAAAAACGGCGTGGTGGACTTTCTGATCAAGCCGGTCAATCTCAACCAGATGGAGATCTGTCTCCACCGGGTGCTGCGGGAACGACGGCTTTTCATCGACAATATCCTGCTCAAACAGGAGGTGGAGAAGAAGGCGCAGATCGAAGCCCTCAACCGTGAGCTGAAGGGAAAGGTGGAGGAGTTGGAAATCCTGAACCGGATCTTGACGGAGTTCAAAAGCATCCGCAGCAGCGTCGATGTCTTCAGTCATCTGGTCCATTTGGCCATGGAGATCACCCGGGCCTCGGCCTCCCGGCTCTACCTCATCTATCCGGAATACGAACTGCCGGTGGAAGTGGCATCGGCCTTTTCAAAGCATGACCCGGAGCATGACCGCTTCTTCACCCCCGAAATCCTGATCCGCGTTGTAAAAGATCAGATTCCGCTCTTTACAACCCGCGATATGCAGGACCAGGAGGAGAGCGCCCTTTCCGGGGGCAATTCGGGCCGCTTCATGGGGGTTCCGCTCATGATCCGGGACCGGGTCTTCGGGGTGCTGACTGCGGCATCGGCCAAAGATGGCTTCTCGCCCAAGGATCTCTACTACCTCTCCTCCATGACCCATACCGCGGCCTATGCCATTGAAAATCTTGCCCTCTATGAGAACATCTATGAAAACCTTCTGGAGACCTTG
Organism: Desulfobacteraceae bacterium; assembly: GCA_011390345.1. GTDB lineage: Bacteria > Desulfobacterota > Desulfobacteria > Desulfobacterales > JAABSP01 > JAABSP01. The sequence goes on from JAABSP010000011.1 coordinate 36,248, forward strand.
AAGGCCCTGGTCCATGCCACTGAGGCCAGAGACCCCTATACCACCCGCCATTCCCGACAGGTGGCCCGGCTGGCGCTGGTGATCGGAAAGGCGATGGGCTGTACGGCCGAGGAGATGAATATTTTAGAGGTGGCAGGTCAGCTCCACGATATCGGCAAGATCGGCATTCAGGACAATATCCTGCTGAAAAAGGGTCGGCTCACCCAGAATGAGTATGAGATCATCAAAGGTCATGCCGATATCGGCGCGGATATCGTCAAGCAGCTCGGCCTCTGGGAGCGGGAGCAGAAGGTGATCCGGCACCACCACGAGCGCTTTGACGGCAGCGGATACCCTTCCGGAAAGCATGGGGGGGAGATCCCCTTTCTCTCCCGGATTCTATCCGTGGCCGATGTCTATGATGCCATGGCCTCGGATCGAATCTACCGGGGACGGATCGCGGAGCATATGGTGATGAATCTCATACAGGAAGGTGCCGGAACCCAGTTCGACCCGGAGGTGGTGAAGGTTTTCGGCACGCTCTTCAATGAAGGAAAACTGGCCCTGCCATAAAAAGAGATCATTCCTGAAAGCGCCGGGGGACCCGCACCATCACCGTGGATGTCACCTCATAATTGATGGTATCCAGCAGATTTGCGATCTCGTCGGCGTGCATCTCCTCATCTCCCTGTCTGCCGATGATCACCACCTCGTCTCCCACCGCGACATCGGGAATGTGCCCAACATCGAGCATGGTCTGGTCCATGCAGACCCGGCCGGCAATGGGCGCGCGCATCCCCCGGACCAGCATCTCTCCCCGGGAGGAGAGGCGACGGTTGAGACCATCGGCATATCCCACCGGCAGTGACGCGATGGTGGTCGGTTTTGGGGCGACATAGGTGCTGCCGTAGCTGACGGGAAAGCCGGCAGAGACCTTTTTGAGCTGGACGATTCGGGTTTTCAATGTCATGGCGGGCTGAAGGCGGAGCTTCTCCTCATTCACCTCTTCTGAGGGATAGAAGCCGTAGATGCTGATGCCGGGGCGAACCATATCGAGATGGGTTTCGGGCATGTCGATGAGGGCTGCGCTGTTGGCTGCATGGCGAATGTTGAAGGCGACGCCCTTTTGGGCCAGAAGATTCAGCAGATCGGTAAAGCGGGAGAACTGCGCGTTTGCAGAGGTCTTGTCCCGGCTGTCCGCGGCTGCAAAATGGGTGTAGATTCCCTCTGCCTCCAGATTGGGCAGGCGGACCATATCGATGATCTGGCTTACCGTCTCTTCTGATTCCCACAAAAGGCCGATCCGGCCCATTCCGGTATCGATCTTCAGATGCACCGGGATCTTTTTCCCGATGGATCGGGCCGCTTCCGACATCTCCTCTGCGCTCTCGAGGGAATGAACCGTCACTGTCAGGCCGTATTCCAAGACTTTTGCCGCAAAGGCCGCCTGGGTATGGCCGAAGATCAGAATCGGCGCGTCAAAGCCGACCCTGCGCAGGGAGATGCCCTCGTCGATCCGGGCCACCCCGAGTGCATCCACGCCGCTTTTCAATGCGGTATAGGCGACCCTTTCGGCCCCGTGGCCGTATCCGTTTGCCTTGACCACCGCCATGACTTTTGAGGCGGGATCTGTGATTCTTCTCAGCTCAAAGATGTTGTGTGCAACTGCTTTCAGATCGATTTGCGCCCAGGTCAGATCCGCAGGAGAGGACATTGATGTTCAAAGATCCTTTTGTATGAGGGGGATATCCCGGATAAAGCGAAGAATGCTGCCCATCCCCCGGTTGAGTTGGCGGTGAAGTTCTTCTGCCTTTTTCAATTCATCGTTTCGAATGGCCTGTTCCAGATCCCGGGCCTGATTGACGGCATTCAGGGCTCGAACCGCCACAGCGACATTGGCCATGGAGTGCGCCTCATCCGCGGCCTCGGAGAATTTTTTGGCTGCATAGGCTTTGTTGAGCCTGTCGAGGGTTTCCGGCGCTTCATTCAGAAATCCCTGCAGCATCCGCTTCAGTATGGGCTCGTCCTTTTGAAAGACCTTCATGAACTCCGATATGCCCGAAAAATTGAGATCTTCGGCGGCCAGGATCTCCTCATCGGCCTCGTCTTCTTCTTTTTTGGTATCCCTCTCCTTCTCTCTACTGTCATTCATCACCTTCCGCATCATTGAGAAGAGATGGTTCATATCGACCGGCTTTGCGATATAATCATCCATGCCGGCCTCCAGAAACCGCTCCCGATCTCCATCGATGGCATATGCGGTCAGTGCGATTATGGGAATCTCTTTGTAGGGCGCGTCCGATTTTCGGATCTGTTTTGTGGCCTCGGTTCCATTGAGCCGGGGCATGTGGATATCCATCAGAATGATATCGTAATTCTCTTTTTCCAGCGCGTCCAATACGGCCTGGCCGTCGGTGACCGAGGTGATCCTGTGCCCCGATTTTTCCAGAAAATAGGCAATGAACTGCTGGTTCAGGGGATTGTCCTCGGCAATGAGGATATTGTAGCACTCCTCGCACTTTTTTGCTGCATCTGTCTCGGCTCCGGTCTCTGAGCCCATCTGGATTGCAGGGTGGAACGGAATGGTGAAAAAGAAGGTGCTTCCCCTATCCGGCTCGCTTTCCAGCCAGATCTTTCCGCCCATCATTTCGATGAGCTGTTTTGAGATGGTCAGCCCGAGGCCCGAACCCTCCCGTTTCAGGGATTGATGACCGAACGCGGAAAAACTCTGGAAAAGCTCTTCGTGCCGCTCTTCTGCAATTCCGATGCCGGTATCGCTGACGGAAAAGAGGAGCTGGATCTCTTTCTCCTTTTTGTGGAGCTGATCCACCTTTATCCCGACTTTTCCGGATTCGGTGAATTTGACACCATTGGAGAGCAGGTTGTTGAGGATCTGCAGGATACGATCCGGATCGCCATTCACGACCCGGGGAACATCCGGGCAGATCTTTGACTGCAGATTCAGCCCTTTTTTCCGAGCATCCAAACGAATCCGTTCGATGGCCTCATCCACGGTCTCCTTCAGCAGAAAATCGGTCCGGATGATCTCGATCTTTCGCGTTTCGATCCGGGAAAAATCGAGCACATTGTTGACCAGGTCCATCAGTGTCATGGCCGAACGGCGGAGAAGGCGGGTTAGATTTCGGGTCTTCTTCTCCTTTGTGATGTCGAGGAGCATCTCGCTCATGCCGATGATCCCGTTCAGCGGCGTTCGGAACTCATGGCTCATGTGGGAGAGGAATTCGCTTTTGGCCCGGCTGGCCGTTTCGGCCTCGTCTTTGGCTCTTCGCAGCTCCTTTTCCAGATTCTTCAACTGGCTGATATCATTCATGGCCAATTGATAGTGCCTTCCATTCGGCGCTTTGTCCTGGAAGAGGACGCCGGTAACTTTGACATAACGGGTCGGTTTGATGGTATTTGCCAGCCGAATCTCGCAGGAGGCCCATTCCTTCCCTCGGTTCAATTGTACAAGCAGATTCTGAAATCCGGGGCGGTCATCGGGATGGATGAACCGGGTGAAAACCCTTCGGGTCATCTGGTTCGGGTCTGCATCGAGCATCCGGCTTCCCCGCAGATTAGCCTCGATGATGAGGCTGTTCTCATCCAGTGTAAAATAGCCGACCGGTGAGAGATGGTAGAGATCGAAATATTTGTTCCTGGACAATTCCAGATCCTGGGTTGTCCGATCCAGCTCCTCATTCTGGGTCTTCAGCTCGAACTGATGAATCTTCAGTTCCTGGATCAGCTTTTGGCACTCCTCCAAAGAGAGATGAGCGATCTCCTGGTCAACGGACAGCTCATCGCTGTGCTGCTTTTCGATCTTTGCCCTCAGTCGATTCAGTCTGTCGTTTTCCATCGAAAGAATATCTCTTCAAAGCATGTGATCGGTTCATCAAGCGCAGGCGTAAAAGCTTTTTTTGACAATCCGCCATCCTTATGCTATAAAAGCCTTTTTCTCATCCTGCTCTTATCATCATAACCGATCTGCCCCGAAAAGATCAAGTACGCTCAAAAAAGTTTTATTGCCTCTTCAGCAACAGTTGACATCCCCGCAGGAGGCATTCTCCTTTCCTCTGATCCAGGTCTGGATGATATAGGCCGCACACCCCACTCCCGGCGTGACCCGGACCGCCTGAACCGGGCAGTTGGTGTCACATGCGCCGCACTCCATGCAGCCGTCCGGGTCGATGATTTCGGCCTTTTTCCCATTGAGCCGCATCACCCCGTGGGGGCAGACCGTCTCACAGAGGCCGCACCCTACACAGATCTCTTTATCGAGCGCGAGGGTGGAAACATCGGTTAAGTAACGAAAGTCTTTCATGGATGATCCTTATGTAAATTCAGAATGTAAAATCCGATGGATTTGAATGAGATTTGATCAGAATGCGGAGCCGACCCAGAGAAGGGCGCTGATCAGGACCGCGCCAGCCAGAAGGGGAATGGCCCTTCGCATCTCCTTTTCCACCCCCGAAGGCGAGGTGAAGGGGGTCGATCCGGTGAAGTTCATTGATTGATAGGCGCTGATGGCCAGAATGAAAAGAAAGAGCCCTGCGCCTTTGGCCCAGCCCAAGGCCGGCACCAGTCCGAGCAGGATCAGCCCAAAGATGCCTCCGGTGACGGCCCCTTTGACTGCAAATGCCCGGCCCGGCAGCCACGGCAGCAGAATCGGCGCGGCCACCCCTCCTGAGAGGACGCCCATGAGCAGCCCGGCGCCGATGGCAAGCATTCCGTTCCAGGCCCGGGAGAGTGAGAAGATGCCGGGCCCGATGCCGGAGAGGAAAAAAGCGGCCGGAAGTATCCACCCCGCGGGCTTCCAAAGCATCGCGATCTCCACCGGAATCAGCTCGACCCGCTCTTTCAGGGTAAAGGTGACCCGTCGCATGAAATCATCGGCCTTCATCCCGTTTTGCAGAAATCGTTTAAGATCTTCTGCCCGCACCGGCCCGAAGAGGGCTTCAAAGCCGCAGCTCTTTTTGATGGCCCGGGCCGAAACACCGATCGCAGAAAGCTGGGGCAGGATCAGCTTTCGATGATTTACCACCCGGTCTAGCCCTGCCCCCCGAACCCGGTCCGAGACCTCTTCTGTGGAGAAATTCCGCTTTCCGGCCGCGCACCAGACATTGATCCCCCGGGTATCGAGGACGAGAATCCAGGCATTGATGCCGGAGAGTTCCTTCCGCAGCGCGTCGAAGCTGAGCTTATAATTGGCTGTCACCAGAACCGGGGAATCGGCATCGGGCGCGCCGACCCCATAGAGGCCCGGTGCTACCTTATAATCGTTCCGGCCGATTCCGATGCGGGTCAGCACGGTTCCGATGGTATCTTTTCGATCCAGCGCGGTCTTTACGACCGGAACGGCCCCGGCCGGGGTCGAGAGAAACCGTTCCACAAAGTGGCAGAGGATGTAGCCGGGCCGCTCGTCGGGGCTGCTTTTGGGGCCGGCCGGGGGCCCGCAGCAGGGAATATCGGCATCCTCTTCTTTCTTCGACGGCTTCGGCACAGGCGGCGCCATGGGAAAGGGGGTGAGGCGCGCTGAATTGCTCCGATCGCTCTGGGGCTGGCAGTCACACCCGCATTCGTTCTGTTGGGGTTTGGGTTCCAAGAATGGTTCTCCTTTTATCATCAATTCTCTTCCTAATCTTCAATCCGCAACTTGATCTCATCGCTGTTGGCCCGCAGCTCCGGCGCATACATCCCATAGGCTATCGTGGGCAGCGCACTGAATCTGCCGGGGATCTCGGCCCGGAGCCGATAGGAGATGCTGTGCTTTCCTCTGGCCAGCCTGCGGACGAAGAAGGCCACCAGCTCATCCCGGTACTCCACATAGGCCCCCATCCCCTCACGGGTGTAGCCGCTACGGACCGCGACCGGCTCGAATCCGGCCGCCTTCATGTCCTCGAAGACCATGTATTCATAATCGTTTTTGCTCTCCACAATCAGTTCAACCTCGGCCAGCTCCCCGCTCTTTAGGGTATCGAGGTTTTCCAGGGGAATCCGCTCGTAGCTCTCCACCCGCTGATCCATGGCCTGGCCCCTGGAGCCGGAGACCTTGACCGTCTTTTCTTTGGGCTCGAGCCGGTAATAGTTCCGATGCACCTTGATCTCCAGACCGGCCGCGGTGATATGATCCTCCAGGGTGAAATAGCTCAGGTATGCGTTGAAATAGAGGGGCCCTTCCCCGTCCCGGCGCAGCTCGATGGTATGCTCTCCTGCCTCGATATCCTCGCCCTCCAGCAGGAACTTGTTGTCGAAGAAGAAGAGGTTCTCCGGGGTGATCTTCACCGATTTTTTCCTGACGCCGTCGTAATAGACGGAAACGGTCATGTTCGGACGGTCTTCTCCCGTGGCCGCAAGATATTCGGCAAATGCCTCGATGCAGAGCGCGGTGTCTCTGGTGGAGTTCCACCAGGTGGCATGTTTCCGGTTGTTGAGCAGGTATTTTACCAGCCCCCTCGCGGTCTCGCCCTTGGGATCGGTGCGGGAGAGCAGCATCAGATAATACGCGTTGGCCTCGATGTCGCTGCCGTACCAGTACCACCAGTATCCGCCGTTGTCGAGATTGAGGTATGCGGTCCCGTTTTCCGCGTCGGTCACAAGGTACTGGCTGATGTTCTGCAGGATCATGTCGAGCCGGTCCTTCTCCTCCAACTGCCAGAGCGCCATCCCGTACAGGGCTTTGGCATAGACCGACAGATGGTTCCGGTCCTCGTAGAGGAATCGGCCCATCTTCTCGTTTCTCACACCGGCATCGGTGACGACCATGTAGATGAAGGCGTCCAGGTTATCTGCGTGATCCTTCCACGGCCGTTCTTTCTTCTCCTTCCTTCCGTTTTCAATTAGTCCTACCTGCTTCTGCTGATAGTTTTCCAGCCACTTCACGCCCCGATCGATCACTCCGGGAACAACCGCAATCCCGTTTGCCTTTGCGGTCATCAGCCCACGGAGCACCTGTGCGGTGGTGTGGGGATAGGAGTGCTCACCCCATCCGGAGAACCAGCCCCAGCCGCCGTCCGATACCTGCATATCGGTGAGGCGGTCCACCCCCTGCTGGGACATCTTTTCCACTGTTTTCTCGTCGAAGACCGGATTTCTTTCGTACCGCTTCCAGCCCTCGGCTCTTTTCCGGTCATCGCCAATCTCCTGCGGGTTCAGGTTGGTCCTCTTCTCCTGAACTTCGGAAAGATCGACCCCCATCCGCCGGATCACGTTCTGGGTGATGACCGTGGGCAGGAACCGGTTCAGGGTCTGTTCGGTGCAGCCGTAGGGGTAATCGACCAGGTAGGGGAGAGCATCGACCATTGCGGCCGCAAGCGTCGGAGAGTAGCGCACCTCAAGCCGGGATGCACCGGGCCGCCGTTCTTCGGGAACCGTCAGCACGATCTTCGCGGCATCCTTTTCGGGCCGGATCAGGCCGGTGAAGGAGACCATCTTGTCCATGCCGTGGACATAGGCCGGGAAACGCATCTCCATCGCGTCCGATTCCTCGTCCGTCAGCGCCTTCATCCGGACCACGGCCTCGCCCTCTGCTATTACCGTCACCCGCCAGTCGACCCGGGCTTCGCCTTGGGGTTCAATCGTTACCGTCTTTTGCGCCGGCCCATTCAGTTGCAGAACGTCTCGGTCCAGTTCGATGACGACCCTCGCCTTTTTGGCTGTCTCCAGATAATTGTGGACATTGGCCGAAAGCACCACTTCATCCTTCTGCACAAAAAAGCGGGGGGCCTGGAGCCTCAGCAGCAGATTCTTCGCCGTCACGACTTCGGCCGCGGCCTCGCCCACCCGGGTTCCGTGGCCCATCCCCCAGGCGTTGATCTTCCAACTGGTAAGGTTCTCCGGCATGGTGAATTCCACCGTTGCCGTTCCCTTTTTATCGGTCGTGATGTCTGCGGCCCAGAATGCGGTATCGGCAAACTCGGTCCTCACCGTCGGGGTTACGAGTTCGGCCTCGGCCGGCGCTTCCCCGGCCATGTCGGCCTCGGCCGTGGGTGCCGGGGCCATTGGTTCAGCCGCCTCCATCATCGGTGCGGCCTTCATCTTGCGGGACATGGCACGGCCCCCGGCCATCCCCCTATCCATCCGGCCGTTCGTCAGCATCATCTCGTCATCTGCCACCCGGCCGCCGAAGACGCCGAGGTTGGCCATCGCCTTCTCCCCGGGCGCGATGAGATTTTGAAACGCCCGGCCCAGATTCGTTTCCGTGGATGGATTATGATGGCGCCGCCATTTCCAGAAGAAGGGCGCGATCTCCGGCACGTTGGAGCCGCCATAGATATATTCCACGGCCCGGTCATAGACCGAGATCACCGCAGAACCTGCATACGGCTCCCCCTTCTCGTCGGTGATGGTTATCTTCACCGATGCCTTCTCCCCCGGGCCGTACCGATCCTTGTCCGGCGTTTCATCTATGTCCTGCACCCGTTTCTCCGGCGGCACCGCGATCTCCCTGACCGCGGTATGGACTTTTCCGTCCGCGATGGTGACAGCCTCCACAAAGAAGTTGGGCATATCGCTTGCGGTCACTTCGATCTCGTAGATCCTGCTCTTGCCGTCCATTTTGAGAAAGTGCGGCTTCGGATAGATCCCGCCCGCAGGCCGGAGGAAGAGGAGAACGGCCCCATCCGGCTGATTCGTGTTGATCATCAGCCGGACCTTCTCTCCGGGCGCATAGGTGGTCTTTTCGCAAACCAGCTCGATCGGATTGAACCGGAAGTCTTCCGCATTTTCCCCCGATCCCCGAACCGTAATGAGGTCGCCGCCGTCGACTTTTCTTCCCTTTTCATCCGTAATCATTGCAGAAACCCGATACTGCCCCGGCTGGGCCGCGATCATCTTTACGCTTTCCGATCCATCGCCATCGAGTTCGATCTCCCATCGCTCGAACGCTCTTTCCACGGGCTGGTTGTTCTCGTCATAGGAGATTTTGAGCAGTTGAACCGCGCCTTTTCCGGATACCGGTTTTCCGTCCGGTCTCCGCGCGTCGATGTGCGCGGTCATGGTATCCCCGGCCCGGTAATAGCCCTGGTTCATCCAGACATATACCGAAAAGGGCTTTCGCGCGGCGATCACGCTTCCGGTTCCTACGATGGTGCGCCGGGAGAGGTCCGTCACCTCGGCCCTGATCTCGTACCGGTGATCCGCATCGCCGTGAAGGAGCTTGGCCATTTCCGTGTCGATGGTAATCTCGAGAGTTCCGTCTTCGCCGATTTCGGCCTCGTTCTCCATCACCACCTCCGGCGGCGGAGATGGCGCATGCCGCCATTCGGGCAGAGGCCCTGAAATCCCCCAGCCGGCCCATCCCGGATACCAGTCATAATCGAGGCCCCGCCAGCCGTATCCCCTGCCGTAGAGCCAGTCCCAGGGCCCCGGCGGATACCATCGGCTCGTCTCCATATGGCGCAGAACCTTGTACTTGACTGTGGCCTGGGTCACGGGTTCGCCAAAGTAGTATTTCGCGGTGATCTTTGCGGTGATGGAATCTCCCAGCATCACAGGCTCGGATGGCGCTTCCACCGTCACCTCGAATTCCGGCTTCTTGTACTCCTCCACCCGGAAGTTTCCGCTCCCCACGCCGACGACCTGAAGGCTGTAAGCGCCGAGCTGCGCATCCTCGGGCAGCTCGTACTCTCCTTCGATCCCCGCCCATTTGTCTGCTGTATGGATCTTCTCGTAGACCTTTTCCCCTCTTGGTGTCAGGATCTGAACCTTGAACTTCTGCCCGGCGTATTGAGAGACATCCGGCTGATCATATTCCGCCATCCGGACCCAGGCCTTGAATTTTACCTTGTCCTCGGGCCGATAAACGGGCCGATCCGTGATGACGAAAGCCTTTCGCTGCCTGTATTTGTAATCGGATCGATGGGAATACCAGACCCCCGTAAATCCGAGATGGGCCATCCGGCCACCATCGTCGGTCGCGATGATCAGCCAGCGCATGTCCGGGGAAAGGGCTGCGGCCTCCGGACCGGTCGGCACGTTTCCCGCGGAAAGCATCACCATCCCCTTTTCATCGGTCCGCCGGGCAAAGCTGTCAACTTCTGTCCGGATGTCCTTCCCCCGGTTATGTTGGTACTCCCGCCGGTATCCGAAGAACTCCACATTTGCCCCGGAAACCGGCTGTCCCGTGACCGCATCGGCCACATAGATCATCCCTCCCTGTTCCACGGGCTTTTTGATGATGGCCGTGTCATCTAGCCAGATGATGATGTTGCTGGTGTTGCCGTTCTCCACATGGGCATTGAGCAGATAGACCCCCGCCTGTTCCAGGGGGGTGGATACGGTGATCCGCCGGTCCAAATGGCCCGGCCGGGGATCGAGTTCCAGGGTCCAGTCCGCGACCTCTTCCCGTATATATCGGGTCTCGTTCTGTTGAACGATCCGGTAGCCGATGTTGTCGATATTCTCCTTGTTCCAGTCCACATTCCGGGGATTGGAGCGGATGTATGCCTTAACGTCATCCAGCAGTTTTTTCAGGTCGATGGCATGGGCCGTAAACCGGACTTGGCCGGCATTCCGGAACCGGAAATCGACCTCGGCCCCTTTTCCGGCCGGCCGGCTCATGACCGGCTCGAACTGCCCCCAGTTGCCGGTGATCTGCTCGACCCGGTCCTGCTTTCCGGCCATCTGCCACTGCTTTGCTGCCTTTTCGTACTGGCGGCGGTTTTCGAAAATATTGGCAAGCCGGGGATGCTGGTTCAGGTCTTTGTAGATCCGGATAAAGTTGAATTCATCGGGAAGGGTGAAGCGTTTGACGCCGGTGGCAAGGCGGGCGATGGTCTCGTCTTCCTTCAGTGTATCCAGGGAAAGGATAGCGCTCTCTTCATCAGGAACCGCATCGATGGCTGACGGGGAAAAGCCGGAAAATGTGGCCATAGTCTGCACCCCGAACTGGCCTGCCAGAAAGTCGGCAAACTTCAGATCAGCCGCGGAAGCCTGTGACGGGCCCGACCCTTTGGCCATGAAGAGGGCCCAGCGCCACCGCTCTCCGTCCGAATCCGCACTCTCCCAGGTTTCGGGGACCGAATAGAAGATCGGATTCCCTTCTTGGTCAACGGGCGCGCCTTTTGGGGTATCTCCCCGATAGCCGTAATAGTGCCCCTTTTCATAGTCGGGCAGGGTGGTCAGATCGGTCAGGTACTGAAGCTGCCACGCGGAATTTCCGCCCCGCTGCCCCATGAGCATGTCGGCAAGGCTGAAGTGGAAATCGGCCTTCTCCTTTTTCTCTCTGGCCGAGGCATCCGGCTTGGGAAGTTCTGCGGCCCTGGCCATGAGCTGGAGGGCTCGCACCCGGTCCCGCTCGAATGCGTTGGCATAATCCCCGCCGCCCCGGTGGCTTCCCCGGTGAAATTCTCCTGCGATGAGAAAGCCGTGGTGCTGAAAATTGAGATATGACCGGGCCGCTGCAAAGAGCAGGCGCCAGTTATCGTTGTGAAGGGCGATCACCTTTTCCCGAAAAGCATCGACCTCATGGGCCCGGTTGAGATTGGCCAGTGCATCGATGGCCATCAGAAGATCGTCGCCGATCTTCTCCGGTTCGGTCTTCAAATCGAGGCTGAGGGTCTCGTAGTGCGCGAATGCATCGCGGTAATTGCCGTCATCAAAGGCTTTTTTGGCCTTCTGCCGGAGCTGCGAACCGGTCCCGCAGATTCCCGTTCCCGATACCATGAGAACCATGAGCAACATGAGCAACAGGATCAACACTACAAAAAGGCTTTTCTGGATCATGACCGCCCTCTTTACCTTAATATTATCGTTTTTTACTTCTGCTTCAGATCGTCTGCGGCATCCGCGCGGGCCATATCCGTGGCCCGATCCCCGAAGAGATTCTCATAGACCGACATCAGAAAGATGGTGGCAAACGGCTGGGCCACCAGAGAGACGATGAGAAAGGAGCCCCCCAGAGAGGTGATGCCGATGAAGATCACCGCAACGATGATATGATCCTGAAGGTTTCCCTTTGTGGTGATTTCTACGCTCTTTTTGGCCGCATCCACCACCCCCATTCTCTTGTCCGTCATCAGTGGCAGCATGTAGAGCAGGAGATAGGTTAGGGCCACCGCAAAGACTATCCCAGGAATTATAAAGATCAGAAATCCGATGCTCAGAATCAGCAGGACCACGATATAGAATCCGAAGAGCGGCACAAAAAGGGCCATCTCGGAAAAGACATCCTGCAGACGGGGCTCTCTTCCCCCCCGGACCAGCAGAAGAATCGACTGCATATAGCCGGCAAAGCAGACAGGGGCAAGAATTCCCAATGTAAAAGCGCTTACGGTCAGGGTGACAAGGGTCATGACGATCAGCACCACGATGTGCTTCAGCGTCAGATTCCAGGCGATTTCCAGATGATGTTTGAAATCCATTTGTTTTTGTTACCTCATTTTTCTTCGGTTAAAGTTGAAAAAAATTCGTTGAAAAAAATTCAGGGGTCAGCGGACCCCTTTTTCGCGCCAGAAGCGCTCCGCGCCCGGATGCAGCGGGGTGACGATTCCTTTGACGCCGGTTTCGATGCTCATGGCCTGCGCGGATTTATGCTTTTGGATCATGTGATCGATCCCCTCCGGGCTGTAGACGACGGATAGGAGGTTGTAGATTACATCATCGGGGACCCGGTTATTTGCGATCCAGAGGGTCGAATCCTCGAAGGTGACGGTCTCCTTCCCCACGCCCCGGTAGGTGTTGGCCGGGATGATCCGCCGGGTGAAATAGGGGTATTTCTTGAAGATGCCGGCATCATCACTGACAGCAGGATGACGGCTGCCGCCAGAATAAAGGATCTTTTCATCGTTCCTCCCATAAATGCGCTTCTTAAATATTTTTCACCTGCTTCCTTTCCCTGCAAGAAAAGGTGTTCTCCCCTTCCTTCTTACCACAAGGGGAGGTCTGAAATCAAACATTCTTCAGATTTTAACCACGGAATACACGGAAGACACGGAAAAGAGAGAAAGACTTTTTAACCACGAAAGGTACGAAAAAGATTTTTGTGGATACTGAAATCCGAAATACGAGCCAAAAGATAGTTTGTGGATATTCTGTAAGCACAAAGCTGTTTGTGTATCATATTTAACAATTGACAATACACAAAACCGATAGAGAATGGCTGACGATACACAAAATCAATCATAGGATTTTCCTGCCTTCGGCAATATTCAGGAGTTCAGGAAAGCAAAGAACGGAAGCACGCCTGCCGCTTCCAGGGCGAAGTTCCTTCAAAATATCCGCACTCTTGAGTTGCCTGTCAAAATCAAATTCTTACCCATTCGTCAAGTAAAAAGCAAAGCCGCGCGGATCGATCTCTATCTGGCGAGCCCTTTTTCCTTCTCCTTCAGATGATTGAACAGGGCCACGCCCAGAATGGCCAGACACTCTGCATCCAGAAACCGATCCGCCCTCTGTTCGAAAAGCACGATGGTCTGCGCAGGAAACTCATCGTCCGCATCGTTGAACAGCAGGAGCATCGGCACCCGGGGCAGGGCACGGAAAACCGCGGCCACATCATACGGATAATCAGCATCGGGCGGGCTTCCCTCTCCCGCGGCCGCGGCCTCTTTCAGCGCTTCGCTTCGTCCCGAGTACCGCCGGGATATGGCTTGGATGACGTTGTCGTTGAAATAGATGGTCAAGGGTCCCGAGTCCTTAAGATCCCGATAATTCACCCACTCATCTCCGGCCGGAACCTGCTGCGGAGACAGCAGCAGATATTTCAGCAGAAGAACGCATGTTCCGTAATCGGGCCGCTCTCCCCGGTCATCGACAACCCCTTCACGGGATACCCGGTAATCTCTTCCGAAATAGGGGATGCCCCCTCTCTTCCCGTTATCTTCCAAGGAGATGTCGAGTACTTCGCGCCTTTCTGAAAGATCGACCCCCGCGATCTGCTCGAGGTAATCCTTGTAATGCTTTTCAAAAATGGAATTGGACGTTGTCATACAGCGCTCCTCCGATTCTGATTCAACACATTGCGGATCATCTCCGCCATCTCCGATTTTACGATCGGCTTCATCAAAAATCCCCACCTGAAGCCCCATACCTGTTCCCTTTCCTTTGCATTTGGTGGTAAAGTAGGGCTCGAAGATCTTGTCTATAATATCGGGTGCCATGCCGCAGCCCGTGTCGGAAACGCTGAAAAGGAGATATCTTTCCGGGGCAGGGAGGGCGGCTCCGGCTTCTCTTTATCCCCGACATGGCTTTGAAGCCATTTTCCCCTATACATCCGATAAATCTTCTCCGGTGTCAAGCCGGATCAGCAGTCTTGATCATTCTTTATCCATCGGCAAGGTTCGCCGAGGAGATCCCGGCCCGGGAGCGTCGGCAAGCTTGCCTTGGGTTGAGAGGTTATGGTATTAAGGTCTATGAACGATGGCTTCGGTCATGGTTTCGGAAAAATGTGTCATGTGCAGGAATAATTGAATTTACAGGGGGAAGCGCGGAATGGCAGACCAGGAAAAGGACGTCCAAGACGTAAAATGGGAAGAGCAGGACGAGGATTACAGGGCAATGATGAAGGCATACGCCAGGATGGCGGCTGATCATCCCGAACGGATCGATAATATCCGGTCCATGCTCAAGTTCAGCGCCGAAATGATGATCAGCAACAGGCCCGAGGTGGTGGACCAGTTTCGGGAGGCGGTTAAGGAGTTGGATGCCTTCCTGAACGCCTGCAAGAACGGGGAGATCGAACCGAGAAAACTGCTGGAGCGCATGGAGAAGGAGGAATAGAAGATGCTATCGACAAAAGAGATTATCGACATCTGCGATGGTTTCTTTTCTCAGGATCATTTCATATTTTCATTCGTTTGCCGGTCATAGGCATCCCGGTGAATTTCATCCACCTCGTCGTCCAGCAAGGCATACTTTGTAGGCCGCATCCGCATCCAGATTGACCAGGATGTCCAGGCTGGTTCGGAGCATGCTGACGACATTGCGGACTATCTTCTTGTAATCATATTTGAAATCGATTTCGTTCTTCCGCTTGACGATGATGATCACCCGCTGTACTCCATTTTAACCAAATTCTAACACTTCCCTAATCATAATCAAACCTGCAAATGGTAGCCTGCCCGGTAGATTGAAATGCAAACGGAATGACATTAGGATTTTGAGCCGACCCCTCGGATCGGCTTTAACCGGGAAGGGAAAGAGAGAATGAATCAGGAAGCAACAGCAAGAATCATCCCGGCTGCGGGCAGAGGATACTTCACTCGTAACGCTGTCCGTTCGGATCGGCGCCGGGCCGAAACCCTGATCCGGAGCCTGGTGAAGCCGACCATGAAGGTTTCGCCCGACACCAAGGTAAATACAGTCAAGGAGATGATCGAAGATCAGCCGCCCCTCTGCAGCGTGGTGATCGCGGAGGGGGAGCGGCCAGCAGGGCTTCTGATGAGCTACCACCTGGACCGGAAGCTCGGGACACAGTACGGGGTCTCCCTCTTCTACCGGCGGAACATCTCGCTGCTGATGGATGCGGAGCCGCTCATCGCGGCCGCGGACCAGCCCATCGGCGAGGTGGCCGCGGCTGCGATGAACCGGGAGCCCGGGAAGATCTACGACGATATCATCGTGATGTCAGAATCGGAGATCCTCGGCACGGTCTCGGTGCAGGACATGATGGAGACTCTGGGAAAGGTGGAGATCCGGGCCCGGAAGGATGCGGAGGCCGCCACCCATGCCAAGAGCCAGTTCCTGGCGCAGATGAGCCACGACATCCGCACCCCCATGAACGCGATCCTCGGGATGGCCGAACTCCTCTCGGAGACCAGGCTGACCCAAGAGCAGCGCTCTTTTGTCAATGTCTTCAAAAACGCGGGGGAGAGTCTGCTGGCGCTGATCAATGACATCCTCGATCTCTCCAGGGTGGAGGCCGGGAGGATTCAACTGGAATCGGTTCCCTTCGATCTGACCGATATCATGGAAAGCACCTGTGAGGTGATGGCCCTGAAGGTTCATGAGAAGAACGTGGAGCTGGTATGCCACAAGGAACCGTCGGTTCCGAACCGGCTGATCGGGGACCCGAACCGGCTCCGGCAGGTCTTCTCGAACCTGTTGGGCAATGCGCTCAAGTTCACCCGGGAGGGGGAGATCGTCTTTTCAGCGGCCATGGACCATTCGGGCCATCCAGAAGAGAGCGGGAATGTCCGGATCCGGTTTTCAGTGACCGATTCCGGCATCGGGATTCCCAAGGATCGGCAGAAACATATCTTCGACTCCTTTGTCCAGGCCGACGCCTCCACCAGCCGGGAATACGGTGGAACAGGGCTGGGTCTGGCCATCTGCAAGCGGATCACGGAGCTGATGCGCGGGTCGATCTCGGTGGTCAGCGAACCGGGGGAGGGGAGTACCTTCTCCTTTACCGGAAATTTTGCGGCCGATCTGTCCGCAGATCCTGATGAACTCCCTTTTGACCTCAAAGGAATCCGGATCCTGCTGGTGGACGATCACGGGATTGCCCGGGATTGCCTTGCCGAACGACTCGTCGGCTGGGGGGCTATGGTGGCCTCGGCATCCGATGGAATGAACGCGATGGCCCAACTGGAACGCGCAAACGGCAATATCCCTTTTGATCTTTTTCTGGTCGATACACGGATGCCGGGAATGGACGGGTATGAGACCGCTGCCGAGATCCGGACACGCTGCGGCAATTTATCCCGGGTGATCCTGATGAGCCCCTCCAACGAGATTGTTCAGGCGGTCGATCGAGGCCGCTCTCTGGGCGTCGGAGCGGTGCTGGTGCGTCCGGTCCGTGAGGGGGAACTGCTCCGCACCATAGGGGCTCTTCTGGGAAAGCAGCCTTTGGAGAACGATTTCACAAAGACCCTGGCCTGTCCCGTGGAACCCCAATCCGGGGAGATGATCCCCCTGAAGATCCTTCTGGCCGAAGACAACGAGAACAACCGGACTCTCTTCTCCTTCTATCTCAAAGAGACCCCGCACGAGGTCCACATGGCCGAGGACGGCGCAATCTGTCTGGAGAAATACAGAACCGAAACCTACAACATCATCTTTATGGATGTGGACATGCCGGTCATGGACGGATATCAGGCGACCCGGGAGATCCGGAATTGGGAGGCCGAAAATGGCCTCCCGGCCGTGCCGATCATCGCGCTCACCGCGCACGCACTGGATGGAAAGCGGCAGGAGAGTCTGGACGCGGGATGCACGGATCATCTCACCAAACCCTTTAAAAAGGCGCAGATATTCAACATCCTCCGAAAGTATGAATCCCGGGTCCGGGATATCCTTCAGGTCGTGGATGAAGAGAGGGCGGGAATCGACTTTGATCCGGATCTCATGGAGCTGATCCCCGGCTTTGTCTGGGAGACCTTTGAGGAGATGAAGCTTCTGGAGGATGCCATTGCCGAAGGAGATCATGAAAAGATCCGGCGGATGGGCCACCGGATCAAAGGTTCAGCGCTCTGCTACGGATTCGAGGAGATGGGGAGGATTGCAGAGGAGATTGAAATGGCCGGGGAGGAAAAGGAGGATCTTAAGGAGATCCAGAATGAGGCCGATCTCCTCCGCTCCTATCTGGAAAGAATCAGGGAAGAACTTTTTGAATCACCTCGATGAGCTGATGGGGTCGGAAGGGCTTGATGATCCAGCCGATGGCCCCGGCCGCCTTTCCCCGCTGTTTGACCCCGCTGTCCGATTCCGTTGTCAATATAACAATGGGAACCCGCGAATAGCCCGGCAGAGCCCTGATCTGCCGGGTCAGCTCGATGCCGTTCATCACAGGCATGTCCAGATCCGTGATCACCATGTCAAATTTTGAGCCCTCTGCCTTTTCCAGGGCATCCCCGCCGTCTGCGGCCTGTGTCACCGCATAATCCCCCGCTTTCAGGGAGAATTGAACCATCTGCCGAATGCTGGCTGAATCGTCTGCGATCAGTATCGATTTTGGCATCTCTATTCCTTTTTTTTCATCTTTTTTAATCTTTTTTCACCGTTGAACATTTTTCCACCAGACCCGGAACTTATACCGCACTTCTGTTTGGATTCTGTTAGTATTTGGTTAAGATTTCATTAAAAATGAGGCTGGGGGGATTTACCGCTCTACACCAGTTCCAGGGAGGTCAGGCGCTGCTGTCGGTCAACGATCACCAGGCGAGGGGGTTTCTGTTTGCTGTCCGTGCCGATGGTCCGAACGGTATCGGCCATTCCATTCTGCCAGAAGATATGTTACCCATTGATTTCAAGCGATTTCATCAATTATGGGCCGACAATCTGTTTTTTGAATGGGGGTTGAAAAAACCCGATTGCCAAAATCCCGAAGCTTCGATATATTGAACCCTTGTAAACAGATGCGGAAAGGAGCATGCGGTTAGTTCCGGTGGTGATCTTTCTTCATCCGGGGAATTTCGAGGGGTATCTACGGTTATATGAATTTGACCGATGAGGAGCGGGATCGCTTCCGGAAGGAATATGTGGATTCCGATCAACCCAAGGAGGGACTTATGGGACTGCGGCAGATGTTTTATGAAGAGGGAAGGATAAAAGGCATCGATGAGGGAAGGATAATAGGCATCGATGAGGGAAGGATAATAGGCATCGATGAAGGAAAAATAGAAGGGATTGATGAAGGGATTGATGAAGGGATTACATTGGGCTTGCACCGTGCCATTGAATCCCTTTTGAATACAAAATTCGGGAAAGAAGGGCTGAAACTGATGGGGCGCATTCGGGAAATCAAAGATCCTGCCAAGCTCGATGCAATTATGGTTGCCATTGGAACCATGAGCAACGGCAATCTCCATGATTTCCAAAAGCGAATCGATGTCTGAAGCTCAGGGGACGGGTCTGCGGAGATCTCTCCCTTTGCATTGATATAGTCGAGCTTTCGAAGTGCATCGCCATGTAGTTTTTCGCGTAGGCTTTCACGTCCGGGCATTTTTCCTGGTTATAACGGATTTTGGGGAGCGGCTCTACGCCCTCCCAACGAGGCTGATATTAAAAGGTTTTCAAGCCAATTGTCATTTATATGATTACCACTGATGGAGCCTCTTGCTCCAAGATGCCTCTTCTCCGATATAACCGGACATGATGAAAAAAGAACCCGGATGAATGTGATTTATATGATTACCACTGATGGGGCCTCTTGCTCCGGAACAGCCTCTTCTCCGATATACCCGACATAATGAAGAAAGAGCCCCATCACACCCCATCATCTCCATCACATTCATCCGGGTTCTGACATTGACGGAGACAAAAAAACGATTTATAATCGACCGGAAAAAGAGAGAAGGGGCTTCACCCCCTTTTTTGAATCCGAAAATATGAAGGGAAACCATGGCAGAGCGGGATACATACGACAGCCCCTGGAAAGAGATTCTGAACGCCTATTTCGAAGAGTTCATTGCGTTCTTCTTTCCCAAGATCCATCAAAAGATCGACTGGTCCCGATCCTATGAGCGGCTGGACAAGGAACTCCGGCAGATCACCCGGGAATCGAAGATCGGTTCCCGCTTTGCGGACCAGTTAATGAAGGTGTGGGAAAAAGACGGGAAGGAGGCATGGGTCCTGATCCATGTGGAGGTTCAGGGTGAGGCCGAAAAGGATTTCGGACACCGGGTCTATGTGTACAATTACCGGATTCATGACCTGTACAGACGGCCGGTGGCGAGCCTGGCCCTGCTTGCAGACGAAAGTCCGGGATGGTATGTAAACGGATATGATCATGAAAAGTGGGGATGCAAAATCACGTTCCGGTTTCCTTCGGTGAAGATTCTGGCCTTCAAAGAGAACTGGGAGATGCTGGAATCATCCAACAATCCTTTTGCAGTGGTCGTGATGGCACATCTTCGGACCCGGGAAACCCGAATCAAGGATCAAGAGCGGCTGAAATTCAAGATATTTTTGACTAAAGCGCTTTATCGGAGCGGATGGACAAAGCAGCAGATCATCGACCTGTACCGGTTCATCGACTGGATCATGAAACTTCCAGATGATCTGGAAAAGGCGTACCATCATGAATTGACGAAATATGAGGAGGAGATCAAAATGCAATATGTGACAACAGCCGAGCGGATCGGAATAGAGAAAGGAAGGGTGGAAGGAAAGGTGGAAGGAAAAGCAGAAGGAAGAGCGGAAGGAAAAGCGGAAGAAAAGCGTGAAACCGCAAAAAAACTGCTGAAGCTGGATGCTTTGCCAGACGAGCAGATCGCCCTTGTCACCGAATTGAGCGTTGAAGAAATCCGGCAGTTGCGTCAGGAATTGGAAGATTCATTGGATTGATCCTGTCGAACCGGGACAGTCCATTGATTTCGAGCGATTTCATCAATTTCGGGCGACAATGTTCTTTTTGAATCAAGATTGGAAAAGCCGATTGCCAATCGAGGAGAATGTTATGGGATTGCGGCAGATGCTTCATGAAGAAGGAAAAGAAGAGGGGCTTGCCCTTGGCCTGTATGAAGCCATCGAAATCGGTCTCTTCATCTTCTTCTGTCCTTACCTTTTTGGCCAGGGCTGAAATCATTTCAATGACGGTAATGTCCGAAATCAGAATTACCGGGTTTTCCGAGGAGACGAGAAGTGTCAGTTCCTCGGTTCCGTCCTCTTCATGGTAGAGCTTTACCAGAGCGCTCGTATCGAAGAAAAAGGATTTTCTCATATCCGGTCTTCCCGGTCTGCGAGGATCTCGGCGCTCATATCCCCTTTGATGCCTTTCAACAGCTTTCTGACCCTTTCAAAGGAATACTGTTTTTCCGGCTTTTCCGGCTGTTGTTCCGCTTCAAGTGTAACTTTTATGATCTGATTCGGTTTTTGCATCAGTTGTTCCCGGATCTGCGCCGGAAGTTCGATATCCCCGTTTTCCATTATGCTGGTATGGAATTCGATTCGATCCATTGTTCTTTGCCTTCTCCCGAAATTTGCGATGAAAGGTTGTCCCCGGCTTTCTGCATGAACGCATCAATCATTATAGCACTCCTGTTTCATCATTCAATACGAAACATGCCGGAACCTTCCCCGAAAACGCTCTTGCAGCGCTTCCGGCTACCAATACCGGCATGTGATCTGTTTTCAGGACAAAACCCCAAAGCTCCATCAATTTACAAATACGCCTTTGTCAGCGTAATCCGCAATCAAAGATTTTTCGGATGCCCATTCTTCCGGTGTAAAAGCGACCGCCTCGATCGGAGCAAAAGCGGTATAGATGGCCTCTGTTAAAATATCAATCCGTTCCCAGTAACTCATTTCAGAAAAACTTTGCGAGATGACAACGATATCGATATCGCTCTCTTCACGGGCCTGGTCAATTGCATGAGAGCCGTATAATATGAGTTTGTCAATTTGAATATTGTTTGATGCCAATGCCTTTCTGAATTGCCGGATATGGTTCAGAACTGCGCTTTGATCCATTTCAATGTTTCCTTGCTTTTTGCAATGATTTCTTTGGTGATGCTCTCTGCATGGCTGCGCTCGTATTCCCGGAACTTTTCGGAGTAGCGGTGGAGGCTCCGGGGGGATAGGCGGCCGGTGTTGATCATGGTCAGAACCCGGATGAATGTGATTTATATGATAACCACTGATGGGGCCTCCTGCTCCGGAACAGCCTCTTCTCCGATATACCCGACATAATGAAGAAAGAGGGCCCATCACAGCCCATCATCTCCATCACATTCATCCGGGTTCTTCCTCCAAACATCACCTTCTCCCATACAACCAAACATGATGAAAAAAGAAGGCCCATCACAGTCTATCATAATCATCACATTCATCCGGGTTCTGATCGGAGGAACCGGTTCATCTCCTCGGAATGGGGGCGGGCCTCCCGGATCGGGATGGTAAAGAACTCATATTGCAGTGACATAGGTTTTCATGTAAGATTTATTTAATGAATGATATTCATTGTTGTTTTGAAAAATCGGCGCGGGCGCTTGCGCACCCACCCCTTAAAAAAACCAGCTTGCCGGGCTCGCCTTACCGACTGGGGGAGAGGGCAAGCCGGAACCCGTTGCCGTAGTTCCGGTACGCCGGGTCGTAGTCGTACCGATCGGCGGAGCGGCAGCTCTGCGCGCTGTTGAGCCAGCTCCCGCCCCGGAGGACCCGGTAGGAGGCAGTAGCAGGACCTGTAGGATTCGTCACAGAATCCGTTGGATAAGTACCATACCAGTCCTGGCACCATTCCCAGACATTCCCCGACATGTCATAGAGACCCCATGCATTCGGCTGCTTCTGACCCACAGGATGCGTACCCTTGCCGGAGGAATTCGGAGTATAGGTGACTTCCGAATTCCCGTAATACCACCCGATGGCATCCAGATTCGGATCAACAGGCGTATATCCTGTATTGGTAATCCCGCCGTTGTAAAAAGCGGTCTGCGTACCGGCCCGGGCCGCATACTCCCACTCCGCCTCGGTCGGCAGACGATAGGTCCTGCCGTCCGTTGCGTTCAGCTTCGTGATGAAGTCCTGTACATCTTCCCAGGATACCGTCTCCACCGGACACTCTCCGCCGCAGGCGGTAAAATAGGACGGATTGCTTCTCATCACCGCCTCCCACTGCCCCTGCGTCACCTCCGTAGTCATGATATAAAAATCATTCGTCAGCGTCACCGGGTGCTGAGGCCATTCCCCGCTCCAAGCTCCCAACTCATCCTCCGGACTCCCCATCATAAATGTCCCCGCGGGAATCAGATTGAACGTCATTCCCAGCGAATTGGTAAAATCCCCGGTCGGCCTGGTTCCCGACACTGCCAGTCCCGCCAGCACCTTCAGGTCGTAAAGCGTCTCGGCCAGCCCGATCACACCGTCCCTGTTTACATCGGCTCCGACCTCCACACCGGCCGAAGAGAGCCCCGACGCAGCCCACATTGCGAGGATCGCATCCTTCAGTTCAATCCTGCCGTTACCGTCCACATCCCCGGGAATCACCGCCCCTGCCGACCCCGCATACAGGATCAGCATCGCGGCAACCGCCGCCATCGCCAACAGCCTTTTTGATCTCATCGTTCCTCCTCATCAAAAGCATCCATAAAAAAAACGTCTCCGGCCTATCTGCCAAAGACGTTTGTGCAAGCGATTTCGGCAGCCCGGCGGTCATTGCAATTCCGCTTTAGATCCTTGGCGTTGAGCCTCTGCCTTTCGACAGCCTTGCATTTATCTGATAGAAGCCCCCTCATTCTACCCCAACTATTTCTTTTGGGCTCGGATGTCAAGCATAAAAGAACCCGGATGAATGTGATGGATCTGATTACCACTGATAGGGCCTATTTTTCCGTAACCGCCTCTTCTCCGACACAACCGAAAGCGTTGAAGGCAGAAACCCCATCACACCCCATCATCTCCATCACATTCATCCGGGTTCTGACATTGACGGACACAAAAAAACGATTTATAATCGACCGGAAAAAGAGAGAAGGGGCTTCACCCCCTTTTTTGAATCCGAAAATATGAAGGGAAACCATGGCAGAGCGGGATACATACGACAGCCCCTGGAAAGAGATTCTGAACGCCTATTTCGAAGAGTTCATTGCGTTCTTCTTTCCCAAGATCCATCAAAAGATCGACTGGTCCCGATCCTATGAGCGGCTGGACAAGGAACTCCGGCAGATCACCCGGGAATCGAAGATCGGTTCCCGCTTTGCGGACCAGTTAATGAAGGTGTGGGAAAAAGACGGGAAGGAGGCATGGGTCCTGATCCATGTGGAGGTTCAGGGTGAGGCCGAAAAGGATTTCGGACACCGGGTCTATGTGTACAATTACCGGATTCATGACCTGTACAGACGGCCGGTGGCGAGCCTGGCCCTGCTTGCAGACGAAAGTCCGGGATGGTATGTAAACGGATATGATCATGAAAAGTGGGGATGCAAAATCACGTTCCGGTTTCCTTCGGTGAAGATTCTGGCCTTCAAAGAGAACTGGGAGATGCTGGAATCATCCAACAATCCTTTTGCAGTGGTCGTGATGGCACATCTTCGGACCCGGGAAACCCGAATCAAGGATCAAGAGCGGCTGAAATTCAAGATATTTTTGACTAAAGCGCTTTATCGGAGCGGATGGACAAAGCAGCAGATCATCGACCTGTACCGGTTCATCGACTGGATCATGAAACTTCCAGATGATCTGGAAAAGGCGTACCATCATGAATTGACGAAATATGAGGAGGAGATCAAAATGCAATATGTGACAACAGCCGAGCGGATCGGAATAGAGAAAGGAAGGGTGGAAGGAAAAGCAGAAGGAAGAGCGGAAGGAAAAGCGGAAGAAAAGCGTGAAACCGCAAAAAAACTGCTGAAGCTGGATGCTTTGCCCGACGAGCAGATCGCCCTTGTCACGGAATTGAGCGTTGAGGAAATCCGGCAGTTGCATCAGGAACTGTAAGATTCATCGGATTGACCCTGTCGAACCGGGACAGCCCATCACAGCCCATCTTCTCCATCACATTCATCCGGGTTCAACCTGGATCAATGTGATTTATCTGATGACCACTGATGCGGCCTCTTGCTTCAAATCTATTCCTTTTTTTCATCTTTTTTCATCGTAGAAAATCTTTCCACCAGACCCGGAACTTATACCGCACTTCTGTTTGGATTCGGTTAGTATTTGGTTAAGATTTCATTAAAAATGAGGCTGGGGCGATTCACCGCTCTACACCTCTTCTGCGGCCGGCACCCAACCGCTCTGCTGCTTTTGGATTCTTTATCTCATGGACGATTTCACCAATTTCTAACCATTCCTTCACGCCCTTCTAACAAAGATAATCTATAATCCTGTGCAGTCGGGTTCATCGAAAGCTCTTGACAACCTTTTATAAACGAGGCCCAAAAAAGATGAAACAGGAAACAGACCTTACCGACGGCTGCGCAAGAATCGACATGCATGTTCACTCGAAATACTCCCGCAGGCCCTCCCAGTGGGTTCTGCAGAAGCTGGGGTGCCCCGAGAGCTTCACCGACCCGTTGTCGGTCTATCGGATCGCAAAGGCGCGGGGCATGACCTTCGTCACCATCACGGACCACAACAGCATCAAAGGAGCAGAGGAGATCGCGCACCTGCCGGACACCTTCATCAGCGAGGAAGTCACCACCTATTTTCCAGAGGACGGCTGCAAGGTGCATGTGCTGGCCTACGACATCACCGAAAGCCACCACAAAGAGATCGGAAAGATCCGGGAGAACATCTACGACCTGGTGGCCTATCTCAACCAGGAGCGAATTCTCCATGTGATCGCACACCCGCTCTACAGCCTCAACGACCGGCTCACCCTGGCCCATTTCGAGAAGATGCTGCTGATCTTCCCCTTTTTCGAGCTGAACGGGGCAAGGGATGTCCGGCAGAATCAGGTCCTGCGGGAAGTCTTTGCCGCGCTGACCCCAGCCCGGATCGAGCAACTTGCCGGTAAGCACGGGATCGAACCGGTAGGCGCCTGCCCCTGGAAAAAGTACGTCACCGGCGGATCGGATGACCACAGCAGCCTCAACATCGCCAGAACCTGTGTGCGGGTGGACCGGGCTCATAGCTATGGGGATGTGCTGAAGGGGATTCGAACGGGCAGGGCGGTCATCGAAGCGGAGCCGCCGGGTCCACTCACCCTTGCACACAACCTCTACGGGATCGCATACCAGTATTACCAGGACAAATTCAACCTGCAGCGGTATGCCGGCCAGGACCCTATGATGCGGTTTTTAGAGCGCTCCCTCACTTCCGAAGCCCGGGAGGCCGAGGCTGGCCTTCTCACCCGGATCTACTCCTACTGGAGCCACCGGCGCCGGCCCAAGGCGGAGACCGAGATCTCCCAAAGCCTCATGGATCTGCTCCGCCAGGAAACCCTGGAGATGCTGCAGAAGAATCCGGATCTGCTGCATGTTGCCACACAGCCGGTGCGCGGGGTTTCACAGGAACAGGAACATCGCTGGTTCGACTTCGTCAACCGGATCTCCAACCGGGTGATGTACAGCTTTGCCAACCACCTGACTGATCACCTGGCCCGGGGAAATGTCTTCAATATCTTCCACACCATCGGATCGGCCGGGGGGCTTTACACGCTGCTTGCCCCCTATTTCGTGGCCTATTCCCACTTCACCAAGGATCGGGCTTTCAACGCAGATGTCCGGAACCGGTTTGCGCCTTCCGCACCGCTGGATCTGTATCCTTTGGATGGGATGAAAATGGTCCATTTCACCGATACCTTCCACGACATCAACGGCGTGGCCAAAACTCTACAGCAGCAGGTGGAGATCGCAAAGAAGACCCGAAAGCAGTTGACGGTCATCACCTGCGAATCACAGCAGAGTCCTGAGATGCAGGGGGTGCGGAATTTCACTCCGGTCGGGGTCTGCGACCTGCCGGAATATCCCGAGGTGAAGATCTGCTATCCGCCCTTTTTGGAGATGCTCGACTACTGCTACAATGAAGGCTTCACCCATATCCATTCTGCCACCCCGGGACCCGTGGGGCTTGCCGCACTCGCCATCTCCCATATTCTGAAGATTCCCATTAACGGGACTTATCACACTCAACTGCCCCAGTATGCAGAATATCTTACCGGAGACGAGGCCGTGGCGGACCTCACCTGGAAATATACGCTCTGGTACTACGATCAGATGGATTTCATCTATGTGCCCTCCAAAAGTACTGGCGACGAGCTGATCGAAAAGGGCATCCATCCGGAGAAGATCCGGCTCTTCCCCCGGGGGATCGATATCGAGTTTTTCCATCCGAGGCGGCAAAACGGCCTGTTGAAGGCGGAGTTCGGCATCGATGAGAAGTCAATGAAGCTTCTCTATGTGGGACGGGTTTCGACCGAGAAGAATCTGCCGCTGATGGTTTCGGCCTTTAAAAACCTTCTGCGGGAAAAGCCGGATCTCCACCTGGTGGTGGTGGGAGAGGGCCCCTATCTCAAGGAGATGCGAAAAGCCCTTGCTGATCTTCCTGTCACCTTCACCGGCTATCTCAAGGGGGAGCGGCTGGCATCGGTCTATGCTTCCTGCGATCTCTTTGTCTTTCCCAGCACCACCGATACCTTCGGCAACGTGATACTCGAGGCCCAGGCATCGGGGCTTCCTGTGGTGGTGACGGATCAGGGGGGCCCGAAGGAGAACATGATCCCGGCAAAGACCGGTTTCGTGGTCCGGGGCGGCGATGAGAAGAACCTGGTGCAGGCCATTTCCATGCTGGTCGATGATCCGAAACTGACAAAGGCCATGGGAGCGGCGGCACGAAGCTATATGGAGAACCGCTCCTTTGAGCAGGCGTTTCTCAGAACCTGGGAGATGTATGAAAAACCGAATGTGCCCGAAGCCCGGTTCGCAAAGGCGGGATGATGCGGAAAATGTTGTTGAACCCAAGGGATCTGCGCCGGCTGATGCAGGGACGGGTTCCGGGGCAGTTGGTGATCCAGTTCACGGACCACTGCAACGCACGCTGCCCCCAATGCGGCATGAGGGTCACGGAATCCTTTCCCCGGTCCCGCCTGTCAACGGATCGGATCAAAAAGATCATCGACGGGGCCGCGGAAAAGGGGGTGAAGGCTCTCTCCTTTACCGGGGGAGAGCCGCTTCTCTTTTTGCCGGAGCTGGCCGAGCTGATCCGCCATGCATACGGGGCAGGTATCCCCTGTATCCGCACCGGAACCAACGGGTTCATCTTCGCAGGTTTTGAAAAGAAGGGGTTTCGGAAAAAGGTCGAAAGGCTCACGGATCTCTTTGCAGAGACCCGGCTGCGCAACTTCTGGATCAGCATCGACTCGGCAGATCCTGCGATCCACGAGAAAATGCGGGGATTTCCCGGTATCATTTCCGGTATCGAAAGGGTTCTTCCCATCTTTCACGAGCGGGGGATATATCCTTCGGCCAATCTCGGCATCAACCGGAACATCTCGGGTGAATCCATCGAACCGCTCTCCCGAAACGGAGATCGCAAGGGGAATGAAGCTGCATTTCACCGGCGGTTCATCCAGGGGTTTACGGCCTTTTTCAGTGCGGTGGAGCGGATGGGCTTCACCATTGTCAACTGCTGCTATCCCATGAGTCTGAACCGTGATGAAGGTGGTCTTTCCGCGGTCTATGCCGCGACTGCGGCCGATCGGGTGGTGAAGTTCACACCTCGGGAAAAGGCGCTTATGTTCAACGCGCTCTGCCAGGTCATTCCCCGGTTCCGGTCCCGGATTCGGATCTTCTCCCCCCGATCATCCCTCCGAGCCCTTCAGAAGGAGCACGGGGAAGGGTCAGTTGACGCCTATGCCTGCCGGGGCGGGATCGACTTCTTCTTCATCGGCGCGGCGGACGGAAAGACCTATCCCTGCGGCTATCGGGGAGCGGACCCGATGGGAGAGTTTGCCGATCTCGATCCGGATGCGATCCCGGCAGACCATCATTGCCGATCCTGCGACTGGGAATGCTTCCGGGACCCATCGGAGCTGCTGGGGCCCGTTTCGGATCTCCTTTCAGGAAATCTGCTCCCCCTTGCCCTGAAATGGAGGCGCGATCCGGAGATGCTGCGGCTCTGGGTCGAAGATTTGCTCTATTATCGGGCCTGCGATTTCTTTGACGGGAGGCGGCAGATTGATCTGATGCGGCTGAGCCGGTTCAACATGCAGCAACAACGCGGCCATTAAAGAAATACTTTCGGCCATCAGCCACAAACCAGAGCGCCATTTTTTGCAATTGACAACATCGGCCGTAAACACTACCATCCGGACAGTCTGGACATATACAAAACAAAGGATATATCTCATGAAACAAACATGGCAGTTGCAGGAAGCCAAAAACAAGTTCAGCAAGCTTGTTGAAAAGGCGTTGTCCGAAGGGCCGCAATTCGTAACCAGGAGCGGGAAGGAATCGGTCGTAATCCTTTCCGTGGAAGAATACCGAACGATTCTCAAACCGGAATCGAATCTGTTTCATTTCATCCGCACATCCCCCCTGTCGGGGATTTCAATCGATATTGAGCGGGACAAAAGCAGATCCAGGGACATCGATTTATGAGATATCTTCTCGACACCTGCCTGATTTCCGAACTGGCCAAATCTGCCCCTGATCGAAAGAGTGTCAGAAGTCAGTTGGATTGAATCGGATAAAAAGTTACTGTCAAAGCCCTGATTTGATCACCAGATCGGTAATGGGCCCTCTCGATTTATCCCCCTTCAGCACGATATGCGCATAGATCCGGCTTCCCAGGAATTTGTTCACCACCCAGTTCAGCCCGTTGTTCTCCATGTTTAGGTAGGGGTTGTCCACCTGGTGGATGTCGCCGAGGCAGAAGCACCTGACCCCTTCGCCCATGCGGGAGAGGATGGCCCGGCTCTCGTTTCTGGAAAGGTTCTGCATCTCGTCGATGATCACCACCGCGTTTTCGATGTTCATGCCCCGGATAAAGGCCATGGGCAGCAGCTCGAACCGCTTGGGGTTGAACGCGGGGGGCTGTCCCGCCTCGGTTTTGACCAAGATCCGGTTTGCGGGCCGCATCCGGTGCAGCTTCAGCAGCAGATCCGTGATATAGCGGTTATACGGCTCCATCTTCTCCATCAGCTTGCCCGGCAGGTATCCCATCTTCTTGCCGATCTCGATCATCGGCTTGACCACATAGATCTTCTCGTGGCTTTTCACCTGCTGGGTCAGGTGGAGGGCCGCGGCCAGTGCGAGAAAGCTCTTGCCGTATCCGGCCTCGCTCTGGATGGAGACGATGGGCAGGTCCGGATGGACCAGCAGCTCCAGGGCAAGATTCTGGTAGATGTTTCGGGGAACCAGATTCCAGATCCTGTGCTGGAAGTCGATCACCTTCTCTCCGTCAGGGCCGAAAAAGAGCGGCTTTCGCTTCTCGTTCCACATGAAGCAGTTGGGCGGCGCACCATCCGGATCATCCACGAAACCGGTGAAGTGCTCGGCCTCGGACCGGAAGGGCATCGACTCCCGGTAGACTTCGCTCTGAATCCCCTTGAGGGAGGCCTGGATCTGGAGAATCCGGTCGTTGGTGACCAGGATCGGGGTTTTGATGCCGCTTCTGGTGATCTCATTTAAGATATGGTGATCCATATGGGTGTCGTGGGGGCCTCCCACGCTGCTGTCCGGCTGCAGGATGGTGAACTGGTTCGGAAATTGGATCAGATGCTCCACCACCCGGGCCACGGTCTGCCCCAGCCGGGGATCTTTTTTGAGCTTGTCCAGCTCCAGCAGGACGTGATAGGGAATATAGACGTTGTTCTCGCTCCCGTTGCGCAGCTTGACCAGGGCCCGCGGGTCCTCCAGCAGCACGTTGGTATCCAGAATATAGTCCTTTGCACTGTTCATAGATTCCCTTCAGATGATTTCGGGTTGGATGGATCTGAACGCTTTTCCGTTTTTCGGGTGAAGATGAACGCGCCGACAACCGCGGTGAAGGGGGCCACCGCAACGAGCCCGAAGCTGCCCACCAGGGTCTTCAGCACTTCGGCCGCCACATAGATCAGGTTGAAGAGATTGGCCAGGGGGATTCCCTGGGCCATGAAGGCCATCAGCAGCGTGATATAACCGCCGGAGTATGCCAGCAGCAGGGTCGTGGTCATGGTTCCCACCACCGCGCGGCCCACGGTGAAGCCGGAGCGCATCGCCTCCAGACGGCCGATGTCGGGCCGTTTGCTCACCACCTCGTCCATGCTGACTGCGACATCCATGGCAAGATCCATCACGGCCCCGGATGCGGCCAGAAAGACCGACGCCATATAGATCCTGACCAGATCGAG
The DNA here is from genome assembly GCA_011390345.1 of Desulfobacteraceae bacterium. GTDB lineage: Bacteria > Desulfobacterota > Desulfobacteria > Desulfobacterales > JAABSP01 > JAABSP01. Next base: position 66,876 of record JAABSP010000011.1, read on the forward strand.
ATGGCCGAAGCCGGAGTAGAGCAGGGTTTCGGCAAATGGGAGGACCGCGCCGTGGACATGGAGCTTAGGGGTGAAGAAGAGGGCAAGGGCCGAGCTGGTGATGACTCCCAGAAATGCCCCGAGGAAGGCCACCAGCCCCTTGCGGTTGAGGCCGGCCACCAGAAAGATGATGACGCCGCTCAATCCGGCAACCACGAACAGGGTCAGCAGCACCGGATCATATCCTTTTAAAAAGAGCGGCACGATCACCTTCCAGATGCAAAGGGCCGTGAAGAGAAAGGAGACCAGCGCCTTTGCCCCGGTCCATCCGCCGAAGATCAGCAGCAGGAAGACGAAGAGGGAGAGCAGCAGCAGCTCCCAGCCGATCCGGTAATGATCCTGGGGATTGACGTAGAGGATTTCTCCGGCCGTGTTGCGGGTCACCACTACCAGCGCGATATCGCCGGGAATGAAAAGCTTGTCGATGTCGAGGCGGCCCATCAGGGTGTTGGACGCGTCAAAGACCTGAGCCGCAAGGGGCCCGTCAAGGATCTTCAGCTTCAGTTCCTGATGCCCCTTGACCACCATCCCGATGCGCTGGATCCCGGAATCGTCCGTTTCCAGAACTTCACCCTTGCAGCGAAGTGCGTTTCGGGGGAGACGGTCCTCGAATTCGGTAGGGATAAGATACAGCAGGAGGGCGAGGGCCGAAAAGAGGAAGGTCAGTGCGAGATCCTTTTTTCGGCCCCCCATTTTTCGGCCATCCATTTTTCGGCCATCCATGAAACGAGTGAAGCGGCCTATGCCGTGTTCAGGCATTCGGCTATTTGCTGTTGCGAACGAGGGTTTCTTTCAGGGAATCTGCGGCCCCGTAAACCTTGGCCTCCATTCCCATGAGGGCCATCAGCTTCAGCCCGATGTCGGTGTTGTCGTAATAGCCGTTGAAACTCTTTGCGCCCACACCGATGGCCGATGTTCCCACCGGAACCCCTGTATGCTGAAAGGATGTCCAACTGAGGCCGGCCTTCTGGTTCAGGATATGGGTGAGGGCAATCGTCAGAGGATCATAGCCGCCATAAAGAAGATAGGTTTTCGGGTTCTTGGACTCGACTTCAATACCGATCATGCTCGCGTCGAAAGCGGCTGTGATCTGTTCGATCTCATGGGGTTCCAGAACCATCCGGTCCGCTTGGGGGTCCCCTTCGAACCTGAGGCCGAAGTATTCGGTGATCCTGGGCTTGAGATCGCTGAAGCTGCCCCTGTAATCCTTCATGACCTCGTCGGTGAATTTCTGGAAGGAGATCTTTTGCCCCTTTAACAGATTGAAAAAGGAATCATAACGGGTTCCGGCAAATCCGATGGTCAGCCCGCCTGTTTCATGATCTCCGGTCACGATCAGAAGCGTATCCTCGGTATGTTTTTCGTAGAAATCGAGCCCGACACGGATCGCCTCGTCAAACGCGATGGTGTTGGTGACGGACGCGGTCGCATCGTTGGCATGGCAGGCCCAGTCGATCTTGCCCCCCTCCACCATCAGAAAAAAGCCCTTGTCGTTTGAAAGCATCTCGATGGCCTTTTGGGTGAACTCGGGAAGGGTGATGTCTTTGTCCTTGCGCATGTCCATTGCATAGGGGAGTGCCCCGCTATCCTGGAGCCACTCGTTCCAGGCGATGATTTTGCCATCTTCCGGCTTGAGTTTCATGAAAGATTCTCTCTCCGTAACCATTTGGTAGCCGTTCTTTTTTGCGGCCTCCAGGGCATCGCCCATCGGACTTTTCGATTTCTTCCCTTCGGGGTCGATCAGACCGCCCCCGGCAAAGATGTCGAAGTTGCTGGCCGCCAGCGCGTGGGCGATCTCATGGTACATCTTCCGGGATTTCACATGCGCGTAGAACGAGGCCGGGGTGGCATGGTCGATGGAGACGCTGGAGACGATACCGACCTTTTTCCCCTGCTCCTTTGCCAGCTCCGCGACCGATTTTACCGGGGTAAGATCCGGGGCCATGCCGATGACGCCGATGTTGGTCTTCTGACCGCAGGCGATCGCGGTGCCGGCGGCCGCGGAACCAGTGATGAAGCGGTCTGCGGCATAGGTGGTGGTCACGCCCTGCACCGGAAGGGTGTCCATGACCAGGCGCCGTCCCAGATACTGTTCGGCCGCGGTCTTCTGGGGAAAGCCCATGCCGTCGCCGATGAAGAGGAGTACGTTTTTGACCGATGTTTTTTTCTCCGTTCCCGATCTGGCCCCGGCCGGCGCGACCATGAACAGCAGGATCAGGATGATTGCCGTGATTACCGGGATGAAACCTTTGCACTTTCTCATGAATGTCTGCTCCTTTTTCGATGTGGGTTGATACGAACCTTTTCCCGTCGGGCTTCCCCTGCTGCCCCCCTCCCCGGAGGGAAGGGGGAACAGTGAAAGGGGAAGAATGAATGGAATTGGGAAGAATTCCGAAAACAGGTATAGCAGGTAATTGTTTGAAAAGGATTAGGAGATTGTTAAATATTGGTTAAAAATGGAATTGTGCCTGCGGAAATCTCCATTTCCACAGGCTTCAACAATATTACTCCTGCAGGGCTTCGAAGATCCGCTCCATGACCGCGGCATCCGGCATCGGGATCACCGCGGTGATCTCCTTTGGAATCCCGGCCACCTTCAATACCCCCGGGTCGTTCTGCACCCCGATGAGCCCGGAACGAAATCCATGCTGCTCCCACGCGATCCGCTGGATCTCGTCATCTTTCAGCCCCTCGATGAGCCGCTTCCCCTTTGATGTGAGCGCGATCACCGGGTGGGAACTCCAGATGGTGGGGATCGGATAGAGAATCCGGATCTTCTCCCGCAGGTAGTCGATGAAATCCTCGTTTTCGAGCGCGAACTCCACAAGCTGGTTCTCATAGCCCAGAATGATCGGCTTGGCCCCCACGCCGGTGGTGATGAAGTTCTTGAAAATATCGCTCGAACTCCGCTCCATGTAGCCCCGCATCCTGAAGTAGTGGACCACCTTGGGAAGGACGCTTTCGAGGGTATCCGAAGTCACCACGGTTCCGTTGTTGAACATGTTGGCCAGCAGACCCGCGAAGATGTTGCCGGAGTTGCTCCGGGTCGGGTCCGTGGACTGGATGTTGATCTTTCCGTAGAGCTGGTTCAGGCCGATGTCGGACCAGCTCTCTCCCGCTTCGATCATTTGGATCAGTTTGGGTAAATCGACGATGTAATAGCTGGGGCCCCGCTTTTCCACGATGCCGCGGTCGATCAGGGCATCAGTGACGATATCGTAGGAGTAGAGAACGATGGGGGAGTTGAAGATGTTCTCGTCCGCAAGGATCTGCCCGCCACCGTTTCGGAAGAATTCGGCCGCGATCTGGTTGCTGGGCCAGAGCGCATCCTTTCCCGAGGTCGGCAGGGTCGTGACCATCTCGATGCTGCCTGCTTTGGCCGCATCGAGAACCACCCCGTACCTCTCCCTGAGGATGCGGCGCACCTCGGGGTTGTTCAAAAACTCCATCTTCTCGCCGCCCACAAAGGCCGAAACCGTGACCTGTTTCTTTGGCTCCTGCGCCGGGGGCTGCACCACGCTCTCCCCGCCGAGCCATTTGAAGAGCCCGAATCCTGCGGCAACCAGCAGCAGGATCAAAGGTCCGATAAATTTTTTCATGACAAAGAATCCTCCTTTTTCGGGAGTTGTTCGGGGATATGGGGAAGATCCATATCCATGAGGGATTGAAGGGTTTCGCTGCTCACATGGAGATCGGTCAGGTCATCTTCGAGACACTGGCGGTAGAGATCGTCGAACGCGGCCTCCACCCGCTGCAGGGTCTTACGGACATTTTCCGAATAATCCTTCTCCGCACCGGCCAGGGGCATCCGGACCAGCCGGAGATACTGAACCGCAAGATCATGGGCCCGCGTCAGATACTGATCCAAAAAAAAGGAAGCCTTGCCGAGGTCCTCGGGATCACGGCGGAAGTGGTCCGCAAGCAGCGCCAGGGTATTGGCGAGATTCTGAACCGTGTCGGCTGTCTCCCGGTCCGGTATCTTTCCCGCAATATCTTTGAATCTTCGGATATCCTCCCGAAGCCGGCCCACGGTCTGATCCAGTTGGGCCTGGCTGATGCCCGGGGCCACCTCGATCTCGTGAGACTCCTTTTTCCGCGGAATGGTGAGATAGAGCCCGACGCCGATGCCGGCCGAAACCAGGAGGGAGAACCAGAAGATATAGCCCAGCCATCCGAAGATGAGGGCGAACGCGGCCCCGGCGAGGAGTCCTGCAGTGATCTGTCGGAGGGTCTCTTTCATGGCCGGTATCAGTTGTATCCCTTGGCCTTGCGAAAGGCCTGAACCAGGTTTTTGCCCGAAAAGACCCGGCCCACGGTGATGGCCGAGATCTCCTTCAACTGGGACTCGTCCGCGTCGCCGAAGGTGATCGAGTAGATGGGAATATCGGAACCGAGGGGAAGTCTGGCCAGCTTCTCCTTCAGCTCGGAGATATCCCCGCTCGATTTGCCGTCTGTCATCAGAATCACCGCGGGAAAGTAGTCTTCGATGTTTTCGATCTCGCCCATCGTCTCCACCGCGCGTGCGGCCGCACTGTAGATATTCGTGCCGCCTCCCGGGTTGAGCTGCAGGACGTAGGCGAGGAGCTGATGCATCACCTCTTCGGAATTGCCCACGGCCCTGACCCCGTTCAGCGGAGCGCTGTTGAAGGGGATGATCATGTGGATATCCTTGGGCGACGGCTGGAGCATGAACCGCCGGGCCTGAACCGGGTCCAGGAGAGTGGTCATCGCGGCCTTGAGATCCTCGATTCCCTGTCCGTTCATACTGCCGGAGACATCCACTACATAGGCCGTGCAGGAGGGTTTCCGCAGGGCCACCTGGTACAGATCCAGGGCCTTCCGGATCACGGGCTCCGCGGGGGTGGGAACCGGCGAGATGATCCGGGCCACGTCGATGCCCCAGTCCGGGTTGAAGACATTCTTGTCCGCGATGTCCGGGTTCATCCCGACCAGACCGGTGCGCCGGCCCTGTCGCAATATCCGGTTCTGGACATCCTTTGACAGCAGGTGCGCCTGGAGCTTTTGAAAGAATTCGGCCTTTTTCGGATCGCCCTTGTCGACATAGCCCAAAGGAGAATCCGCGATCATCACCCCGTCGATCGGATAGACCGCATAGAGCGGCTCCTGGCCATTTGCCGTCAATTTCCGGTTCGCTTCGATGATCAATGCCTCGTAGTTGAACATGGCCTGGAACCGGTCGTAGTTCTCCGTCACCATCTCCTCCAGCCAGCCGCTGCTGCCCGAGGAGCGGTTGACCATGGAGAGGAGCGCCCGAACCTTCTCCTGCACCTCCGGGTCATCCAGGTGCTCCATCAGAAGCACATCAGGTGCGCCGGCCAGGGCATGTAGAAAGCCGAGATACGCGCTGGCCCCGGAGTTGGACTGGGTCGCGGAGGTCATGGCGAACCGGAGTTTTCCGGCCCGGGTGGCCGCCAGAATGTCTGAGATCGCGATATCTTTACTGTCGATCCATCCCAGGCGTTCAGCGATAGATTTCCGCACCCCGAGGATCACCGGGGAGCGCATGATGCTCTCAACATGTTTGACGACATTTTGCTGGTCTCCCAGAGTGATCCAGATGGAATTCGCGGGCCAGACCGCGTCGTATGGGATCTTGTTCCCCTGTTCCGAGAGGGCCAGGGTCATGTCGATGCTGCCCATGTACTTGATATCGAGGGCAACCCCCTCTTTTTGGGCAAAATCGCGGATGATCGGCTCCAGAGCTTCGTTCTCCGACCCGGAGACGATGGAAAAACTGACCCCGCTCCCCCGGGCTTGGGACCGCTGGGAAGAGGTTTTGTTTTCGTCCTCGCCGCAGCCCCACAGGGCCGACAGGCCAAGGGCAAAAATCGCCAGTACCGCACTGGTTCGTACAAAGGCTCGCATCATGGTTCCTCCTTTACGATTTACGGAACAGCTTCTGTTTATACATCCGATAAACTGCCTCTACTGTCAAGCAGGAATCACTCTACACGAGAATTGTTAGGATTGTGTTAGGGGGAAGATAATTTTAAAAAAAAATTGACTCGTTTTCCATTATGTGATTACTAACGTCATCAGGCAAAAATTTTACATTAAAGGCGGGTCAATGAAAAAGTCGGGATCGTATTGTGGATAGAGTCGCATACACACTGTACCTTGTTTTCAATACCCTTTTCTATCTGGTGCTCGGCATCACTGCTGTTTATACGATATACATCCTTTATATCTACAAACGCCATAAAGATCAGCCGGACGAGATGAAACGGTTGATGCTCAGGCCGTTGAAGTTCTTGAAACACCTTGATTTCATGAAACAATACCGGCACAGGCGCGCCAATCTCAAAAAAAGGAGGACGATCCTTCAGGTCTTTGTCATGATCTGCACGGCCGGGGCCCTCTTCGTGATGAACAAATACGAACCGCTTCCCCCTGTGGAGGATATCCTGTTCCGATACCGGTATTTCTTTATAGGCTGCGGCATCGCCATCCTGATATCGGTCTTTTACTACACCCGGGTAATTGTCTTAAGCATTCTGGCCGCAGTCTTTCTGCTGTTTTCGGTACTGGCCGGGCTCATCTTTCTGAATACGTCGCTGGACCGGGCAGAGAAAATCAGCTATGAGATCATTGAAAAATATGAGGACAGTAAGACGCCTCAAAACGATTATTTTCTCAGGGGCATCGATCCGGAAACGGAACGGGAGGTCGTTTTTCCAGTTTACCCGCGGCAGTATGAAGCGATCGATTTGGAGCGAAAGAGATATTGGGCACATGTAGAAGAAGGGGACGGATTCTTCGGTCTTCGCTGGCGCAAGGCGTTTTTGGGTTTTTTTGAATACCCGGCAGGGGATGATGCGGATTCGCCCGGGGAAAGGGTTCAAGAAGAATTGCCGAAACCTTCTGCGGCCGATCCCGAACCCGCGTCGGGCGAGCCTTCCCCTGAAAGGCCGTTTCAGGCCCCTGTTCGGGACTGGCCCGAGGGGGAATTGCCGGATATCATAGGCATTCCGGGTTCTTCGGACATCAACGCGGTCGGTCATGTGGGAGCCATCCTCAAATCATGACTGCTGCCGGGCTTCGCCGTCCCTTTCGGGCTCCATCTCTTTGATCGATTTCAGGGCCTCGGCCATCAACTCCGCATTCGGATGCCAGTCTTCCGGAGACCGGCGGCGGAGAAGAATCAACAGAACCAGCAGTCCCAGCATGAGAATGACAAAAAAGAGCGCTTTCATGCGGATTTCTCTTTCAGGGAATAGAAATCGTCCATCGTATTCTTCATCTCGTCGATGCTTCGGGTGATCACATCCAGGGATTCTTTCACCGGTTCCGGCAGGTTTGGCTCGGCCCGTACCATCTCCGCAACGGCAGCGTTGCAGTTGAGAAGGGTGCGTATCTCGTTTCTGAAGTGAGACAGGAACAGAATCTGCTGCGGGTTTGCACTGTTTTTCCCGAGATCCCGGAAATGCTTCCGACGGGTGGTATCGATCGCGATGCCATCGATGCGGATCAGGATTCCCGCTTCGTCGAAGACCGGCTGAACCGCAAGCTCCAGTATCCTTTCTGTTCCGTCGGAATGGAAGAAGGAGAGTTCCACTGGCCTTTCGTTCATGCCGCAGAAAATAGTGCCGAAGATATTTTCCAGTAGTCGGGCGCTGAAGGGCGTCCACTGCAGCAGATCGATCCAACTGTTTCCGCAGACCGCCTCACGGGGAATGCCGAGGATCTTTTCCGCGCTGGAACTGATATAGACGATTTCCCCGGCGGTCGTCTGTGAAAAGAGCAGCACATGGTCTCCCATATTTTCCACCGGACAGGTTCCCATCTGATAGCACCCCCTTCGGATCTCGGGTCGGGTTTCTGGTAGGATCTCAGATTTACAAAGCAAATGTTTCGTCATTGTTCACCTCTTCTGAACGGTTTTGCTGCTTCATCAATAAGGTCTCTCGATTCGGATGCAGGGCATGAGCCTTTGGAACCCTGTTATCAGTTTATTTAGCAGAGGAATGTTAGGATTTTATGAGAGAAAAGTTATTTTTTGATGAAAAACGATCTTTGCGGATGATTGTGATAGAATCGGATAAAGAGGAGGTGAAGAAATGGAATAACAGATGATCTGATCAGCCGCGGTATTCCTGAAGATCAGATCATCCTTTCCTACATGCCGGATACGGAAACCGCCTGAGGAATCGGGGCGGCTCCGAATGTCGCTGGCTTTTTAATCGTTTGAAGAATCGGGCTCGGTTCCGGGTGCGTACTCAGGGGTTTCGACCTTCGGCTCCTCGCAACTGATCCTGAACTCCCGCTCATCCTTCTCCTCGGGGATGGTCTCCCGCCAGGTCAGAGAGATTTCCAGCTTCTGCTTCCCCTTCTTCTCGGCCGCCTCGATCGCCACTTCAACAGTGCCGCCGGGCCTCAGGGTAACAAACTCGTCCCCGTCCTGGATGCAGACGGTTCCCTCTTTGAAGGAGCTGATCAGATCCTGCAGGATCTCGCCAGCGGTTTCGGCCGTCATCTCTCTTTTGATCTTCAATTCTTTTTTCTTCATGATCGCCTCCTTATCATTATTGAGCTTTGGTTAATTGTTGTCCTGATTGACATAATAGGTCTGCTTTTCGCCTTCCGCGTCCCCGTTCTCTTTATTAACTTCGGATCCATCGCCTTCCCCGGTTTCAGCATCATGGGCCTCGGTCGTTTCGGGCTCGGTTCCGGGCGCGTAGTCAGGGGTTTCGATCTTCGGCTCCTCGCAACTGATCCTGAAGGTCCGCTCCTCCTTCTCCTCGGGGACGGTCTCCCGCCAGGTCAGGGAGATATCCAGCTTCTGCTTCCCCTTCTTCTCGGCCGCTTCCATCTCGAATTCGATGCTGCCGCCGGGCTTCAGGGTAACGAACCGCTCCCCCTCCTGGATGCAGACGGTTCCCTTTTTGAAGGAGCTGACCAGATCCTGTAGAACCTCATTGACCGTTTCAACGGTCATCTCCTTTTTGATTTTCATTTCCTTTTTCATAATCGCCTTCCTTACGGTTTTTTGGTGTCGTTATGTTCAGACGGCGTTTCGTCTTCCGTCTCTGAATTGTCAGGCAGATCATCGGCTTCAACGGTCTCCTTCTCCCCCGATTCCTGCGCCTTCTCTTTCTCCTTCTTCTTGACCTCGGAGATCTTCTTTTCGGCCTTTTTCAAAAATTTTTCCAATGTCTTGTCGATGGCATTCTCCACGTCCAGCTTCTTTCCCAGTTTTCGGGAATCCTCCTTGGCCTTTTCCAGACGTTGGGCAAGATCGAGCCGAACATTGAAGATGACCCGCTTTGTCTCTGTCTCTTCTTTGAAAACGCCCATGATTCAAATCTCGTTATTTTTTTATGTTGACAAAAGAAACAAATTCTGTACAAAATCTGTACAGACTATAACACTGATCTGAGGGACATTGTCAAGGAAAAAGTGATCTTTTTGGAAAATCTGGTAAAATGGGGATAACAGCAGCATTGAAAAGGAGAAAGAGGCATGAGCAGCTACATGAAGCACACCAAGCAGGAGCTGGTGGAGATCATCGAAAAGATGGAGGCCCGGATCGAGAAGCAGACCCTGGAGATCGCAGCCCTGAAAGAGGAGAAGGAGGAGCTGATCCGGATCAATGAACAGCTTCGATGCCGGGTCGGGCAACTGGAGGCCGAGTATCAGACTCTTCAGGAGGAAAAGGATGCTCTGGGGGTTCATTTGGAAAAGATCCGAACCCAGCACAGAGAGATCGCCGAAGCCCACGATAGCCTGCGTGCGGAATTCGAAGAGCTGCAGGAAGATATGGAGGAGCGGGAGGAGAACCTGAACGAGGGATACGAGTTGTTCAAAAGCTTTGTGGACGATAATACGGAGAAGATCGTCCTCGTGGATGCCGCGTATTCGATCCGTTACGTCAACAAGGCGGCCGCGGAGCATTTCAAGCTGGCCAGCCCCTATGAGATCGTGAACCGCCGGATCTTCGACTTCTTCGAGTTCAAGGAGGCCTTAAAACTCAAGGAGAAGATCGATAACACCTTCATGAAGGGTGACAGAGAGAAGGTCAAGGATCTCACTTTCATGAACCTGAAGCGGCAGATGTTTACGATCAGGATGAAGATGAGCCGGGTGAAGTACCAAGATCGACCCTCCATCAAGATCGTCTTCAAATGATCGTATGATATCGGCAAGAATCGAAGAACAGGGGAGGATATGGCAATGGAAATCGAAGGCTCCTGGAATCCACTGATCCGTCCCGGCGAGTCGAACGGCTATTTCGAACTGGAGGGTTCCCTGCCCTTCGACCCCGAAGCCGATGGATTCGACCCCGTCAATGCCTGGTGGCTCTGTGAACTCTGTCGTCTGATCTACCGCAGGGGGCCCGATGAGTGCAGAGATGATGAAGCTGTGCTGCATAGGGATCACTTTCTTGCCCCCTATGAACTTCGGGAGATCGGCTGTTTTTCCACGGACCGGGGCTACTGCTCTCTGGTGGTCTCCGAAGGAGAGCCCCCTTTTGCGGTCCTCGTGTTCCGGGGAACCACCGGGTTCGTGGGCTGGTTTGCCAACCTCAATACCCTGCAGGCGCCCTGGTCCGGGGGCGGAGCGGTTCACAGCGGCTTCAAAGCCGAATTTCTGCCCCTGTGGGAGAAGATCGAAAGGGTCATCAGCACCATCGAAATCCCTCTCTTTTACACAGGCCACAGCCTTGGAGGCGCGTTTGCAATTCTTGCGGCCTCGATGCTGGCGCCCAAAGCAGTCTACACCTTTGGCGTTCCCCGGGTCGGAGATGCAGTCTTTGCAAAGCGCCTCTCCGAAGTCCCCATCTATCGGGTGAACGGAGGGAAGGACATCGTGGCAACGCTTCCGCCTTCGGTCATCCCCTTCGAGTTCAGACATGTGGGGGAGCTTTTCTTTTTCGCGGAGCGGGAGGATATCGCGCGTCAGTTTACCGATCCTCCCGCATATTTATCGGACCATGCACCGCTCAGCTATACGATTCGCCTGGCCCGGTGCATCCGGGATCTTTATCCGGGGTAAGGCGGTACTATTTCAGGATCTGTTCTTTTGTCAGAGGCCCAGTGTCTGTCAGTATCATAGTTTTCCCTGTTGCCGCTTTTCTGACAGAATCTTCTCAAAATTCATAAATTGATCTTGGTTCATATTTGTGTTTTACGCGTCATACACAAACTTGGCTCTTGAAAAAACTTCATGAAAACTTCTTGTTTTTGTCGTTTTTTCTGTTTGAAATACAGGTGGGCACTGGTTCAGTTCAATGGGATTTTCCGGATAAATCGTCCGGAACCATTTGAAAATACAGCGCATTACCGGAAAGCTTGAGATATGAACAACTGTTTGATTTTACCCGCTTTCCCATTGAACTGAACCAGTGACGAAGAAAGCCCAATGCCTTTTCCGGATGGAAGTCCCGGAAATCGAGGCGATAGGGAGCCGCGCTGTAGGTTCCCGGAAAGAGCGGCAGAAAGTGTTCCATGATCTTGATGGCCAGATCCCCGATCTGCTTTTCGTCTGCAGTGCCGAACCCTGATGCCGGATCAAAGAGCGCGGCCGTGAGCTTTCGGCTGCCGAGGCTGATGTGAGTCCCGTTGTTGGCCAGGCTTGTGTTGGAGATGTTGGGCAGCACCACCAGGTTCCGTGTGATGATCCCGGCCTCCCTGAGCTTGGAGACGGCATTGAGCTGGCTTCTGGAGAGGACAGTGTGGCACAGGTGCATATACCGGTGCTTCATCTCCCCCTGATCCCATCCTGACAGGCAGGGGCTCATGAACAGCTCCCGGTAGAAGGAATCGGAGATAAGATCGTTCAGGTACTTCTGGCGCTCGGGTGGTGTGGGCGCGAAATAGAGGATGGCCTCCTGACCCGATGCCTTCAGGCCGAACTCCTTATTTGCGTAGATCAGCAGCAGTTGTGTGAAGAGATACCGTTTGAGGGTCTCCCTTGCAATCTCCTGGCCCATCCGCATCCGGGGCTTCAGGGGGACCGGATGGAAGGAGAATATCTCCGGGGAAGTGTTGTCGTTGGAGAAGTGTTCCAGAAGGTTTTTGCCGATCTCCTGCACCCGGGGGTCAGTATCGGGCGCGCCGACCGCGTGGGCAAGGGAGAGCTTCAGCAGATAGCTGACCGGAACCCGGAGAAACCTTTTTCCCTCCTGCCATCGGATAAAGCGATCCGTGTCGCTTCTGCGGGGGCCGTCGGGAGAGCGCTTGTCCGCGAGCAGATCCCGGTCCAGGACCCTTTTGGTGAAATCATTCAGCACAGCAGCGGGAAACCGGACCCAACTGTTCTCCCATATGCCCTCCGGGTTTTCGGCAAGAAAGTCTTCCAGCGCTGAAACGAGCCTGTGGGAGGTCTCGCCTGTTTGGGCCCGGCTGATAATGTTGCGGAAGTAGTTCGATTCTTCGATGGTGACGGGAAAATCGACCGATTCGCGGGAGCCTGCGACCGCGACCTGCAGCTCGTTCTCCGCGCCGGCCGTCACATCACGGGCCGAAAAGGGGAGGGAGGCCGTAAAATTTTCCGGGGATGAAAAGTCGATGCCGAGGATATCGGCGGCTTTGGGCAGGCTCACCTCTGCTCTGGATGCAGGGGAGATGACCGCCAGGTTGTTGGCTTTCACTTCCGGCTCCTTTGGTATGATCTGGATATTGAAAAAGTTCGATCATCGGGTTCGCCACGGATACCATTATCCGTTTCAAAATGTGTACACAATTCTTATTAGCGGAAGACTAGGGATTTGTTAGATTTTGATTAAAAATGCGGGCACATGCATTTTTGCAATCTGCTCTTGCTTTCCTTTGGAAAAGAAGGTAGGTTGAATCGTTAAATAACGGAGTCCAATATTTTCATTTTCAATATAAAATAATATGGAAAACAGATGCTTAATCGCATAAAGATCTCCGGATACAAATCGCTGAAGGATATCGACATCAAACCTGCCCCGCTAACCGTTTTGTTCGGTCCTAATGCGTCCGGTAAAAGCAATTTCATCGATGCCGTGCAAATGCTTGCCAGACTTGTTTCCAGCAGAACCCTTTCGGATGCATTTTCCGAACCGCTGAGGGGTTATCCAATTGAACAGTTCGCCTTTCCGCCAGGAGGACTGGAAGCACTCCTAAACCTGGAACAGGATGAATTTACGATAAAGGTTGAACTGGAAACAGGAAAACCCCGTACTATATATCGTTATGCGGTGACGATTGCCATCCGCCCTTCTTCGGGTGTTTTGAGTGTCAGCGATGAATATCTGGCCATTCTGACCAAAAAAGGTGAGGTTAAAGGAAATCCTGTAATTGAGCGAATCGATGACCAGATTCGAATCAGGCGGAAGAGCAAACCGGCCGATCCGCAGAGGGAAACCGTAGGATTGAACTATACGATCCTTTCGGACAATCGTTTCCGAGGCATTGAATATCGACATATCGAGCGTTGCCGGGAAGAACTGTCAAACTGGAAAACGTACTATCTGGACCCTCGGATTTCCATGCGTTCGCCAGTACCACCATCCGATGTCAGTGATATTGGTCCTATGGGAGATACTTTGGCTCCGTTCCTTTACAAGCTGAGAGGAGAGAAAGAGATCAATTATAAGGCCGTTATCCGAACGCTGAAGATTCTGATTCCAAAAATTGAAAATCTCAGTGTCGATCTGGATAAAAAAAGAGGGGTCCTCGATATCAATATCCGGCAAGACGGGATCGAGTATTCGAATCGAATAATCTCTGAAGGAACCCTGAGAATTCTTTCCCTTTGCTCGATCGCCGTGAATCCTTGGGGGGGCGAATTGATTGCCTTTGAAGAGCCGGAAAATGGCGTGCATCCCAGACGGGTCGAGCTGATTGCCGATTTGCTAAGTGCTTTAGTCAACAGTCGTGGTCGCCAAATTATCATAACTACGCATTCGCCGCTCCTTTGCGAAGCCTTCATTCGCAAACAGAGGGAAAATCCGGATCAAATCGCATTGATGAAAGTCGGCTGTCAAACGGAGGGAACGACGATTCATCCCTTTGATACGACCGGCCCATTATTCCAGGATAAGGAGATCAGAGATACCCTCAACTCAGGTGCGATAGACGAAGACGGTATGTTTGAAAGGCTTCTGCTTAGAGGACTGATCGATGAGTGATGCCATCAGAATCGATGTTTTTGCAGAAGATCATGCCCATGAAGCGTTTTTGAGAGCTGTCCTCAAGCGATTGGCTCACGAAAAAGGGAAAAGAATTCATATCCGGATTCGAAACGGGCGCGGCGGCCACGGCAGGGTGATGACCGAGCTGGCTCTCTATCAGCGGGCCATTGTGAAAGAGGTTGCTTTGACGGAGCTTCCCGACATTCTGATTGTAGCGATCGATGCCAACTGCAAAAGACTGAACAAGGCGCGAAATGAAATCGAAAAGAATCTTGCGCCTCAGATAATGGGCAATGCGGTCATTGCCTGTCCTGATCCGCATATCGAAAAATGGTATCTGGCCGATCCGGTCTCGTTTTATCAGGTAGTCGGAAAACAGCCGAAGGCCGAAAAGACCAAATGCGAACGGGATCGTTACAAGGCGATTCTCTCGGAAACCATTCGAACTGCCGGTCATCCCCTGACATTGGGCGGCATCGAATTTGCCGAAGATCTCGTCAATGCCATGGATTTCTACCGTGCGGGAAAGCATGACAGGAGTTTCGGCGCTTTTTTCGATGATTTGAATGGCCGAATTGCAGGTCTATAAAAAGGATTTGTGAAAAAGCCGTCTGCTACGCCAGCGAAAAGAGAACCGGAACCAGCAGCTTCTCGTCGATAAAGGGCGCGGTTTCAGGGCTGATCAGGGGCGTGTCGATCAGGCGGATGCCCATCTCGTGCAGGCGGGCCGGATCGACTTCGCCTTCATAGTTTCCGTTTTTCCGATCCACAAGCACGAAGTTGAGTACATCCTCCGGCGAGATACTCTCCGGGGCCTCCCCCCGCAGTTGTGCCGTAATCCGGTCGATAGATTCCTCTGC